>JAGRMG010000248.1 GCA_020441385.1 Paracoccaceae bacterium
CGAGGTCGTCAAGATCGTCTACGCCTGACGGAGCATTGCCCATGTCCGGCCCGTTGCCCGGCCCTGAGAAAACCCGCCCGACACAGCTTGGGGTTTTTGACAAACCCGGACAGCGGACGTTGACCGGCATCGAGATCGCGGCGCTCGCGCTGAGCCTGGCCTGGCTGGCCGGGGCGGCGGGATTTTTCGTGCTGGCGCCCGGCGGGCGGCAGGACGGAATCCAGGGGTCGCGGTTTCTGACGGTGATGCTGACGGTCTTCATGCCCGTGGCGATGATCTGGGTCGCGGCCACGGCGGCGCGCGCCAGCCGGGTGATGCGCGAGGAAAGCCGGCGGCTGCAAACCGCCATCGACGCCATACGCCAGACCCAGATCGCCCAGGCCCAGCGCGGCGCGGCGGGCGCGGAACCCTCGGTCAGCCGCAAGCTCGACGAGATCGCCAAGGCGACGAAGAAGACCGAAACCGCGCTGGCCACCTTCCACACCTCGCGCCGCGAGACGCCGCGGCCCGCCCCGGCACCGGCGAGGACGGCCGCGGGCGGCGATCAGGGCACGCTGGAACTGGGCACCCCGGCCGAGGCGCTGTCGCCGCCGCTGCCCACCGAGGATTTCATCCGGGCGCTGAACTTTCCCGAAACCGCCGAGGACGAGGAAGGATTCGCTGCGCTGCGCCGGTCGCTGCGCGACCGCAAGGCGGCGCTTCTGATCCGGGCGGCGCAGGACGTGCTGACCCTGCTGAGCCAGGACGGCATATACATGGACGATCTGCGCCCCGACATGGCCCGGCCCGAGATCTGGCGGCAGTTCGCGCAGGGCGGCCGCGGGCGGGCGGTGGCCGGGCTTGGCGGGGTACGCGACCGGACCTCGCTGGCGCTGACATCGGCGCGGATGAAGCAGGATCCGATCTTTCGCGACGCGGCGCATCATTTCCTGCGCCGGTTCGACCAGACCTTCGCCGAATTCGAGGCCGAGGCCAGCGATGCCGAAATCTCGGCGCTGGGTGAAACCCGCACCGCGCGCGCCTTCATGCTGCTGGGGCGCGTCGCGGGCACGTTCAACTGACATCCCGGCGCTACCGCGTTGCGGGCGGCGCCGGTCCGCCGCCTCGCGCTAGAGGCCGAATCCGCCCCAGGGGATGAAGCGCACCGGATCGCCGGGGCGGACATGGCGTTCGCCGTCGCCAAGCTCGACCAGACCGTCGGCCCAGCTGAGGCCGCTGATCCGGCCCGAGCCTTCGGAATGGAACACCTCGGCCCGGCCGCCGCGGACCCGGGCGCGCAGATATTCCCGCCGGCCCGGTTTCTTGCGTTTCTCGAAGGCGGCGGGCAGGTCGAAACCCTGCGGATCGCGCCAGCCCTGCCCCGACAGCAGCGCCAGCGCGGGGGCGGCGAACACCAGCGTGCAGACCATCGCCGCGACCGGGTTGCCCGGCAGACCGAACACCGGCCTGCCGCCCCAGAGCGCCAGCGCCAGCGGCCGGCCCGGCTTGACCGCGATGCGCCATTCCTGCAGGGCCCCGGTTTCCTTCAGCAGCGCCGAAACATGGTCTTCGTCGCCCGCCGAGGCGCCGCCGCTGGTCAGGATCGCGTCGGCGGCACCGGCGGCCTCGTCCAGACGGGCGCGCAGCGCGCCGCGATCGTCCCCGACCCGGCCCATGTCGACGGGATGAAAGCCGAGCCGTTCGATCACCCCCAGCAGCATGGGCCGGTTGGCATCGTATATCCGGCCCGGACCGGCCGCTTGCCCGGCCTCGACCAGTTCGTCGCCGGTGGAGAGCACCGCCACCCGCAGCCGTGCCCGCACCGGCACGTTCGCGACACCCACGGCGGCAAGCAGCGCCAGATCGCCGGGCCCCAGCCGCCGCCCCGCGCGCAGGGCGGTTTCGCCCTCGGCGATATCCTCGCCCGCCCGGCGCGCGTTCGCGCCCGCCTTCAGGGGGCCGTGAAAGGCGATGCGGCCGGGCTCGGCGGTCACGTCCTCCTCCATGATCACCGTATCGACGCCCGGCGGCAGCGCCGCCCCGGTCAGGATGCGAATCGCCTTTCCCGCGGGCACGCTGCCGTCATGGGGAACCCCGGCCGCCGCGCGCCCGGCGACCAGCGGCAGCACATGCGCGCCCGCGCCCGCCGGCCCGGCAAAGCCATAGCCGTCGACGGCGGAATTCGCCTGAGGCGGGTTCGAGCGGCTGGCGATCACGTCTTCGGCCAGCACCCGGCCCAGCGCGGCGGACAGCGGCACGCTCTGGCTGGCCGTCACCGGCGACAGGCGGTCGCGCAGAAGCCCCAGGGCATCATCGACCGGCGTCCAGTCGACACCGGGTGGCAGGGCGAAACAGTCGTTGCGCAGGGGGGGCGGTTGCAGCATGGGCGGTCCTTCACAAGTCCAGTTCGGCGAGGATGAAATCGGCGATCCGCGCGGTGTCGTCCAGATCGAAAACCGGCCGGTCCAGCGCCAGCGGCTCGTCGCTGGCCACCGCGCGCACGCTGGCATCGGATGTGGCGATCAGGGGCGCGCCGGTCTCGGCGCGATGCGCCTCGATCTTGGCATGGGCTTCGCGCTTGTAGCCTTCGACCAGCACCAGATCGACCGGCGACAGGCGCGCCAGCAGGTCGGCCAGCGCCGGTTCGGGCGCGCCGCGCAGTTCCTGCATCAGCGCAACACGCCTGTGCGAGGCCAGCAACACCTCGTGCGCGCCCGCGGCGCGGTGGCGAAAACTATCGCGGCCCTCCTGATCCACGTCGAATGCGTGGTGGGCGTGCTTGACGGTGCTGACGGACAGGCCGCGGCGCGTGATCTCGGCCACCAGCCGTTCCATCAGGCCGGTCTTGCCGGTGTTCTTCCAGCCGACCACGCCATAGAGCTTCACGGCGCGGCCCCCAGCAGCGCGCCGGCCCGGGCCAGATCGTCGGGCGTGTTGACGTTGAAGAACGGATCCGTGCCGCCGGCCGCGAACAGCGCCTCGCGGCCGCCGTGGCGGTCGGTCCACAGCACCACCTTGCGCAGCCCGCCCTGCAACGCCGCGCGCAGATCGTCGCGCAGCGCCACCGGCCACAGCCCGAAGGTCGGGTGCCGCACCCGGCCGCGTTCGGGATCGGGCGTGGCGGCCAGCGCCAGCGGTGCCGCCATGCCCTCGGTCGCCAGAAGCAGCCGGGGCACCAGATCGCAGGGAAAGAACGGTGTGTCGGCGGCGGCGGTCACGATGGCATCGCCGCCCTGCCCCGCGGCCCAGTCCAGCCCGGCCAGAACCCCGGCCAGAGGCCCGGCAAAGCCTTCGATGCTGTCGGCCAGCACCGGCAGGCCGAAGCCGTCGAACCTGGCCGGATCGCCATTGGCGTTCAGCGCCAGCCCCGCCACCTGCGGCGCCAGCCGGTCGATCACATGGGCCAGCAGCGGCCGGTCGCCCAGCGCCAGCAAGCCCTTGTCGCCGCCGCCCATCCGGGTGGCCAGGCCGCCGGCCAGAATGACGCCCAGCGGTTGTTTCATGGCGCACATCGGCCCGCAGACGTGCCAAGGAAATCGCGATTTCCTTGACAAGATTTTCGCGAAAATCTTGGCGCCATGGTCATGTTCCGGCGCTTTTGCGCATGTGCTTGCGGTCCTCTTCGGGCACCGATGCGGGATCCGCGTCCCGCACCAGCCGGTCGTGCCCGGAGACGCAGACGAATCGCTGTCCGCGCATCCGCCCGACCAGCGTCAGCCCGACCTGGCGCGCGATCTCGACCCCCCAGGCGGTGAAGCCCGAACGCGAGGCCAGCACCGGGATGCCCATCATCGCCGTCTTGATCACCATTTCCGAGGTCAGCCGCCCGGTGGTGTAGAGAATCTTGTCGTCCGCCCGCTCGCCCGTCATCAGCATCCAGCCGGCGATCTTGTCCACCGCGTTGTGGCGGCCCACGTCCTCCATGTAGACCAGCGGCCGGTCGCCCCGGCACAGTACCGTGCCGTGGATGGCCCCGGCCTGAAGATAGAGCGAGGGCGTGCGGTTGATGCGCGCCGCCAGCGCATAAAACCACGAGGTGCGCACGGCGGCCGCGGGCAGGCGCACGCCTTCGAGCCCCTCCATCATGTCGCCGAACACGGTGCCGACGGCGCAGCCGCTGGTGCGGGTCTTCTTTCTCAGCTTGTCCTCGTAGGTGGTCTGCGATGCGGTCCGCACCACCACGGTTTCGGTTTCCTCGTCGTAATCGACGCCGGTGATGTCCTCGCCCGAGCGCAGCATCGCCTGATTGCGCAGGAATCCGACGGCCAGGTATTCGGGATAGTCGCCGATGGTCATCGCGGTCACGATTTCCTGCCGGTTCAGATAGATCGTCAGCGGCCGCTCCTCGACCACCGAGAGCGCGGTTTGCGCCCCGGTCTGGTCAAGCCCGGCGATGGTGCGGGTCAGGCGCGGCGCGTCCGGGTCGGGCGCGATGATGTAATCCGCGAGTTCGCTCTCGACAGCCAATTGCAACACCTTCCGATCGTCGTTAAGGGTCTTTGGTTTCTTGCCCGGTCCGCCTTGCCGGGCCGGTTTCGGGCACAGTCTAGGATCAACACATGACCTTCGCCACCGCGAATTCCCCGTTCGGAAAAGGCGTGCGCGACGGCGCGCCGTTCATGCTGGTCGTCGCCCCCTTCGGCATGCTGTTCGGGGTGCTGGCGGGCGAGGCCGGCCTGAAGCTGGGCGAAACCATGGTCTTTACCATCACCTCGTTCGCCGGGGCGGCGCAGTTCACCGCGCTGCAACTCATGCAGGACGACACGCCGACCGTGATCGTCCTGGTCTCGGCGCTGGCGGTCAACCTGCGGCTGGCGATGTATTCGGCGTCGCTGACGCCCTGGCTGGGGGCGGCGCCGCTGGTGCAGCGCGTGCTGGCGGCGTTCTTCCTCGTGGATCAGTCCTATGCCTGCGCCGTCACCCGTTACGAGACGGAACCGGACATGACCCTGCCCCAGCGCATGCGCTATTACGCGGGGTCGGTGATTCTGGTCACGCCGGTCTGGTGCCTGTCCACCCTGGCGGGTGCGGTTCTGGGCGCCGGCATTCCCGAAAGCTGGGCGCTGGATTTCGCGCTGCCCATCGCCTTCATCTCGATGATCATGCCGATGATGCGCACCAGGGCGCATGTGATCGCGGCGCTGGTGGCCGTGGCCGTGGCGCTGCCGGCAGCCGCCGTCCCCTACAACCTGGGGCTGATCCTTGCCGGGTTCGCCGGGATGGTTGCGGGGGCGCGGGCCGAACAGGTGATCGAACGCAGACGGTGCGCGCCATGACCGGGGCGGGGATCGAGCAGACGACGCTCTGGATCGTGATCGCGGGGCTGGCGGTGGGCAGTTTCGCGCTGCGGTTCGCATTTCTCGGGCTGGTGGGCAACCGGCCCATGCCGGCCTGGCTGCTGCGGCATCTGCGCTATACCGCCGTCGCGATCCTGCCGGCGCTGGTGGCGCCGCTGGTGATGTGGCCGGCGGCGACCGGGGGCACGCCCGATCCGGCGCGGCTGCTGGCGGCAGGGGCCGCAGCCGCCGCGGGCTGGATCACGCGCAACGTGTTCGCCGCGATGCTGGCGGGGGCCGGCACGCTTTACGGCGCGCTCTATCTGCTGGGCTGAGGCGCGAAACCGCTCAGCTTCCGTAGAGCGCGCCCCAGCGTTGGATGAGTTTCTGTTGCAGCATCTTCGCCCTGCGGTTCCAGGCACGCGCGCCTTCGGGCACCTCGCGGTCGGCGCGGCCGATCCGGGCGCGGTGGCCGATATCGGCGGCGAAGATGGCGAATGCCAGTTCGGTGCCGTCCTGGGCGGTCATGAAACCGCCCAGCCCGGATACGAAATTCAGCGTACCGGTCTTGGCATCGACACGGATCGGGTGCCCCTTGACGATGCGGCCCCTGGCGTCGCGCATCGCTATGGGCTTGAGAAGCGGGCGCAGCACGCCGGTCTTGCGCACGGCCACCAGCGCGCCCACCAGATCGTCGGGCGTCATGCGCGACGCATCGCCCAGCCCGGAATGATCCACCAGCCGCGTAGCCGTCATGCCATAGGCCGCGCCCGCCCACTCGCTCATGGCGCGCGCCGAGGCGGGCAGGGATACCGGCACCGTGCCATTGGCCGCGGTGGCAGCCATGCCCACCATCTCGGCGGTCAGGTTGTTGGAGTATTTCAGCATGTCGCGCAGCAGGTCGTTCAGCGGCGCGCTGTGCAGTTCCGCCAGGATGCGCCCGCCCTCGGCCCGGCTCTGGACCACGCGGGCGCGCGGCAGCACCGTACCGCCCGAGCGCGCCAGCGTGGAAAACACGTCGCCGGCATAAAGCGCGGGCTTGCGCACCGGCAACCAGCGCGCGCCCCCCTTGCCCAGCGCCTGGGAGGCCACCGTCCACTGGTCGGCGCCGCCCATGTCGGCATAGGTATAGACCGGCATGCGGCGATTCTCGACCTGCATCCGCGCCATCTGCACCTCGGGCCTGTAGCGGTCGCTGCGCGCATCCATCGCCACGGCATAGCCGTGCCCGTTCTGGCGCCATTCGAAATGCACGCGGTTGAAGTTGAGCGCAATGCCCGACACCGACGGGCTGTAGCCCACATGATCGGGCTGACCCGCGTCGATGGTGCGCACATAGGGCAGCGCGCCCTCATGGACCAGAAAGCGGCCGCGCACCTCGCGGATGCCCGCCGCCTTGAGCTTGCCGGCAAGTTCGGCCAGCCCGTTGGTATCGAGCGTCGGATCGGCGCCGCCGGCCAGGATCAGATCGCCCGTCAGCACGCCGCCTTGTACCGGACCGTCGGCGATCAGGCGGGTCGCGAACCGGTGATCGGGGCCAAGCCGGTCCAGCGCGTAAAGCGCGGTCAGCACCTTGGCAACGCTGGCCGGCGGCAGGCCAAGCTCTCCCTGCGCGGCCTCGAGCCGCAGGCCCGTCCTGACGTCGGCCACGGCGCAGGCGACCTCTCCGGGCAGGCCCGCACGCGAAATCAGCGCCTCGATGCCGTCGGCGCGGGCACGCGCGGCGAAATCCTCGCCGCGAAGATGCGGGCGCAGCGACACTGCCGGCGCGTTGGCCCAGGCCGCGCCCTGCGCCGCCAAGGCGCCCAGACCGCCAAGAACGAACCGACGTGTGATCCTGTTGTTCATGGCGGCATAAAATCCCAGCTTGGCGGGGCAGACAAGCGGCCCGGGGGTGGTTTTTTCGTGCAGGTCGAAGGCGGGCGGATCGCACGCACGGAACGTCTCAGGACCAGTCGCCGGCGGCGCGGATCGCCGACGAACTGTCCTCGCGCATCGGCACGTTGATGAAGCACCAGGCCGGCGGATCGGCGCGGGCGAGCAGATGACTGTCGCGCACCGCGAGCCGGTGCATCCCGTAGATGCGCGCCGCGGGCGACATACGCGCCGAGATGCGCGCGCCCGGACGCGCCAGCACGCCGACCGGGACATTGTCCATGATCTGGCGCCAGTTCTGCCACAGGTGCAGCTGCGCGAGGTTGTCCGCCCCCATCAGCCAGACAAAGCGCACCCCGCGATAGCGCGCCCGCAGCGCCGCCAGCGTATCCGCCGTGGCGCGCGTGCCCAGAAGCGATTCGATCGCGGTGATCTCGACGCGCGGATGGCGCATCAGCGCCTGCGCCGCCGCCATGCGGTCGGCCAGCGGCGCGGGGCCGCGCGATTTCAGCGGATTGCCCGGGCTGACCAGCCACCACACCCGGTCCAGGCCGAACCGTTTCAGCGCCTCGCGGGTGATGTGAACATGCCCGGCATGGGCGGGATCGAAGGATCCTCCCAGCAGCCCCACGCTCTGGCCGGCGCGGGCATATGGCATCCCGGCTTGCATGGCCGAGCAATGCGCATAACCGGGTGCGAAAAGCAATCCGGCGGCCGACCGGGCGAACGTTTGCGCCCCATGTTGCCCTTGGCCGCCGCCTTGGATAGACAGCGGCGTCGCAGGACCATCAAACCGGAGCTGATCCATGGCCGCCTACCAGTACGTCTATCACATGCAAGGGGTCTCCAAGACCTATCCCGGCGGCAAGAAGACATTCGAGAACATCAATCTCAGCTTTCTTCCCGGCGTGAAGATCGGCGTTGTCGGCGTCAACGGCGCGGGCAAGTCGACGCTGCTGCGCATCATGGCCGGGCTCGACAAGGATTTCACCGGCGAAGCCTGGGCCGCCGAAGGCGCGCGTGTGGGATATCTGCCGCAGGAACCGCAACTCGACGAAAACCTGAGCGTGCGCGAAAACGTGATGCAGGGCGTGGCGGCCAAGAAGGCGATCCTCGATCGCTACAACGAGTTGGCGATGAACTATTCCGACGAGACCGCCGAGGAGATGGCCGCGCTGCAAGACGAGATCGACAGCCAGGATCTGTGGGATCTCGACAGCCAGATCGACGTCAGCATGGAGGCGCTGCGCTGTCCGCGCGACGATGCCGATGTCGCATCGCTTTCGGGCGGCGAACGCCGCCGCGTGGCGCTGTGCCGGCTGCTGCTGGAAGCGCCCGACATGCTGCTTCTGGACGAACCGACCAACCATCTGGACGCGGAAACCATCGCCTGGCTGCAACAGCACCTGATCGAGTACAAGGGCACCATCCTGATCGTCACCCACGACCGCTATTTCCTCGACAGCATCACGGGATGGATCCTCGAACTCGACCGCGGCCGCGGCATTCCCTACGAGGGCAACTATTCGTCCTGGCTGGAACAGAAGGCCAAGCGGCTGGCGCAGGAGGCGCGCGAGGACCGCTCCAAGCAGAAGACGCTCGAACGCGAACTGGAATGGATGCGCCAGGGCGCCAAGGCACGGCAGGCGAAATCCAAGGCCCGCATTCAGGCCTATAACGAACTTGCCGGCCAGTCCGAGCGCGAGCGGATCACCCGCGCCCAGATCGTCATCCCCAGCGGGCCGCGCCTTGGCGGCAAGGTGATCGAGGTCGCGGGCCTGGCCAAGCATCTGGGCGACAAGCAACTGATAGAGGATCTGTCGTTTTCGCTGCCCCCCGGGGCCATCGTCGGCGTGATCGGCCCCAACGGGGCGGGCAAGTCGACGCTGTTCCGAATGCTCACCGGCCAGCTTGAACCCGATGCCGGAACCATCGAATACGGCGACACGGTCAAGCTGTCCTATGTCGATCAGAGCCGCGACGATCTGGCCGCCAGCGAAACCGTGTGGGAGGCGATCTCGGGCGGGGCCGAGGTGATCGAACTGGGCGACGCACAGGTCAATTCCCGCGCCTATTGTTCGTCGTTCAACTTCAAGGGCGGCGACCAGCAGAAGAAGGTGGGGCTACTGTCGGGGGGCGAACGCAACCGAGTCCACATGGCGCGGCTGCTGAAGGAGGGCGGCAACGTTCTCTTGCTGGACGAACCGACCAACGATCTGGATGTCGAAACGCTGCGCGCGCTTGAGGACGCGCTGGTCGATTTCGCCGGCTGTGCGGTGGTGATTTCACACGACCGCTTCTTCCTTGACCGGATCTGCACGCATATCCTCGCCTTCGAGGGCGACGCGCATGTGGAATGGTTCGAGGGCAATTTCGAGGACTACGAAGAAGACAAGAAACGCCGGCTGGGGCCGGACGCCCTGGAACCCAAGCGCCTGAAGCACAAGAAGTTCGCCCGGTAAGGCATGTCGCGGGGGCGCAGTTGGCAGCGGGTCAGAGCCTGGCCGGTCGCGGCATCGGCCAGACGCTGGCCAGATCGTTGTAGGCACGGATTTCCGATCTGATCCGCTTCACGATCAGATCGGATTTCTTCGTCGCATTGGCGATATGTGTCCGGACCAGTTTCACCTGCATGTCGCGTTCCTTCCCGGCGACCTTTTGGCGCAGCTTCCTGAGTGAAACCGTCATCCGGGTCAGAAGGTCCAGCACATCCTTGATGGCGAAGATAGGAACCGCAGGCGCCGCCGATATCTGCAAGACGCGTATGCATTCCCGGTCACCGGGTTTGCACTTCCTGTATGTGGCGCCCGACCATTTCATCGTTTCGGCGATCTTCTTTTCCAGTTTCGCGATCGCGGCCCGATCCGGGGCGAGATCACGCGAAATCCTGTCGAACAGATCCTTGAACAGTTGCAGTTCGTCGTCCGCCTTGATCCAATCGGTCTTCAGCGCCTTGATTCTCGCCTCGAGCATCACCCGCATCCTGGGGTTCATCACCGGCATCGCCAGTTCGACATGGGTGCCGACGGGCTTGTTCAGGTCGATGCCGGTGGTCTTGCCGCCATAGACCGTCTGGACGAATTTCCTGTTGTAGGGCATGGCGATGATCTTGGCTCCGATCTGGACGGGCCAGCCTTCGGACATCAGCGCCTTGTCGGCGGAGTCGCTTCCGCGCAACATCGCATAGAGCAGCTTCATCGCATCCCGGACCCCGCACCTGATTTGAAGTCAAAACAGACCGGACGGTCGCGTCGAATATCCCCGAAAACCCCCGAAAAGTCAACTTTTCGGGGCCGCGGCAGCATCCCGTTCAAAGGCGCGCGGACCGGGCGGTTCGCCCGCTCGCGGAACCGATCCGCCCGGCCCGGCGTTGCCGTCGCAATCGTCATGAAAGGATTCGACCGATGCTTTACACGATCCTCGTCATCCTGCTGATTCTGGCTCTCGTGGGGTCGCTGCCGACCTGGGGATATTCGCGCGGCTGGGGCTATGGCCCGTCCGGCGGGCTGGGCCTGATCCTCGTCATCCTGCTGATTCTGTTCCTGATGGGCGGCATCTGAGGGACGGGCGCGCAAGGCGCGCCCGCCGTCGCGTCGGCCAAGGGCAGAAAACCCGTCAGATCCCCGCGTCGACGATGGCTTGGGCGAGAATTGGCACCGTCCGGCTGTTCAGGCCGGCGATGTTCATCCGGCTGTCGCCGACCATGTAGATGCCGTGTTCGGCGCGCAGTTTCTCGACCATCTCGGGCGTGGTGCCCAGACGCGAGAACATGCCGCGATGCTGGGCCAGAAACGCGAACCGGTCCGAACCGGTCAGGCGCTGCAATTCGCCCGCCAGCTGTTCGCGCAGCCCCAGCATGGAGCGGCGCACCTC
>JAGRMG010000043.1 GCA_020441385.1 Paracoccaceae bacterium
GCCACCACCTCGCGCTTGAGGCTGCTGAAATCGGCCAGCGCGTCGAAACACTGGGCCGGGCGCAGGTTGGCAAACAGGTCCATCTCCTTGCGCAGGCGCAGCAACCCGCGTTCGGGTTTCAGCGAAAAGTCCAGGTCGTCGTATTTCGGCCCGCCAACCGCGCCCAGCAGGACGGCATCCACCTCCTGTGCGCGGGCCATGGTTTCGTCGGTCAGCGGCGTGCCGTGCGCGTCATAGGCGCAGCCCCCGACAAGCCCTTCGGACACGTCGAAAACCAGATCGCGCCTCTGCCCGTACCAGTCGATGATCTTGCGCACCTCGGCCATGACTTCGGGGCCGATGCCGTCGCCGGCGAGGATGAGAAGCGAAGGGTTGGACATGAAAGGACTCTCCGGATTGCTGCCTGCACGCGGCGTAACCCGGCAACCGGCCACGGTCAATAACGGCACCGCCCGCGGGAACGGGTTTCAGCGGGCGCCCCGGTGGCCGTATCTGGATTTCGTGAAGGAAAGACGCCCGCGCCGATCAACGGATCGGCGCGGGCGCGATGGTAAATGCGGCGCGGTCGCATCGGGGTGCCGGACCCGCCGGACCGGGGCCATGCCACCATCCGGCGAGAGGCGACACGCGCCGGTTGACGGCCTTGTCAGTTGACGGCCTTGGCCTCGACCATTTCGCCGCCGTCCCGGCCCGCCGCCGCGATCTCGATGCGGCGCGGTTTCAGCGCCTCGGGAATCTCGCGCTTCAGGTCGATATGCAGCATGCCGTTCTCATGGCTGGCCCCGGTCACGCGGACATGGTCGGCCAGGGTAAAGCGGCGCTCGAAGGCGCGGGTTGCGATGCCGCGATGCAGATAGGTGCGCTCCTCGTCCTCCTCGGCCTTGCGCGCCGAAACCACGAGGCCGTTTTCCTTGACCTCGACCGAAAGGTCGGCCTCGGAAAACCCGGCCACCGCGATCGAGATGCGGTAGGCGTCGTCGGCGGTCTTCTCGATGTTGTAGGGGGGATAGCTGGGCTGGCTCACATCGTTGGTCATGACACGGTCCATAAGATCCGCGATCTGGTCGAAACCGATGGTTGCGCGGTGCAGCGGTGCGAAATCGAATCTACGCATGGTCGTTATCCTCATCTTTCGAGCGATGTTGACATTTGCCCTCCTGTTCGGACGGGCGCGATACCGGATCCCGTGATGGCGACCCGGCAAGGCCGAGATGGGGTGTGAGTTTCGTGGTTTCAAGCCCCGCCGCGGCGGATGAATCCGGCCCTCGCCGGGCCGCGACACGGTCCGGCACAGACCGCCGTTTTCGGCTGCCGGCGGCCACGTCGCGGTCAGGTCGAAAACACGGGCGGCAGATGTTTCACTATCCGCCCGGCCGCACGAACTTGGCGCCGGTGCTGTTGCGGGCGCCGCCGACCAATATGCGGTTGACGCGCGGCGCCGGTTCGTTGCCAAAGCCTTCGCCGGCATCCAGCCGCGCGCGCAGCAGCGCCACCTGGTCATCCAGCGCCGTGCCCAGGGCGACCCGCGTGCCGCGCACCTCCGCCTTGGCCGAAACGACCGAAACGATGCGCGGCGCGCCGTCCTCGAAGGAAAACACCGGCGCGCCGGACGATCCGAAATCGACATCGCAGGACATCACCAGCACGCCGCGCTGACGCGCCATCACGGCGCAGATGCGTTGCAGCGACGGGGCCTCGGCCCGGTCCTTGGCATAGGACACCACGCCGACCTTTTCACCCATGCGCGGCCGTTGCGCGATGGCGAAGGGCACAACCGAGGTGTTGCGGATCGCCTGCTGAAGTTCCAGCAGCGCAACGTCGTGGCGCACCCGATCCGAGGACACATCGCCATCATAGTCGTAATCGGGATGCACCACCGCGCGGCGCACCTGGCGATAGGCCGAGGCGCGGCCGTTGCGCCAGCCGGCCAGAAACTCGATGCTGCCCGGCTCGATCCGGTCCCTGCTGGCCTTGTTGAACAGGCAATGCGCCGCCGTCAGCACCAGGTCGGGTGCGATCAGCGTCCCCGTGCAGAACCCCTTGCCGTCTATATCCAGCCGCCCGACCGCTTCCCAGGCGCGCCCGGCTTCGGTGGTGTCGAGACTTTGCAGCCGCGAATCCCCGGCCCAGCCGGCAAGCGGCAGCACCGCCAGGATCAACCCTGTCAAAAACGCCCTCACATGCCTCTCCCGCGCATCGCACATGCGCTCGCTCTAGCCGCCCGGTTCGGCGAAATTGCGGCAGCGGCTTGGCAATTCGGCGTTGCCCGTGCCGGGCGGGGCGACGCGACGGGCATCATGCGTTGCTGCCCTGTGGCGGCACCGCCTTGCCGGTCCGGCCGGTCTCGCGCAAGCCCGGCGGCACCGGCCCGCCCGTGGCCCAGTCCAGCAGTTCCACCGTATGCACCACGGGGATCCGGCTTGCCGATCCGATCTGCATCATGCAGCCGATATTGCCGGCGGCGATGACATCGGGCGCCCTGGCCTCCAGGTTGCCGACCTTGCGCGCCTGCAACTGGCCCGAAATCGCCGGCTGCAACAGGTTGTAGGTGCCCGCCGACCCGCAGCACAGATGGCTTTCGGCCGGCTCCACGACCCGGAAACCGGCGCGTTTCAGCAGGTCTTTCGGCGCCGCCGTGATCTTCTGGCCGTGTTGCAGCGAACAGGCGGCATGATAGGCCACGCGCATCTGCATGTCCCCGCCCGCCGGCATGTCCAGCCGCGCCAGCAGTTCGCACACATCCATGGCCATGCCCGATACCCGCCGCGCGTCCTCCGCCAGCGGGTCGTTGCGAAACATGTAACCGTAATCCTTGATGGTCGTGCCGCAGCCGCTGGTGTTGATGACGATCGCATCCAGCCCCGCGCCATCCATCTCGCCGGTCCAGGCGCGGATGTTTCTCGCCGCGCCGGCATGGCTTTCCCGCGCCCTGCCCATGTGATGTGCGAGCGCCCCGCAGCACCCGGCCCCCTCGGCCACCACCACATCGCAGCCCAGCCGGGTCAAAATCCGGATCGTGGCGTCGTTGATCGCGGTATCAAGCGCCTTCTGCGCGCAGCCGGTCATCAGCGCCACCCGCATCCGGCGCGCGCCCTGCGCGGCGAACACCTGCGGGTCGTCGTTGCGGCTCACGGGGGGGATGCGCGCCGGCGCCATCTCCAGCATCGCGCGCAGCCGCGCATCCGGAACCAGCCGCCGGAACGGCCGCACGATCCTGGCCCCCAGCAGCGCCAGCCGGAAGCGCCGGGGATAGGGCAGGATGCGCGCCAGCATCCAGCGCAGCGCCCGCTCCGGCCAGGGCCGGGCGTAACGGCGTTCGATATAGTCGCGCGCATGATCCACCAGATGCATGTAATGCACGCCCGAAGGGCAGGTGGTCATGCAGGCCAGGCAGGACAGGCAGCGGTCGATATGCCGGACGGTGCGGGCATCGGGCACCCGCTCGTTCTCCAGCATGTCCTTGATCAGGTATATGCGCCCGCGCGGGCTGTCGAGCTCGTCGCCCAGCACCTGATAGGTCGGGCAGGTGGCGGTGCAGAACCCGCAATGCACGCAGGCGCGCAGGATCTCGTTGGCCCGCGCGGTGGCGGGATCCCGCAACTGGCTCTCGCTGAATTGGGTGCGCATCGGCTCAGGCCCCCGCCGGGGCGCGCATCAGCCCGGGATTGAACAGCCCGCGCGGGTCGAAACGCGCCCGCAAACCTCGCGTGATCGCGGCCAGCGGGGCGGGTTCGGGCTGGAACATGCCAAGCCGCGCCCGGGTTTCGGCACTGCCCCGCACCAGCGTCGCATGGCCGCCGAAGGAACCGGCCCGCGCCCGCAGGTCGGTGCCCTCGGCCACAAGCGCCCAGATCAGGCCGCCGCCCCAGTCCAGCAGCAGCCGTCCGGCCCCCAGCCTTGCCGCGATCGCGGGCGCCTCGGAAGGCTTGATGGACAGCCGCCAGACATCCCCGGGCAGGCCGTGAAACGCCGCCACGTCGCGCACCGCGCGCCACAGCGCCGCCGAGGCTTCGCTCCCGATCCGCGCAATGGCGCCGAATTCGCCCAGCAGATCTTCCAGCCGCCCCGCCCGGTAGCCGAGCGACGCCTCCAGCCCCTCGATCCGGATCAGCGCCGCGGGCCCGCCCGCATGGCCCGGATCGAAGGCTGCCCCGCTCACCCCGAACGGCGAACCCAGGGCCGCCGACATCGCCCGCACCGCCCCGTGCGCATCGACATCGCCGACGCTCAGCGTCATCTCCGTCTCCGCCCGCGGCAGCACCTTAAGCGCCACCTCGCTCAACACGCCGAGCGTGCCCCAGCTGCCCGCCATCAGCCGGGCCAGATCATAGCCGGTGACGTTCTTCATCACCCGCCCGCCATTGCGGATCACGCGACCCATGCCATCGACATAGCGCACCCCCAGCAGGAAATCGCGGCAGGAACCGGCCTGCACCCGGCGCGGCCCGCTGACATTGGCCGCCACCGCCCCGCCCACGGTCGGCTCGCCCGTGGTGCCCAGCAATCCGCGATGATCCATGGGCTCGAAGGCCAGTTGCTGGCTCTCGCGCGCCAGCAGCGCCTCGATCTCGGCCAGCGGGGTGCCCGCAGCCGCCACCAGCGTCAGCGCGCCGGGTTCGTAAAGTTCCACGCCGCCCAGGGCGGACAGGCTCAGCACCTCGCCCGCGTCCCCAACCAGACGGGTGCCCCCGCCGACGATCCGCAGCGGGGCGCGCGCGCCGCGCACGAACTCGGCCAGTTCGGCCTCGCTGCCGGGTGTCGCCATGCTTCTTCTGACCTCAAATATCCTGGGGGTCCGGGGGTGAAACCCCCGGCGCCGGCCCCGTCATGCCGCCGCCGGGCGCGCCACGCGCCGGCCCTCGCTCACCGGCAGCGGAAACACCTTCGCCGGGTTCAGCAGCCAGTCCGGATCGAACACGTCCTTGACCGCCATCTGCGCCTCCAGATCGTCCTCCGAATACTGGTGCACCATCAGATCGCGCTTTTCGATCCCCACACCGTGCTCGCCGGTCAGACAGCCGCCCACCTCCACGCACAGCCTGAGGATGGCCGCCCCGAACGCCTCGCAAACCCCGAGCTGGCCGGGGGCGTTGGCATCATAAAGGATCAACGGATGCATGTTGCCGTCCCCGGCATGGAACACGTTGGCCACGTCCAGCCCGAATTCCCGGGACATCTCGC
>JAGRMG010000249.1 GCA_020441385.1 Paracoccaceae bacterium
AACCCCTCGAAGGAACCGGCAGGGTCACGCTGAACCCGGCCGGCCTGGTCCTGTTCATCCTGCTGGTCGCGGGATCGGTGCCGATCTTCTGGATCGGGCTGGTCTCTCTCGCCCAGGCGTGGTCGACCCCGGAATACAGCCACGGACCGATCATCCCGCTGGTCTCGCTCTATCTTTTCCTGCGCGAGCTGCGCAATGCCCCGCCGCCCGACCTCGATGTCACCGACCGCTGGCCCGGCGTTCTCGTCATCGTCGCGGCCCTGGCGCTGGCCGCCTTCGGAAACCTCACCCGCATTCCCGACATCGTGACCTATGCCTTGATCTTCTGGATCGGCGGCGTTGTCCTGACGGTGTTCGGATGGAAGCGCGGCATCCGCCACCAGCTGCCGGTCTTCCACCTGGTCTTCATGCTGCCGCTGCCGCAGTTCATCTACTGGAAGCTGACGATCTTCCTGCAATGGGTCTCCTCGGCGCTGGGGGTCTGGTTCGTCGGCCTCGCCGGCGTGTCGGTCTATCTCGAGGGCAACGTCATCGACCTGGGCGTCTACAAGCTGCAGGTGGCCGAAGCCTGCTCGGGACTGCGCTATCTGTTTCCGATCCTGAGCTTTTCCTACCTCTTCGCCATCCTCTACCGCGGGCCGCTCTGGCACAAGATCGTGCTGCTGCTGTCGGCCGCGCCGCTGACGGTGCTGATGAACTCGGTCCGGATCGGGGTGATCGGGGTGCTGGTGGACCGTTACGGCATCGAACAGGCCGAGGGCTTCCTGCATTTCTTCGAGGGCTGGGTCATCTTCCTGATCTGCATCGCGATCCTGTTCCTCATGGCGGTGGCGCTGCAGCGCCTGACCCCGGATCCGAAACCGCTGTCCGAGGCGATCGACCTCGACATGCAGGGGTTCGCTCCGATCCTGGGTCGAATCTTCGGTATCCGCCCCTCCGCCGCCCTGGCGGCCGCGGCGCTGGTCACGATCGCGGTCTCGGCGGCCTGGGCGGCGCAGGGCAATCAGGCCGTGCCCGATATCGAACGGCGGCCCTTTGCGGTGTTTCCCCGCCAGATCGGGGAGTGGTCGGGCACCTCCTCGCGGCTGGATGCCGAGATCGAGGAGGTTCTCGGCGCCGACGACTACCTGCAGGCCAACTACCTGTCCACCGCCGGGAGCGGCGAACTGGTGAACCTGTTCGTCGCCTTCTACAACAAGCAGACCGAAGGCTCGGGCATCCATTCGCCCGAGGTCTGCCTGCCGGTCGGCGGCTGGGAGGTGTTCAGCCTCGAACCCTACCGGGTGGACATGTCCGGCACGGGGTACGGCGCCTTCGACGTCAACCGGGCGGTGATCCAGAAGGGCCTGAGCAAGCAGGTGGTCTATTACTGGTTCGAACAGCGCGGCAAGCGCATGACCAACGATTTCAGGGCCAAGGCCAGCGTGCTTTACGACAGTCTCACCATGGGGCGTTCGGACGGGGCGCTGGTGCGCTACGTCACGCCGATCCGGGCGGGCGAAACCGAGGCCGATGCCGACGCGCGGCTGCAGGAGTTCATGGCAACGAGCCTGAAGCGGCTGCCCGATTTCGTACCGATGTAGGCTGAATTTCCGACAGATTCCGGTCTTATCCTCCGGGGCGAATCCACCGCCGCGCCCGCTGGCGCGGCCTCTGCCGGAAAGCCCCGCATCATGGCACGATTTGCAATTTTCGCCCTGCTGTTGCTGGCATGGCCCTGGGCCGCCAAGGGCGCGGACGATTTCGCATGGCCCGCCAACGCCACGGCGGCGATCAGCCTGACCTTCGACGACGGCCGGCCCAGCCAGTATCTCGTCGGCGCCGGCCTGTTCGCCGAATACGGGGCGCGGGCGACGTTCTACGTCCTGCCCGATGCCGTGCGGGGCGGCGGGCGGCGCGACATGCTCTGGAGCCTGGTGGGGCTCGGGGTCACGGATGGCTGGCGCGACATGCTGGCGGGCGGCCACGAGATCGGATCGCACACGGTAAACCACCCTTGCAGCGCCGCATTCGAATGGGTCAGACCGGAAAACGCGACGCAGGCCTACACCGCCGGGCGCATGGAACGGGAATTGCGCGACGCCAGGACCATGATCGCGGATCTGCTGAAAACCGATCCGGTCAGCTTTTCCTATCCCTGCGGCGAAACGCGGATCGGGCAGGACGCGATTTCCTACGTCCCGCTGGCGAGGGAGGTGTATCAGTCGGCGCGGCTGTTCCAGCACGGGGCGAAAGCGGGGCCGACCGACAACGATCCGCTGGAGGTCGACCTCTGGGAAATCCGCGCGGTCTCGATGGACGACCTGAGCTTCGAGGAGCTTCTTCCCATGATCCGGCACGCCCGCAGCCGGGGCAACTGGATCGTGCTGGGCGGGCACGAGATCGGCGATGCCGGGGCACAGACGACCCGGGTGGAAACGCTGGAAAGGATCATCCGCTACAGCCAGGATCCGGCGAACGGCATGTGGCTGGCCCCGGTCCGCGAGGTGGTGGACCACATCCGCTGGCGGCGCTCGATCGCGATGCTCCCGGAT
>JAGRMG010000250.1 GCA_020441385.1 Paracoccaceae bacterium
GCCCGGATGCGTCGAAATTGCGGTTTCACTGTTTTGCGCGCATCGGTATACGGGCGCGGGTTTGACTCGTACCAAGCAAAGGACCGGATATGGCCAACGTCGTCGTTGTCGGCGCCCAGTGGGGCGACGAGGGGAAGGGCAAGATCGTGGATTGGCTGAGCGAACGCGCCGACGTGATCGCGCGGTTCCAGGGCGGTCACAATGCCGGGCACACGCTGGTCATCGACGGCGTGACCTACAAGCTGCATGCCTTGCCCTCGGGCGTGGTGCGCGGCGGCAAGCTGAGCGTCATCGGCAACGGCGTGGTGCTCGACCCCTGGCACCTGCTGGCCGAGATCGAGGCGATCCGCGCCCAGGGCGTGACGATCACGCCCGATTGCCTGATGATCGCCGAGAACACGCCGCTGATCCTGCCGTTTCACGGCGAACTCGACCGCGCACGCGAAGGGCAGGCGGCGGTGGCCAAGATCGGCACCACCGGCCGCGGCATCGGTCCGTGCTACGAGGACAAGGTCGGCCGCCGGGCGATCCGGGTCGCGGATCTGGCCGACGAGGCCACGCTGAAGCTGCGCGTCGACCGGGCGCTGGTGCACCACAATGCGCTGCGAACGGGCCTGGGGCTCGACCCGGTCGACCGCGATGCGCTGATCGCCGGCCTTCAGGCGATTGCGCCCGAGATCCTGGAATACGCGGCCCCGGTCTGGCAGGTGATGGGCGAGAACCGCAAGGCGGGCAAGCGCATCCTGTTCGAGGGCGCGCAGGGCGCGCTGCTGGATATCGACTTCGGCACCTACCCGTTCGTCACCTCGTCGAACGTGATTGCCGGGCAGGCCGCCACGGGCACCGGCATCGGGCCCGGTGCCATCGACTTCGTTCTCGGCATCGTGAAGGCTTACACGACCCGGGTGGGCGAAGGCCCGTTCCCGACCGAGCTGGATGACGGGGACGGCGAAAGACTGGGCGAGCGTGGCCACGAATTCGGCACCACCACCGGGCGCAAGCGGCGCTGCGGCTGGTTCGACGCGGTGCTGGTGCGCCAGACCTGCGCCACCTCGGGGGTCAACGGCATCGCGCTGACCAAGCTCGACGTGCTGGACGGGTTCGAGACGCTGAAAATCTGCACCGGCTACGATCTCGACGGGCGGCGCATCGACCACCTGCCCACCGCCGCCGACCATCAGGCGCGTTGCGTGCCGATCTATGAAGAGATGCCGGGATGGTCGGAATCGACCGAAGGCGCGCGATCCTGGGCCGATCTGCCGGCCAACGCCATCAAGTATGTGCGAAGGGTCGAGGAACTGATCGACTGCCCGGTGGCGATGCTCTCGACATCGCCGGAACGCGAGGACACCATCCTCGTCACCGACCCGTTCGCCGACTGATGCCGGGCAGGCGGGGCCTTTCCTACAAGGCGCGCCGGCGCTGGTCGCTGGCGATCCTGCTGATCGGGCTGCCGGCATATGTCGTGGTCGCGGTCAGCGTGGTGAACTGGCTCGAACGGCCCTCGATCCTGGTCGAACTGGCGGTCTATGTGGGGCTGGGGTTTCTCTGGATCCTGCCGTTCAGGTTCGTCTTCCGCGGCATCGGCCAGGCCGATCCCGACCGCGGGGGCGAGGACTGAGCGCACCGTCTCGGCCTTCGTCCCGCCATGGCTGCGAAGGCCGTCGAGTTTTGCTGACGCGCCGCGCCGTTGCCGCTAAGGTGGCCGTGCGGCCGCGCCCGCGCGCGCTGTTTCCAACCGCGAGGTTCCGTCCGATACTGCGGGAACTCGAATTTGAGGCAAGGGGATTGAAGAAATGGTCTGGACCGGCACGTTCCTGAATTCATCGGCGGAAATGTTCGAGGGTGTCGAAGGCTATTTCGGCGTGCAGAGCTTTTCGACCGGCGGCAGCATTCCCACGGTGGTCGATGCGGTCACCTCGACCCAGGTGATCTTTCGGGCACCCAACTACCTGGGCAGGATCAGCTTTTTCGGCACCGACCTTGCGATCGACACGACCACTCTGCCGATCGGCACGTCGTTCCCGGTGTTCACGTCGGGCACGATCACCGGCATCGAGGTGTTTTACAACTACACGCTGTCGCGCGCCATAGATGCCGGGATCAGCGACCCCAGCCTGTACCTGCCGAGCCTGCTTGAGCCGAGCGCGACGCTGACGCTGCCCAACGTATCGGCCGCGGCGCTGAGCGAGGCGGTCATGCAAAGCTATGCGGCGCGTTCCAGCGCCCCGCTGGGCGCCTTCTTCAGCCAGGACAGCCACAACTATTCCGGAACCGACGGGGTCAACCTGATTGCCGGATTCGACAATGACGATCTGCTGATCGGCGGCGGCGGCAACGACATCCTGCAAGGCAATGGCGGCAACGACACGCTTGACGGCGGTGCCGGGACCGACGGGCTCAGCGGGGGCGCAGGGTCCGACCTCTATCTGCCCGGCCCGCCGGCGCCCGATCTGCCGGTCGGCGATTCGATCAGCGACAGCGGCACCGCGCCCGGCGAGATCGACACGCTGTCCTATGCCAACGCCACGGGGCCGGTGGTGGTCGATCTGAATTTCTTTGACGGCGATCAAAGCGCCGGCTGGGCGAAGGGCGCCACGATTTCCGGAATCGAACAGGTCATCGGGTCCGCTTTCAGCGACATGCTGCACGGATCGTCCACGCCCGGGGCCGAGGCCGACACGCTGATCGGCGGGTCGGGCGACGACACGCTGCTGGGCTATGACGGCAGCGACCTGCTCGAGGGCGGCCCGGGTTTCGACGTGCTGGTCGGTGGCGAGAACGGCGGCATCATGGGCCCCGGTCCCGGCGATGCGGCGCGATACGCGGCCTCGAGCGCGCAGGTCCAGCTGTTCTTTCCCGGGGACGGATCGGTTCGCGTGGCAGCGCCCGGCGGCGGCGTGGACAGCCTGTTCGGTGTCGAGTTCCTGGCGCTGAGCGACGGCGTGTTCGACATCCGCACCCTTGCGCCGTCCAGCCGCAACCTGGTGATCGGCGACGAAAGCGACGAACGGCGCGAGGGCGGCACCGGGGCGGACATGATCTTTGGACGCGACGGCAACGACACGCTGATCGGCGGCGGCGGCGATGACGTTCTGGAAGGCGGGAACGGAAACGACCGGATCGCCGGCAGCGCGGGCGATGACACCATCTTTGGCGGCGAGGGCGCCGATACCGTGGTGCTGACCGAAGGGATGGGCCGCGACGTGTTCGCCGATTTCGTGCCGGGCACCGACGGGTTCGACCTGGTGGCGCTGCCCGCCGCGCTCGCGGCCTCGATCGAGAACGTTTCGGGCGAGGGCGATCGCACCCTGCGCCTGTCCGATGGCGGCGAACTGGTCTTTGCCGGCTTGCCGGGCAACTTCCTGCCCGAAGGCGACGTGACGCTTGCGGGCACGCCGGTCGAAGGCGGCAGCCTGCGCGCGGAGATATCGGCGCTGACCGACCGGGACGGCCTCGGCGCGCCCGCCTACCAGTGGCTGCGCGACGGGGCCGAGATCGACGGCGCCACGGGCGACAGCCATGCGCTGGGCGCGGATGACGTGGGCGCGCGTATCTCGGTGCGGGTGAGCTATGTCGACGGCTTCTTCACCAGCGAGCAGGTCAGCAGCGCCGCATCCGATGTGGTGGCACCCGAGGCGCTGACGCCGGAGGGAACCTCGGGCGACGACATTCTGACCGGCGGCCCCGGCAACGACCTGCTGGAGGGCCTCGACGGCGCCGACCGCCTGCTGGGCGAGGGCGGCGACGACACGCTGGAAGGCGGCGACGGGCCGGATACCCTGAACGGCGGCGATGGCGACGACCTGATCCGCGGCGGCGAGACGGAGGCCGACAAGCGCGACGTGATCTATGGCGGCGACGGC
>JAGRMG010000044.1 GCA_020441385.1 Paracoccaceae bacterium
CGAGGCGGCGGCGCGCGGGCTCGTCCCCGAATGGGGCGAGGAGTGGAGCGCCGAAACCCTGAAATTCTTCGCCGACGGTATCATCGGCGGGCGCAGCGGCGCGGTCAGCATCCCCTATGACGACAGCGGCGGGCTGGGCATGCTGATCCAGCCCGAAGGCGTGCTCGAACGCCAGTTCGCGGACGCGCAGACGGCCGGCTGGCGCATCGCCGTGCACGCCACCGGCGATCGGGCGGTGGCGCGCGTGGCTACGGCGATGCGCGCGGCGCAGGGGGACGGCCCGCGGCGGCGCCACCGGATCGAGCACTGTTTCGTTCCGCCCGAGGGCATCTTTGCGGATCTGGCGCGGGCGGAGATCCTTACCGTGATGCAGCCGGGGTTTCTGGACCGGATGGGAGGCTCGATCGCCGCCGCGCTCGGGCCGCGCACGGCGCGCGCCTATCCGGGGGCGAGTGTGCTTGCCGCGGGCGCGCCGCTGGCGTTCAGTTCCGACGCCCCGACAGGGCCGCTTCCGCCCTGGGTCGGGATGCGCGCGGCGATCGACCGGATCGGCGGGCATGGCGGCGCCATCGGCCCGGACGAGGCGCTGGACCGGTCGGCGGCGCTCGATGCCTATATCGGCGGCGGCGCCCGGGCGATGCGCCACGAGAGGTTTCGCGGGCAGATCGCGGCGGGGCAGGCCGCCGATCTGGCGGTGCTCGATGTCGATGTCTTTGCCGCGCCGCCCGATGAACTGGCCGACACGCGCGCCGTGCTGACCCTGCGCGGCGGCGAGATCGTCCACGAGAACGGGATATAGGTACCCTGAACCGGCCCCGGAAATCCGGACAGCGGGCTGAGCTGTATGCCGAGCTTCTTGGGAGGATGCGAGATGGTGAAACGCCCGAAGTTTGCAGATCGGTTCAAGGCGCAGTCCGCGCTCGAGGCGCTGGTTGGCGGCAGGACGGTCCGGCAGACCGCCTGGTCGACGGTGTCCAGCACCAAACCGGTCGTCATCGAGGTCGAGACGCGCCAGGAAAGCCTCGGTTGGAGGGTTGAGAAGTCGAGGGGCAGAAGTGCACACACTTGGGGATTTGCGCGCTGCCCGGAGCATACCAAGGACAAATGCCGCAACGGCGTGTTCTGCCAGAACCAGATCCGGAGCGCACCGGGCAAAACAGGCCATGCACGTGATCTTGTGCGCAAGGCGCGCGGCTGCGTAATCAGGAAGGACGAAGGCGATGACCAAAGCGATGATTGAGGAGTTCGGGTTCGATCTGGTTTTTGCTCTTCCTCGGAAAGACCTGGATCGGGACGCAATCCTTGATGCATAGCCCGGCAAGATCAAGGACGCATTGCACGATGCACGTCCGTGGTTTGCTTCGGCGCCCGCAGCCCAGCGGATTAATGCCCGTCTGAGCCTTGAGGCGTAGAGCGAGCGAAGGCCGCCGAGACGGCGCGCTCTGCAACACATCTGGTAAGGGGCTGGCCGGAACATGATGAGCCCCGCTTGCGCGACGTCGCGAAAGCGGGTTCCCGCCGGAGGGATCGCGCGCTAGGCAGGCGCCATGACTGACGACGGCGACTATTCCCCGCCCGGCGGCGCGCTGGACCTGCTGCACGAAGATGCGCAGCTGCTGGTCGTGAACAAGCCCGCCGGCCTGCTCAGCGTGCCGGGGCGCGGGCCGCACCTGGCCGATTGCCTGCTGAGCCGCGTGCAGGCGGCGTTTCCCGACGCGCTGCTGGTGCACCGGCTCGACCGGGACACCTCGGGCGTCATGGTCTTTGCCCTGACACCACATGCCCAGCGCCACCTCGGGCTGCAATTCGAAAAGCGCCAGGCCCGCAAGACCTATGTCGCCCGGGTATGGGGGCGGATGCAGCCCAGGACCGGCACCGTCGATCTGCCGCTGATCGTGGACTGGCCGAACCGGCCGCGCCAGAAGGTGTGCCACGAGACCGGCAGACCGGCCAAAACCGACTGGCGCGTGCTGCACCATAACGGCGACACCACCCGCGTGCGGCTGATGCCGAAAACCGGGCGCAGCCACCAGCTTCGCGTGCACATGCTCGCTCTGGGCCACCCGATCCTGGGGGATCGGTTGTATGCGTCCGGCCCGGCGCGGGACTTTCCGCGCCTGATGCTGCATTCGGAGGAACTGCGCCTCCAGCATCCCGAGGGCGGGCTTTCGGTCAGGTTCCGCGCACCGGCGCCGTTCTGAGATCGCGCGGGCGGCGCGCCCGGCTCAGACCGCGACGCGCAGCCAGCCGTCGGGCAGGATGTCGGGATTGCGCAGCTTCGGATCGCCGAACCACCGCGCCGGGCCGGCCACGCGCTTGCCGGGATGCGCGTTCAGCCAAGCGCCCCACCACGAAAACGACGAATTGCCGATGATGTTGTGCCGGCAAAGCGACATCAGGCGCATGTCCTCGAAATCCTGCTCGGGCCCGTTGAAATCCACCACCACCCTGGCGCAGGGCAGCGGCAGGTTCTCGCGCGCCCAGCCGGGATCGTCGGAGAACACGAACACGGTCGGCGTACCCTCCAACCCGTCCAGAACGCGGGCCAGCGCCGCCTCGTAATAGGCCTGATCGCACAGCGCATGGGCGCTCAGCGCCACATAGTCGCCCCGCCGCACATGCAGCGATATCGACAATCCCGAGGCGATCCGCGCGGCCATCTCGGCGTTGCTTGTATCGGCCAGCGCGGGAAAGGCGAAGTCGCGGCGGATGCAATCGGCGACATCGGCGAAATATCTTTCGGACTGCCAGTACCCGTGCAGGTAGCTGCCATCGCCCCAGGCTTCGAACGCCGCGTTGAAGCCAAGGCCGCGTTCGCGGCGCAGCACCGGCCTGCGCCCCCAAAGCCGCCAGACCCCATAGCGCAGCGGGGCATCGTGCCGGTCCGGCGGCAACGCCCCCGGCGACACCAGCGGCAGGGTGAACACCCGCGTCAGCACCCCCTCGCCCCGGTGCAGGACATTGCGCGTATCCAGCGCCACCCCCACGCCCAGCCGCTCTGCCAGCCCGCGGGCGGCGGCATACTGGAACATCTGGTTGCCCAGACGGCCATGCAGTCGGGTCGTGATCATCGGACGCCCCCGCGGTTGCGCGTTTGCGGCTGTCTAAAGCATGTCGCGTCTGACCGGTATCACATATTCAGCCGCGAGCCCGCGGCATGGACAGCCGCTTGCCCGCGGCGCGGATCATCGTGCGCCTCTGAAACGGGCGGGACCGCCGGGCGGCCGGCGGTCCCGTGAATTCGCACGTTTCCGGGTGGCCGCTAGGCCGGCGTCCAGCCGCTGACGGCCTTGACCTCGAGGAAATCCTCGATCCCGAACACACCGCCCTCGCGGCCGTTGCCCGACTGCTTCATGCCGCCGAAGGGCGAGCCGGCGGCGCGGCTCTGGCCGTTCATCTCGACCATGCCCGAGCGCAGGGCGCGGGCCATCCGATTGGCGCGTTCGCCGTCTGCGGTCTGGACATAGTTGGTCAGGCCATAGGGCGTGTCGTTGGCGATCTCGATCGCGTCCTGTTCGGTTTCGAACGGGATCATAGCCAGCACCGGGCCGAAGATCTCCTCGCGGGCGATGGTCATCTGGTTGTTCACATCGGCAAACACCGTCGGCTTGACGAAGAACCCCTTGTTGAAGCCCTCGGGCCGCCCGGTGCCGCCGGCCACCAGGCGGGCGCCTTCGTCGATGCCCTTCTGGATCAGATCCTGGATCTTGTTCCACTGGGTCTCGTTCACCACCGGGCCGATATGGCGCCCCTCGTCATGGGCGTTGCCGACGCTGACCTTCCGCGCCACCTCGGCGGCGGTCTCGACGGCCTGATCGTAGATGCCCTTCTGTACCAGCATGCGCGAGGGCGCGTTGCAGGACTGGCCGGTGTTGTTCATCATGTGAAGCACACCGCGCTTGACCGCCTTTTCGTCGGCATCCTCGAAGATCACGTTGGCGCCCTTGCCGCCCAGTTCCAGGTGCACCTTCTTGAGCGCTTCGGCGGCGTTCTTTGAAATCGCGGTGCCCGCGCGGGTCGAGCCGGTGAAGCTGACCATGTCGACATCCGGGTGCCCCGACAGTTGCGTGCCGACCCCGGCACCGTCGCCGTTGACCAGATTGAACACACCGGGCGGGAAGCCGGCCTCGTGCATCATCTCGGCAAAGATCATCGCATCCAGCGGGCTTTCCTCGGAGGGTTTCAGAACCATGGTGCAGCCGGCCACGGCGGCGGCGCCGACCTTCAGAGTGATCTGGTTCATCGGCCAGTTCCACGGCGTGATCAGGGCGGCCACGCCCACGGCCTCGCGGATGATGCGGTCGTTGGGCGCATGATCGCCCAAGGGGCGGTCGAATTCGAACGCCTTGGCGGCGCGGACGAAATTCTTGAGATGCCCGATGCCGGCGCCGACCTGCTGGGTCCGGGCCATGTCGATCGGCGCGCCCATTTCCGTGGCCATCGCCTGGGCCAGATCCTCGCCCCGGGTCTTGTAGATCTCGATGAGCCTTTCGACCAGGGCGATGCGTTCGGCCGGCGAAGTCGCCATCCAGCCGGGCAGCGCCGCCCTGGCGGCGGCGACGGCGGCGTCGGTATCGGCCTGGCCGCCCAGCGAGATCACCGCGCACGGCTCTTCGGTCGAGGGGTCGATCACCTGATGGTCGCGGCCCTGCGCCGGGGCCGTCCATTGCCCGTTGATGTAGAATTCGCGCTTCTCGATCATGGTTGCATTCTCCCGGAATCACGTTTTCCTGACCACACGGTCAGGTTTTCGGCGCCAATGTGTCACCGCCCGGGGGCAAGGGCAAGCCGCGCGCCGGATAATTTGATCAAATCGAACGGGCGTCCGGAAATTCCGGCTGCGCGGGTGCGGCCGGGTATGGAATGGCTGCGCCGAACACCTAGGTTGTGGCCTGTGCGCGAAAGCGCGCCACGTCAGAACACAGGAGAGTGCAGATGGCTTTGCGAATCAACGACACCGTACCGGATTTCACCGCCCAGACCGATCAGGGCAAGATCACCTTTCACGACTGGATCGGGGACAGCTGGGCGATCCTGTTCTCGCACCCCAAGGATTTCACCCCGGTATGCACCACCGAATTCGGCGCCGTGGCGCAGCTGACCGATGAATGGAAGAAACGCAACACCAAGGTCATCGGCATCAGCGTGGACAGCGCCGAGGACCACCGCAAGTGGAAGGGCGACATCGAAAGCTATGCCGGCGCGTCAGCGGGCTTTCCGATCATTGCCGATACCGATCTGGAAGTGTCCAAGGCGTTCGACATGCTGCCCGCCGAGGCCTATCTGCCCGATGGCCGCACGCCCGCGGACACTGCAACGGTGCGCGCCGTCTTCATCGTCAGCCCCGACAAGAAGCTGCAACTGTCGATGACCTACCCGATGTCGGTTGGGCGCAATTTCGCCGAGGTGCTGCGGGCGCTGGACGGCGTGCAGCGCACCTGGGGCCAGCCGCTGGCGACCCCCGCCAACTGGCAGCAGGGCCAGGACGTGATTGTCGCGACGGCGCTGGACGACGCGCAGGCGGAAGAGAGATACGGCAAGCTGGACAAGAAGCTGCCCTATCTGCGGTTCGCCAGCAACCCGGCCTGACAGAGGGGCGCGACCTCGCGGTTCCGGGGCGGCAACGGCTGCCCCGGCGCCATCACGCCTCGGCGCGCACCAGCCGCGCCACCATGCGCCGCGTGATCGGCCCGACGATCAGAACCGCCGGAAAGGCAACCGCCCAGCTGAAGCTCCAGGCGGAGAACCAGGCGGAAAAGAACCCCTCGGACACACCCAGAATCCGCAGGGTCGCAACACCCGAGACCATGCTGGACATCAGGCCCGAAAGGATCAGGCCGAACAGGATCGGGGAATAGCGGGGAGGAATCATCGAAGGCTCCGGCAATCTCTTGTCCCGCCAGACATATCGTATCGCGCATGTTCGATTCCAGTGAAACGTGCGGGACGTTTCAGCGCATCCAGCCCAGGCTGGCGCGGGTGTCGGGCGTGCGGGGATGGTATTCCGTGCCGACCCGGCCGGCATGACCGCCTGGGTCGATGGCGGCGAAAGGCGCGGCAGGCGCGCGCCTGCGCCGTGCCAGAGTAGCGACCGTGAGGATGATCGCACTTCTTTTTGGCCGCATCTGCGGTATGATAGAGACGTAGAACAGGTTTTGCGAGGTAACCGACATGGTTGCGGCATTCCGGCTCGTGGGCATGTTTGCGACGCTCGTGATGCTGGGTATCGCATCCGCGGCGTCGGCTGCATCGGACCGGATCGCGCTTGTCTTCGGACTGGGCGGCTATCAATCCCTGCCCGGTCTCGACAACACCCTGAACGACGCGCGGGACATGGCCGCGACCCTTGAGCGGATCGGCTTTGACGTCACGCTTTCGCTGGACACCGAAGGCGGCGAGATGCGCCAGCTGCTGGACGATTTCGCCTTTCGCGCCGAGGTGGCCGACCTCGCGCTGATCTATTTCGCCGGTCACGGAGTCGAGGTTCAGGGCGAGAATTTCCTGATCCCCGTCGATGTCCGGGCCAGTACCAACCGCGAGGTTCAGCGCCAGTCGGTTTCGCTGACCCAGGTTCTGGCGGCTGTCGAACGCGCCCGCAAGATGCGCATCGTGATCCTGGACAGTTGCCGCGACAACCCGCTGGGCGATGTGATCGACACCGCCGCGACGGCGCAGGCAGGGTCCGTTGCGGCGGACGCGCCGACGCGCGGGAGTGGCGGGCTGGCGCCGGCCGATCCCGACCGCGGCACGCTGGTCGCCTTCGCCGCGCGCGACGGGCAGGTCGCGCTGGACGGCACGGGGCGCAACAGCCCGTTCGCGCAGGCGCTGATGGACAAGCTGGTGATACCCGGGCTCGAGATCAGCCTGATGTTCCGTCAGGTACGCGACGAGGTGCTGGCAAGTACCGGCAACCTACAGGAGCCCCATACCTACGGTTCGCTGACCGGGGTGCCGTTCTACCTGGCCGGTCCGGCGCCGGGCCAGACCGACGTGGCGGGCAAGACGGCCGAGGATGCCTGGGCCGCGCTGCGCCCGGATCAGGAAGAACAACTGCTGGCACTGGCCGATCTGGGCGATACCAGGTCGATGGTCGGGCTGGCCTATATGCGGCTCAACCCGAACGAAGGCCGGTTCGATCCGCAGGCGGCGGCCGCATTCCTGCAACGGGCGGCGGATGCCGGTTCGCCCGAGGCGCAGTACGAACTGGCCAAGCTGTATGAAAAGGGGCTTGGCGTGGCGCGCGATCAGGCCCGGGCCCTGCGCCTGTTCCGGGCGGCGGCGGATCAGGATTACGCCGATGCGATCAACGATCTGGGGTTCATGCACTACCAGGGTCTGCTGGGGCTGCCTGCCGATCCGAAAGCGGCACTGAAGCTGTTCGAGCGCGCCGCCGACCTGCGCCACCCGCAGGCGCAGTTCAATTTCGCCGCCCTGATCGACGACGGGCTGATCGACGGAAAGGGGCCGCTGGATGCGGCGCGCTATCTCTACGCCGCGCTGCGTTCCGGCAGTTCGGATGTGCTGACGCTTCTCAGCGACCGGCCGACGATGTTCAAGCCCGAGACCCGGCGCGCGCTTCAGGGCCTGTTGAAGGAAAACGACTTCTATGCCGGGTCGATCGACGGCGAATTCGGCCCGGGAACCCGGCGCGGTATCCGCCGCGCCTATGGACTCGAGGGGTGATGCCGCGCCGGGCGTGCCCATGGAAAGGACAGCCACGATGAAACGTCCCGGTTTTCCAGACCGCCTCTGCCGGATCTCGATGCACGCACTTGCCGCCGGGCTGATCGGTCTGGGTCTCGGCCCGGCATGGGCAGAGGATCCGGACGGACCGGCATTGCCGCCGCTGCCATCGCTGGCGCAAAGCCCGAAGAACCTGACCCTGCTGTCAGTCTCCTCGGCCACGGTCGCGCCGCATGGCATGTGGTTCGCATCGCTGGGGCTGACCTCCAAGCGGGGCGCCGTCAACGACTGGGACGGGTCGCTGGCGCTGGGCTTCGGCCTGGGCTCGGCAGAAGACGCGATCGGGTTGCAGCTCACCGCCAACGTCACGTCGCTGACCGGCGGGTTCGGCGATTCGGGATATTTCCAGATCAACGCGTCGCGCCGGATCGTCGCCGGCCGGGCGCCGCTGTACCTGGGGGCCGAAGCCAACGGACTGGGCACCTGGGGGCAGGCCGATGTGCTGCCCGTGGGCGCCAAGGTGATGCTGACCTGGTTCCCGGTGCTGGAAACCGCGCCCGGCAACAGCTATCCGCTGATGTTCACCGCGGGATATGGCAGCCACCTCAAGAACGGGCTGCGCGATCCGGCGGCGTTCTTCGGGGCCGGCATCGGCATCACCCGCAATTTCGGCGCATCCGTGTCCTGGACCGGGGAAACCGTGGATCTGGGTGCCTCCTTCACCATCGACGGCATCGACGGGTTCAATATCACGACCGAGGTGAACGACGCGACGGACCGTCTGGGCAGCCGGCGTTTCACCATCAGTTTCAACTTTTTCCGCCCCGGCCTGTTCAGGAGCTGAGCCATGACCGCCGCCTTTCCCGCCCTGATCGCCGCCGCCCTGTCGCTGGGTCCGAACGGACCGGGCATGCCGGCAAGGGGTTTGCCGCCGTCTGCCGACCTTCTGGTTCTGACCGGCAGCCAGGCCGTCGCGCACCCGCCCGTGTTCATCCCGCCGGCAGTGGTCCCGCGGCCGGGCGGCGGGGCTGCTGGCGGCTCAGACACCCCGGACAGCGCAGCCGAGGCGAGCGCGGACGAACGTCCGCTGCCGGCCGGTGTGAATGCCACCACGACGGCCGCCATCGTGGTGACCCTGAACCAGGCCACGCAGTTTTGCAGCGCGTTCTCGCAATCGGAATTCGTGATCGACTGCCTTGCCGAGCGTCTGGACAACGTGAACCGGCGGATGGCCGGAACCAGCGGCTATGACGATGTGCGCGCCGCGCTTGGCGATGCCGCGCTGCGGCTGAACCGGATCGCCCGCCAGAACCGCAGCCCCGCCCGCGCCTCGGCCACGTTCCGCGGGACCATCCCGAACGGCACGAGGATCGAGACGTCGCGCCGTCTGGTTCCGGTCGATCCGGCGCGGATGGACAGCGCGCTGAACCAGGCGCTGGCGGTGATCGGCGAGGCGGAAACGGTGCTGCTGCGCTCGGCCGAGAACTCGGGCGACCGCGCCGCCCAGTTCCAGCGTATCGCCAGCGCGGTCGGATCGAACAAGGTGCTGTTGCGCTCGCTCTGAGCACGGGCGCGCACGAACGCGGACGCGCCCTACAGCACATCCACCACGATGACCGAGATGTTGTCGGCGCCGCCGCCGGCCAGCGCCACCTGGATCAGCCGCTCGGACGCGGTTTCGATGGGACAGCTGCCCAGTACCCGTTCGAGCGTTCCGAAGGTGGCGTATCTGGTCAACCCGTCCGAACAGATCAGGAACCTGTCGCCGGGCGCGAGCGGGCCGCGAACCTTGTCCAGCTCGAGGTCGTCACCCACCCCGACCGCACGGGTTATGGCATTGGCCTGCGGATGCTGGTCGGCCTCGTCCCAGCTCATCTGTCCCGACAGCACCAGTTCGGCTACCGCCGAATGGTCCCATGTCAGCATCTCGACGCCGCCCTCGCGATAACGATAGATGCGGCTGTCGCCGGCCCACAGCGCGACGAAATGGCCATCGGCCATCATCAGCGCCGCCACCGTGGCGCCGATCACGCCGCGGCCGCGAATTTCCGCCTCGTGCAGGATGGCCCTGTGCGCGCCCTGTATCGCGTCGCGCAGCGCCTGCATCCGCTGGGCCGGGTCCAGCCCGTCGGCAATGGTGGCGACGGCATCGGTGACGAGGCGGCTGGCGAAATCGCCGGCATCGTGGCCGCCCATTCCGTCGGATACCACCCATATGTTCTGCCCGGGCATGGCCAGCACCGCATCTTCGTTGACCTTGCGTTTCAGGCCGATATGCGTCCTGGCGTCATAGCGGTATTCGGTCATAGCGGCCGCGCCCCGGCCCAGACCGGCGCGCCCAGATGGAACAGGCCAAGCCGATCGCCCCCCTCGGGCAGGCCGTCGCAGATCATCAGACGCGGGACATCGCCCACGACCGCGCTCCAGACGCTGGGGCTGGCCATGCGGTTGGCCAGCAGCCCGGCCGCCAGATCGGGCAGAATCCCGTCGGCGCCCGCCTGGGTCAGGATCAGGCTGGCGCCGGCCTGCCGCAGCGGCGGGCTGCCGCGGAATTCCGGCACCCGCAGCGCCGCGAGTTCCCGGCCAAGCCCCTCTTGTGTCATGGTGTCCTCCAGCGCCGCCAGCGCGATCTCTTCCAGCCGTTCGAACAGCGCGGTTTCGCAGAAATGATCCAGTGGCGCGGGGCCAGGCGTCGGCAGTGCCGCCATCAGCGTCAGCGGAAACCGCCGGCCGACACGGTCCACCGAGGGCATCAGCACGCCCAGCGCCTTGCGCGGCCCGGCCTGGCCCGGCGACAGCGCGAAACGCCAGATCGGAGCGGACATGTAATGCGCGTCCCAATCCTGCCCAAGCGCCTGCTGCGCCGCCAGAATGGCGCGTTGCAGCCAACCGTCCCAGGGCGAAACGAACCCGGGCGGCGGGTTCAGGCGAAAGAAATCTCCCACCGACGGCATCTTGCCAAAGGCTCCGAACCCGCCGGTCATCACATCGACTTCGGGCAGCTGAACTTGGACAGCGCCGGCAACGCGAAAGGGTTCAGAACCGAACTGGATTGCAGATCGAAAATCGCCAGGCGGTCGCCCACGGTGAAGTTGACGCGTTTGCGGTCGGTCACGTTGGTCCGGCGCACGGCAGCCCGGTCCAGCAGCCGGAACCAGGCCCACGGCCCGTCCTTCGAAATCCGGTTCTCGACATCCTTTCTTGCCGGTTCAAGCGTGATCCGCGCCAGCCCGACACTGCCCGGCCAGGTGATCGCCACCGGGTTGGGCTGGCCGCTGCCCTGTCTGTAACCGACCTGCTGGCCGTCGATCTCGAGGATGACGGCCCTGGCCTTGGGATCGAGCCCGTATGGCGTGATCTGGAAAGTGACCGACGGCTGCGGCCCGCCGGCAAAGAAGGCATCGCGGATTTCGGCGGCATATTGCAACTGCTGCAACACCGCCGGCGAAATCCCCAGATCGACATCGTTGACCCGCTTCCAGGTCCAAGGCCGCGAGCGGGTATCGACATATTTCACCAGGTTCTCGTTGAAGAAGCTGTCGATCAGCCCGCCGGGCGAAAACAGCCGGGAGAAATCCTGCAACGCGATATCCGCCCGCGCCCGCCGGTCGAACGGATAGCGGTTGGTCAGCGCCTGCTCGCAGAAGGGCAGCACCGTGGACTGCCAGCGCGCATTGATCGAGGCGCGGGTGCCCTCCGAGGTGATCCCCGACGATCCGGCCGCAATCTGCTGTGCCCAGCGCGGCACCGGGCCTTCGGTACGGCTGGCAGCCTGCTGGAACCGCAATATGGCCTGGCTGCTCTCGGGGTCGGTGACGCCGCTGAAGGCCATCTTGTTCAGTTCCTGGTAGACTTCGGTCAGCGCCCCCATCAGCAGATCCAGCTGCGATGGCTGTCCTTCGGGCCGGGCGACGAGATCGTGCAGCCACCGGAACCGCTCCTGCACATAGGCGCCGGGCGGCTTGGGCGTCTGGCCGGTGCTTTCATCGGCCGAGGTCATCAGCGCCTCCAGCAGTATCTGCCCCTGGATGCTGAGACCCGAACGCGCTTCGATCATCGCGACGCTGCCGGCGCCCTCCTTCAGCGATTCCGAGCCGAGCGCGGAGCGGTCTTCGGTCAGGCTGGTCTCCCGGCTGATCCCGGTCAGGATGTTGGTGATGGGCGAGGTCGGCCCGGACAGTACATTCGTCACCTCGACCGCGTGGCTGAGCGATTCCATCGGGATGATGTCGATATCGGCCAGCATCTGATCGTAGCGGGCGATGAAATCGTTGTAGTAGAGATCCAGCACGTCGCGGCTGAGCGCGAGGATCGCATTGCCGCTTTGCTGTTCCTCGGCGCGGGCGCCCAGCACCCAGCTTTCGCTCTGTACCCGTTCGGCGACGCTCACCGCTTCGGGAAGGAAGACGGTGTTGAACCCTTCATAGGTGAAGATCCCCTCGATCCCGTCGTTCAGGGGCTTGCCCGACGAGCGCACCAGAACCCGCGCCACCGCCGGCCCTCCGACATCGGTGATGCGCCATTTGGGCAGGGCGGTGGCGCGGGCGCTGTTGATGATGCCGTTATAGACGCGTTGCGCCAGCGGCATCTCCGACAGGATGGCGCGGACCTGTTCGATCAGCGGTCCGTTCAGGTCGATGCGTTCCATCGGCTGCGACAGCAGCGCATCCAGATGGCCGGCCAGATCCTGGCGCAGCGGTTCACGCACCACGCCGGGATAGGCCGCCTCCCAGTCGGCCTGCATCCATTCCCTGACCAGTTCGGCGTTCATCGGCCCCTGAAGCCCCAGCATCAGGTATATCTTCAGCGCATCGTAAAGAATGTCGGCATTGTTGATGTTGCCGGCGATCTGGTCTTCCAGCCGCAGCAGCAGGCGCGGCAGCAGGCGGCGGTTCAGCGCCGCACGATAGGCCTGTGCGGCCTGCGTGCCGATCACATCGCCCTGATAGAGGCCCCAGGTGATCCGGCGCGGCGGGCCGGGATCGTCCAGCGCCGGATTGCCGGGCAGGTCGCGCAACACGTCCAGCGCGGCGACGACAGGAATCAGGTCGGTATCGCCCACCGGGCTGGGCGGCAGCACGGCGGCGGCATCCCGGTAGGCCGCGACGCTTTCGCCGGCCTGCGCGATCAGGTCGGTATTGCCCAGATAGCTGCGCACCCACAACGCGCCGGTGGCCAGCGCGATCAGCAGCGTGGCGGCGATGGCGCCGCGGCGGGCCCAGCGATAGCGGCGTTCGACCTTGTCATCGGCCGACACCAGCCCCGCCTCGGGAAAGATCACGCCCTCGAACAGGCGGGTGAGAAAGAACGACCGCCCGGTGCCGCGGCCGGTGCCGATGGCCTGGCGCCCGATGCCGAAGGTCTGCGCCATGCCCAGCATCAGCCGGTCGATGGGCGTGCCTTCCTGGGTGCCCGAGGTGAAATAGACGCCGCGCAGGCTGTGCCTGGACTGATAGCGGTTGTCCTGAAACACCTCGTTCAGGAAATCCCGGGCGACCGTGCGGGCCGATGCCAGCTGCCCGGGAAAGCCCGCGACAAGCGCCCGTCGCTGATGGTCGGTCTCCGACTGCATCCGTTCGAGAAGCTGGGCGTTCATCCGGCCCAGCAGCAGGGCGAATTCCTCGTCGAAGGCGGCCACCGGCGATGCTTCGGCGCGGCTCTTGTCGAGGGCGAAGGTAAAGCCCCAGACCTGTTCGCGTTCCTCCTTGCCGAGGCCGTCGAAATATTCGCTGAACCCGGCGATCAGGTCGGCCTTGGTGAACAGAACATAGACCGGAAAACGCACCCCGAGCCTTTCGCGCAGCTCGTTCAGGCGGCGGCGCACCGCCTGGGCATGGCTCTTGCGGGTGATCTCGTCCTGCAGGGACAGATCCGAAAGGCTGATCGCGATCATCGCGCCGTTGATCGGCTGGCGCTTGCGGTATCTCTTGAGCAGCCCGAGAAAGCCGAGCCAGGCGGCGTTGTCGGCCTCGGCGTCGCTTTCCTGCGTGGTATAGCGCCCGGCGGTGTCGATCAGCACGGCCCCGTCGGTGAACCACCAGTCGCAGTTGCGCGTGCCGCCGATCCCGCCGATGGCGGCCTTGCCCATCTTGTCGGCCAGCGGGAATTGCAGGCCGGAATTGACGATGGCGGTGGTCTTGCCCGCCCCGGGCGGGCCGACCATCACATACCAGGGCAGTTCGTGCAGATGCCGGCGGCCGTTTCTGGTCCGGCGCAGCGCGGCCATCGCCGCCTTGAACTTGCCGCGCAGCTCCGCAATCTCTTCGGACAGGGCGTCGTCCTCGACCGCTTCGGCGGTCTGCGCGATCTCTTCGGTCATCTTCCGGTCGCGCCTGCGGCGGCGCCAGACTATGAACCCGATCAGCAGCAGGAAGAACACCCAGACGCAGGCGATGGTGACGGCCCGGCTGGCCGGGCTGTCGAAGGGCCGCCAGGTCTCGGTTCCGATCAGGGGAAAGAAATACCAGATGCAGGCCGACAGGATCAGTGCGACGAGGATCAGCCATGTATGGATCGACCGGAACAGCGGCACGACATATTGGCGGATCATTTGTCGCCCTCCTGTACCAGCAGCACTTCGATCCGCCGGTTCCTGGCGCGGCCCTCGCGGGTGGCGTTGTCGGCGATCGGCTCCTTGTCGGCGCGGCCTTCGGCGCTCAGCCGCGAGGGGTCGGCCATTACCTTGGCCATGCCGGCCATCACCGATTTGGCGCGTGCCAGCGACAGGTGCATGTTCGACGGGAAGCGCGACGAGCGGATCGGCACGTTGTCGGAATGGCCGACCACGATCACCGGGCCGGGTTCCTCGCCCAGCGCCCGCGCCACCCGGTCGACCGGGCCTTCGAATTTTTCCTGAAGCACGTCCGAGCCCGAGCCGAACATGCCCGACCCGGTCAGCCGGATGACCAGCACGTTGTCCCTGGGAAATACCTCGACGATGCCTTCCCTGATCTCGTCGGCCAGAAAACCGGCGACCTTGGCCACCTGCTGTTCGATCGTGGGGGCGGGAGGTGCCGGGGGCGGGGGCGGCGCACGGCGTTGCAGTTCGGCCACGGGGCTGCTTTCGATCTCGGAGAGCTGCCCGATCACCCGCGCGCTCGATGTCGAGAGCGCCCAGCTCAGACCGACGAATTCCACCGCCAGAAGGGACGCGGTGAGCGCGACCGCGATCCAGACCATGCGCCAGAACGACCGCGGCCGGAAAGGTTTCTGGATACCCTTCCAGTGCGGCGACAGATCGCGTTCGGACGGGCCGCGCTGGGCGCGGATGATCCGGGCCAGGGCGGCGCGGATCTTGAGGTGCTTCTCGGCCCCGTTCTGTTCGACGCGCAGCCGCCCCTCGAACCCCAGCGACATGCACATGTAGAGAAATTCCAGCATGTCGATGTTCTGGCCCGGCTCCTTCTCGAGCCGCGCCAGAAGATCGTAGAACCTGTCCCCGCCAACGGTTTCGCGGTGGAAGGTGCCCACCATCGACTGCAACCCCCAGGACGACTGCCCGCCCCAGGGCGTGTTCAGAACCACATCGTCCAGCGTCGCACACAGGGCATAGCGCGCCACCTTGACCGTCTGCGCCGGGATGCCGGCCTGCAACGCGCGGTTCTCGAATTCGCGCACCTCGGCAACCACGGACTGGCGCAGCTTGTCGGGGTCCATGTGCTGCGCCCGGTTGCGGATGCGCGAGATCAGCGAGAACAGCGTGCTGGCGCTGGCGATAAGCGTGTTCATGCCGGTGCGCGACAGTTTCGCCACCTCGGCACTGCCCGCGCCCCGGGCCGGCCGCGCCGCGGCGGCCGCCGGTTGCGGCACGCCGAACGTATCCGGGCCCTCGCCGTCATCGGCCTCCTGCGGGGCCGGCGGCGCGGCCCCGGCGGCCGGCTGCGCCGGTGCCGGCTGACCGGTGCGGCGCCCACCGGGATTGGGCCGGATCACCGTCTTGTCGGTGTCGTCAGGTTCGGCGAAGGGGTCGTCCTGGTCTGACATCTTGACCTGCTTCCTCAGTTGTTCCGGATCGCCCAAAGCTCCATCTTAAGGCCCGGAAACTGGCCGGACACATGCACAGCGATGCCGCCCGACGTGGTCATCTTGCCCCAGTAGGGACTGTCGGCATCCAGTTCGAAATAGACCACCCCGGCATGATAGGGAATCTGGCGCGGTGCCACCGGCAGCGGGCGCAGCGCGATACCCGGCAGGGCCGAGTTGACCAGTTGGCGGATTTCCTCGACCGGGCCGATCTTGGCCTGGCCGGCGAAGTGCCGGCGCACGTCCTCGGCCGGGATATCCGCATCGACCGCCAGTACGAACCCGGCATTGCCCAGAAGCTTGCGATCCGCGATGACCCCGACGCTGATGCCGTACTTGCGCGCCTCGAGCGGTATCGCGATCGCCGTCTGTTCCAGCACCGAGGACAGATATTGCCGCAGCGTGCGGATCAGCGGCACGAAACAGGCCGTCAGGTCGTCATGGGTATAGGGCGCGAACTCGGGCGCCTGTTTCTCGGCGGTCATGAACACCGCGAGTTCCCCGGCCAGCCCGGCGCAGGTTCGGAACAGGTCTTCGGGGTGCAGGTTCTCGATCTGGCCCATGTGCCGGATCACCGGCAGCATCCGGTTGAGGATCGCCAGCAGCAGGAAATCCGAAACCTCGGCCACGCCGCGCGCCCCGCCGCCCTCGGCCAGCCGCCCGGCCAGCGCCTGCGCGCGGTGCGACATGAGGCCTTCGAGTTCGCGCAGGACTCCCTCCAGCGGCAGCGCCGCGCGCACATCCAGGCAGGACGGTATGAACCCCTGATCGAGGATGATTTCCTTGTCCGGGCGCACTTCGATGATGCGCGCCAGCGGAATCGCCAGGCGGTCGGCCAGATCATCCACCTGCAAGGCGAATTGCAGGCGCATCTTGCCGACCCCCAGAAGCACCGGCTTCCTTTCGGTGCCCATCGTGTCGATGACCTCCTGTTCGGCCGGACGCAGCCGGCTGGCCGACCTCTCGGCCCCCGAAAGGTCCACTTCCGCCGCGCCCTGGCGGCGCTGTGGCACGGTCAGATAGACGACGCAGTTCTTGACGGTTTCGGGAACCTCCAGCGCCGGCGGATGATCGTCCGCCATCGGCACCCGGAAGACGGCGCCGTCCTGGGTCAGCCCGCTACAGCCCTTCAGGGCGAACTGACCGACCTTGAGAACCTCATAGTCGATTTCCAGGGTCGAGAATCCCCAGGCATAGGGGCGCAGGCGCCGCGCGAGCCCGGTGATCAGCGCCTCGGTATAGCGGTCGGCCTGCTGAAAGTGATGGGGTTGCAGGAACAACCCTTCGGTCCAAAGCACCTTGCTGTCCCAGGACACGTCGTTCTCCCCTTTCTCTCACCCCGCCGGAGTGGGTATTTCCTCGCCCCCCGAGGGGCGCATGACCCCGTCGCCCACCGGGGCAAGTGTTGTCGTGCGCCCGGATCGCGGGCGCGTCATTGCTTCAGCTTTTCCAGCTGTTCCTTGTAGGCCCGCGCGAATTCGCGGCTGAAAAGTTCCTGAAAGTCGTTCTCGGCCTGGTCGGAGATATCGGCGAAGATCTTCTCGTAGACTTCCCAATACCGCGCCTTCCGGTTGCGCAACAGCCCGCCCAGGCCGCCGCGGGTCTCGATCTGGCTTTCCAGAACCTTGGGGTCGAGATGGGCCAGCACCCCGCGCAGCGCCGCCTGCATGCCGGTCAGCATGGCGACCTCGTGCGCCTTGATGTCGTTCAACGCCTGTTCGGCGGCCGATTCCGGGCTCAGGTATCCCCTGGTCGCCGGACCTACCATCGCTTCGACCGCCTGTTCCGGGCTGATCGAGAATTTCAGCGGGTTGTTGCCGCCCGCCCCGATCATCGTCTGTTCGATGCGGAACTCGGACTTGATCGAGGTGCGGGTCATCAGGATTTCGCGCAACCCGGTGATGAAGACCTTCATCACCCGGCCCATGCGCGCCATCGTGCGGTCGAGTTCGGCGTCGTCCAGCTTCACGTCCTCGGCGCCGACCCCGGCAAGGAACGCCCGTGCCGCGTCGCGGCTGGCTTGAGAGGGCGGCGCAGCGGGCGGCGTTTCCCCCGGATCGAGAAGCGGCGGCGTGCGCCGCACGGGCGCGGGTTGGGCCGGGTCAGCGGGCTGCACATGTTCGGGCGGCGGCGCGCTTTCGGGCGCGGTTTGCTTTGCGGCCGGCCCCGACAGGTCGGCATCCCAATCGTCGGGGATCAGGTTGGCCGAGGCCGCTTGCGGGCGGAAGCTGTCGGATGCCGAGGGGTTGTGCGCCGCGTGGCTGGCACCCTCGCCTTCGCGCCCGTCATCGGCCTTGCGAAAGAACGGATCCTCCTCTTCGCCCAGCGGCGGTAGCAGATCGTCGATCGGATCGACCGGGTTCAGTTGCGCCGGCCCCTTCGGCCCGCCTTCCGCGCCAAGCAGATCGTCGAGGAAATCGCCCCCCGGCCCGGCATCGTCCAGAAGCGCGCCCGGGTCCGGCGCATTGTCGGCGACCCCGTGCGAGGCCGGTGCCTCGGCCGACGGCTCGGCGATCAGGTTGCCGATATCGGGCAGGTCGTCGCTGATCGCGACGGCGAGTTCGTAGCTGCCGATGCACAACACGTCGCCGTCGTTCAGCGGTGTCGGCGTCCGCCCCAGCGGTATCCGGGAATAGTTCAGGAAGGTGCCGTTGGTGGACAGGTCGACGACCACGACATTGCCGTTGTGATCCTCGATCACGCAGTGGCTTTTCGACAACGTGCGATCGGGATCGGGCAGCACCAGGTCGTTGGCCGGACCGCGACCCACGGTCAGGCTGCCGCCCTGCATCACCGCCGGGCGGGCATTGCCCGGCACCGTGCCCGAGGACTGGAATTTCAGCGTGACGGCCATGCGTCCGGATCAGCCTCCTGTCAACACGGTGAATTCGCCCTTCACGATCATGCCGCCGCAGGCGCCCGGGTCGCCGATCCGGGCCGCCGAAAGCGTGTTGATCGTGACGGTCAGCGACCCGGCCACGATCGGGTGCGGGCCGACCAGCGATATGTGCATGTCGCTGATCCGTGCGGCGGGGATGTTGGCCACCAGCACGTTGGGCGAACCGACCTGGATGATCGGCAGCGGCGCCGGCGGCGCCGGTCCGGCCACGGTCGGCGGAGCCGGTATGTTGCACATATGCATGTCGAACAGACGGGCCTGCGGTTTGGTCATCTCACGCGTCTCCCTCCACCTGTTCGGCCGCCGCGGCGATCCGGCCATTGCCGCCGCGGGCGATATCCAGCGCCCGGTCGATCAGCAGTTGCCGATGTTCCTCGAACCTATCAGAGAGTTTGCCCAAGGCCACGACATTCATGGCATAACACGACCATTCCGAGGCCCCCGCCGGGGCCGGATACTGCGCCAGATCGCCCGGCCCAAGCATGCCGTCGCAATACAGCACCGCCGTCGCGCAATGCACGGTGTCGTCATCGACATAGGCGTTGTCCAGGCTGCGCCGCGCCGCCTCGCGGTTTTCCTCGCTGGGCTCGAACACCCAGGCCTCCGAGGCCGACAGCGAGGCCGGGTCGTCCTCGGATTTCGGCCCGAGATAGTCGCGCGCGGCAAGACAGGCCCACCACACCCTTTCGCGCGGCGGCAGCAGCACGGACAGCAGCAACAGCATGTCGAGCCAGGCCTTCTTGCCTTCGAGTTCGGCCAGCACCTGCCGGGGCGGCGCGCTGGCGGGCGATTGCAGCGGCGTCCTGATCAGGATGTTGGCCTGCGCCAGTTGCTTGGCGGCCGGTTCGGGGCGCAGCTTGGTCAGGTTTTCAAAACGGTCTGTCATGGTGCCGCCTAATTGATCTTGGTCAGCGTGCCGTTGAGCGTCAGGATCCCATCGGCCTTGACGTTGGTCAGCCCGCCCTTGATGTCCACCATCGCATCGGCCGTGACCTTGACCAGAACCGAACTGATGGTGATCTGCGCCGGCTCCAGCTTGATCGACGAAGTGCCGACCTTCAGTTCGATCGACTGCAACGCCTCGATCTCGATCATGCCGCTGTCGACGCCGATGGTCATGTCGCCCTGTTCGATCGTGGTCGCGTCGTTGCCGGTGATCGTCTTGGTGTGCTTGCCGCGGATGGTCTGGGTCTTGTCGGTCTCGATCTCGATTTCCTGGCTGCCGGTCAGGATGGTGAAATAGTGATTGCCCTCCTTCACCGTCTCGGTGACATGGTTGCGCA
>JAGRMG010000251.1 GCA_020441385.1 Paracoccaceae bacterium
AATCCGTGGTCTATACGCGCCAGCACCAAGCCCAGGCATGCGGTCGTGGCGGAATTGGTAGACGCGCAGCGTTGAGGTCGCTGTGGGGTAACACCCGTGGAAGTTCGAGTCTTCTCGACCGCACCATCTTGCACTATTGTGTTGGTCAATCCTCCCAGTGACCGCGATACGCCCTGACCAGCGCCGCATAGAAAACCGCGCCGCCGCTCTCGAAGGACGGCGTCGGTTCTTTGCGGCGCGAGGCGCCGACATACTGTCTTGATGGAGACGAGTTCGAATCCGATTGGTACCGGATGGCGGAAGGATCTCGGTAGCCCTCGCCATTCCGTTTGGCTGCTCGCAACCGGGGCATCTTCTTCTGGATGTCGGTCCATCAGGCAGAACTGCGGTTGCTGGTTGCAACATGCGGATCTTCGTGCGCGATGGCGGCAAGCCGCAGCCCGCTTGTGCTAGAGGTCGCTGACGCTTGACATGGCACCGACCATCCGGGCCGCGGCCTCGTTCAGCGACATCTCGCCGGCCAGCACGGCTTCCTGCACCCCGTCGAACAGATCGGACCGGGCGACCGCTTCGAGCCGGCGTTTCAGCATCGCGTCGGCAAGTTCGATCACTTCGCGGCCGGCACGGCGGGCGCGCCGCTCGTGCAGGGCGCCGGATCGCTCGGCCTGGGCCAGGTTGTCGGCGATCGCGGTCCACAGCTTTTCGACCCCCTCGCCTGTGGTGGCGACGGTCTCGTGGACGCCGGGGCGATAGCGCCCGGCGGGCAGCGTCGCGATCATGCCGGCCAGATCCTGGCGCAGCGTCCTGGCGCCCGGGTGGTCGGCCTTGTTGATGACGAAGAGATCGGCGATCTCCATCAGCCCGGCCTTGGACACCTGCACCTCGTCGCCGGCGCCCGGGTTCAGCACGACGATGACCAGATCGGCGACCGTCGAAACGTCGATATCCAGCTGGCCGATGCCGACCGTCTCGACGAAGACGCGCGGCCAGCCGCAGGCGTGCAGGCAGCGCACCGCGGCCCGGGTCATGTCGGCCAGACCGCCGGCCCGTCCGCGAGAGGCCATGGAGCGCACGTAGATGTCGGGATCGGTGGCGATGGCGGGCATCCGCAGCCGGTCGCCCAGCAGCGCGCCGCCCGAGATCGGCGAGGAGGGATCGACCGCCAGCGCCGCCGTGCGTTCGCCCAGCCGCGCCGCATGGGACAAGAGCGCGCCCAGAAGGGTGGACTTGCCCGCCCCCGGCGCGCCGGTCAGGCCGATGGTCCATGCCCCCTTGTGGCTGGCGGTGCCGCCATGCATGGCGAAGGCCGCGGTGTCGGCCCCGCGTTCGATATCGCTGAGCACGCGCGCCAGCGCCGCGCGGTCGCCTGCAAGCGCCCGGGCGGCGAGGGCTTCGGACTCTTCCGCCGATCGTCGTGGTCTTGCTGCCAAGTCTGCCTCCTAGATACTGCGCGCGATGACTTCCTGCATGATCTCCGAGGTGCCGCCATGGATGCGCTGCACCCTTGTGTCGAGGTAGAGCCGCGCGATGGGATATTCGAGCATGTAGCCGTAGCCGCCGTGCATCTGCACGCAATCGTCGACGATCCGGCACTGCATCTCGGTTGTCCAGAGCTTGGCCATTGCCGCGTCGGTGGCGCTGAGCTGGCCGCCGGCATGCTGGCGGATGCACTGGTCCACGAGGCTCCAGCCGGCGGCGAGGTCGGTCTTGATCGTGGCCAGCTTGAAGCGGGTGTTCTGAAACTCTGCCAGCGGCTTGCCGAACGCCTTGCGCTGCTTGACGTATTCGACCGTCAGATCGAAGGCGCGCTGCGAGGCCGCCATCGCCGAGACCGCGATCGCCAGCCGCTCTTGGGGCAGTTCCGTCATCAGCAGCGCGAAACCGCCGCCTTCCTCGCCCAGCAGGTTTGACGCCGGCACGCGAACGTCGTCGAAGAACAGCTCGGAAGTGTCCTGCGCCTTGAGCCCGACCTTGTCGAGGTTGCGGCCGCGGCGGAAACCCGGACGGTCGGTTTCAACGATGATGAGCGAGATCCCACGCGCCCCCGCATCGCTGTCGGTGCGCGCCGCGACGATCACGAAATCGGCGTTCTGGCCGTTCGAGATGAAGGTCTTGGCGCCGCTGATCACATAATCGTCGCCATCGCGGCAGGCGGTGGTGCGGATGCCCTGAAGGTCGCTGCCGGTATTGGGTTCGGTCATGGCGATGGCGCCGATCGCCTCGCCGCTGACCATCGCCGGCAGCCAGGACTGCTTCTGTGCCTCGCTGCCGTGGTTCAGAAGATAGCCGCTGACGATGTCGCTGTGCACCGGAAAGCCCGGACCCGAGGCGCCGACACGGAACATCTCTTCCACGACCACCGGCAGGAACCGGTAGTCGCCGCCGGGGCCGCCGTATTCCTCGGGAACCTGCGGGCACAGCATGCCCTGCGCGCCGGCCTTGCGCCAGAACTCGCGCGGGACGATGCCCTCCTGTTCCCACTGCTCGTGATGGGGCACGCATTCCCTCTCGATGAAGGCGCGGATCGCGGCGCGGAATATCTCGTGTTCCTCGTCGTAGACGGTACGAACCAGCATCGCGTTCACCCTTTCCCTTGGCCCGGCTGGCTGCCGTAGAAGGACCGGTTTTCCGCCGCCATGCGCGCCAGCATTTCCGGCGGCGCGAAGCGTTCGCCATGCGCATCCGCCAGTCGCCGGCAGTCGGCGACGAAGCTTTCGCAGCCGACCATGTCGATGAGCGAGATCGGACCGCCGGTATGGCGCGGGTAGCCGAAGCCGTAGATCGCCCCGATATCGGCGTCGGCGGGATCGGTCAGCACGTTTTCCTCAAGCAGGCGCGCGGTGTCCACCGCCATGGAGTAGAGCAGGCGCATCTTCACCTCCTCGACATCGGGCTGGTTCTCGGCGGGCGGGTATTCCTCGGCCAGGCCCGGCCACAGATGCTTGCCGCCGCCTTCGGGATAGTCGTAGAACCCCTTGCCCGACAGCTTGCCCCAGCGGCCCAGATCGTACATGCGCACGATCACGTCCTCGGCCTTGCTGAGCTTGTAGGCGTCACCCATGTCGGTGCGGCTCTGGTCGATGATGTGATAGGCGAGGTCGATCTTGGTCTCGTCGACTAGGTTGAGCGGGCCGACCGGCATCCCGGCAAGCCGTGCGGCGTTCTCGATCAGCGCCGGTTCCACCCCTTCCGCAAGCAGGTGGCAGCCCTCGTGGATGTACTTGGCCACGACCCGGCTGGTGTAGAAGCCGCGGCTGTCGTTGACCACGATCGGCGTCTTGCGCACCTGCTGAACAAAATCCAGCGCCTTGGCGATGCTGCGGTCGGAGGTCCTGTCGCCGACGATGATCTCGACCAGCGGCATCTTTTCCACCGGCGAGAAGAAGTGCATGCCGATGAAGTTCTCGGGGCGCTCGGACGCCTCGGCCAGCCCGGTGATGGGCAGGGTCGAGGTGTTGGAGGCGAACACCGCCCCGGCGTCGATCTGCGCCTCGGTCAGGCCGGTCACCCTGGCCTTGATGGCGCGGTCCTCGGTCACCGCCTCGATCACCAGATCGCAGTCGGCGAGATCCTCATAGGCGGTGGTGGGGGCGATGCGGGCAAGGGTCGCGTCGGCGTCTTCGGCCTGCATGTTTCCACGAGCGACCTGCTTGTCGAGAATGCGGGCGCTGTAGGCCTTGCCCTTTTCGGCCCGGGCGAGATCGGTGTCGAGCAGCACTACGTCGATGCCGGCACGCGCGGCGACATAGCCGATGCCCGAACCCATCAGCCCGGCGCCGAGGATGCCGAGCTTGCGGGTCGGCATCTTCTCGATTCCTTCGGGCCGGCGCACCAGCTTGTCGGCGGCGCGCTTGTTGACGAAGGTCGATCGGATGATGTTGCGCGCCTCCACGCTGCGCACGAGCTGCGTGAAGTAGCGCCGTTCGATTTCGATGCCGGCATCGAAGGGCACCTGCACGCCCTCGAAGACGCAGGACAGGATCGCCACCGGCGCGGGATAGTTGTGCCAGGTGCGGGCCTGCACGAGAGCGTTCGCGCCCACCATCGTCTGCATTCCGGCGGCCGTGAACGGGCCGCCGCCGGGCAGGCGCCAGGCCGGATCGTCCCACGGCTGGACAGCGCGCGCGTCCGCGCCCGAAAGCCACCGGCGCGCGGCGGCCAGCAGATCGCCAGCCGGTTCCACCTCGTCGACCAGACCGGCGGCAAGTGCCGCGGCCGGGGCCAGCCGGGTACCGTCGATGAGCAGATCGAGCGCGGGCTTGATGCCCAGCATACGCGCCAGCCGCTGCGTGCCGCCGCCGCCGGGCAGCAGGCCGAGGCTGACTTCGGGCAGGCCGATCTGGATCCCGGGATCGTCGGCGACGATACGGTGATGGGCGGCAAGGCACAGCTCGTACCCGCCCCCCAGAGCGGTGCCGTTGATCGCGGCCACCACCGGCTTGCCGCAGGTTTCCATCCGGCGATGCGCGGCGGCGGCGATGTCGCTGAGTTCGTAGATGCGCTCCACCGGCACATCGGGGTCGCCGAGCCGGTCCAGTTCGGACACATCGGCACCGGCCGCGAAGGCGGGTTTGCCCGAGGTCACGATGAAGCCCTTCACGTCGGGGTTGGCGGCATGTGCGTCGATCTGTTGAACGATGGCGTCGAACACCGCCTTGTTGATCACGTTCATCGACCTGTCCGGCATGTCGAGGGTCAGGGTGGCGATGCCGTTGTCGTCGATCTGGCAGTCAAGCATTCTTCGGTCCTTTCCTGGTCGGCTCGGTGCGCGCTCAGACGCGCTCGATGATGGTGGCGATGCCCATCCCGCCGCCGATGCAAAGTGTGGTCAGTGCGGTGCCCATCTCGCGCCGCTCCAGTTCGTCCAGAACGGTGCCCAGCACCATCGCGCCGGTGGCCCCCATCGGGTGGCCCATGGCGATGGCGCCGCCGTTCACGTTGATGCGGTCGTGGGGCACGTCCAGAACCTCCATGAAGCGCAGGACGACGGCGGCGAACGCCTCGTTCAGTTCCCACAGGTCGATGTCAGATGCGCTCATCCCGGCATTGGCCAGCGCCTTTTCGGCGGCGAAGGACGGCCCGATGAGCATGATGGTGGGATCGGTGCCAAGCGTCGCCCAGCTGCGGATGCGGGCCCGCGGCTTCAGCCCCAGCCGTTCACCCGCCTCGCGCGAGCCGATCAGAACCGCGCCCGAGCCATCCACGACGCCGCTGGAGTTGCCGGCGTGGTGCAGGTGGACGATCTTTTCCACCTGCGGATACTTCTGGATCGCCACGCTGTCGAAGCCCAGGTCGCGGCCGAGCTTTTCGAAGGATGGTTTGAGTTTTGCCAGCGCCTCGACGGTGGTGTTGCCGCGCACCGTCTCGTCACGTTCCAGAACGGTCACGCCATTTACGTCGACCACCGGAATCACCGAATTGTCGAAATAGCCGTTGGTCCAGGCATGCGCGGCGCGCTGGTGGCTGGCAACGGCGTAGCTGTCGACATCCTCGCGGCTGTAGCCGTAAAGCGAGGCGAGAAGGTCGGCACTGATGCCCTGGGGAACGGCATGCAGCGTGGTGGCGACCTGCGGGTCGATCATGTAGGCGCCGCCGTCCGACCCCATCATGACGCGCGACATCATCTCGACGCCGCCGCCGATGGTCATTTGGGCCTGCCCCGACATCACCTGCGCGGCCGCGAGGTTGCACGCCTCGAGCCCCGAGGCGCAGAACCGATTGACCTGGACGGCGCCGGTGTACTCGCCGTACCCGGCCATCATCGAGGCCATGCGCGGCAGCACCTGGCCCTGTTCGCCCAGCGGCATGACCGTGCCCCAGACGATATCGTCGACATCCTCGGCGCCAAATCCGTTGCGCGACTTGATCGCGCCCAGCGTCTGAGCCGCCAGATCGACGGCGGTTATGGTGTGCAGGCTGCCGTCGGGCTTGCCACGGCCGCGCGGGGTCCGCACATGATCGTAGATGAATGCTTCGGTCATTTTCCCTCCAGTTTCGGGACAGGTCGGTAGGGGCGCCCGTTCCCGGCCACAGGCCGGGTCGGCGCGATTCAGGCGGTGGTGGCAAGCCCCCCGTCGACGACGAGGGTGGCGCCGGTGACATAGGCGCCGGCGCGCGAGGTCAGATAGACAGCGGCCCCGGCCATGTCGTCGGGACGGCCGAGACGGCGCAGCGGGACCGATCCGGCCATGTCGTCGCCCATCTTGTCGAGGATCGGTTTCATCATCTTCGATTCGAACGGGCCGGGCGCGATCGCGTTGACGGTGATGTGGCGCGGCGCCAGGAACTTGGCCATGATGCGCGTCAGGTGATGTATGCCGGCCTTGCTGGCGGCATAGGAATAGGCTTCGAACAGGCCGACATGCAGCCCGTCGACCGAGCCGATATTGACGATGCGGCCGGGATCATTGGCGCTGGCCGCCTTTTCGATCAGCGGCAGCAGCGCCTGGGTCAGGAAGAACGGCGACTTGAGGTTGAGGTCGATCACCTTGTCCCAGCCCGATTCGGGAAACTCGTCGATCGGCGCGCCCCAGGTGACACCTGAATTGTTGACAAGGATGTCGAGCCGGTCGGCCCGTTCGGACATTTCCCGGGCCAGGCGCAGTATCTCGTCGCCCCTGGAAAGATCGGCGGAAATCGGCGTGATCGCATCGTCGCCGTCGCCGGGGTTGCGCGAACAGACGAACACACGCGCACCCTGGCCGGCCAGGCCGCGCGCGATCATCTCGCCGATGCCGTGCCCGCCGCCGGTGACCAGCGCGGTCTTTCCCTCAAGGCTGAACAGATCTTTCATCGGGATTCTCCTTGTCTCGTCAGCGGCCAAAGCCGTCGGCCGTCCAGCCGCCATCGGCGACGAAGGCATGGCCGGTGATGAATGTCGCGGCGTCGGAGGCCAGAAACAGCGCCGTTTCGGCGATCTCTTCGGGTTCGGCCATGCGCCCCAGCGGCGTCCGGTCGGCGAGAACCTCGGCGTCGATCCGCCCGGCGCGAACGTAGCGGTCGACCAGTTCGGTGCGGGTATAGCCCGGGCAGAGCGCGTTGACGCGGATGCCGTGGCGGGCCCATTCGACGGCAAGGCTGCGCGTCATCGACACGACCCCGGCCTTGGCGGTGCAGTAGGCGGTGCGCCCGGCCGAGGACGACACGCCCCAAATCGACGCGGTGTTGATGATCGCGCCGGCGCCCTGCGCCATCATGCGCCGCGCCGCCGCCTGGGCGCAAAAGAAGACGCCCGACAGGTCGATGTCGATCGCCTGTCGCCATTCCGCGGCGGTCAGGTCCAGCGTCGGCTTGTTCATCGCGATGCCGGCGTTGTTGAGCAGGACGTCGATGCGTCCGAAATGCGCTTCGGTTGCCGCGCAGGCCCGTTCGACCGCCGCATCGTCGGCGACCGAGGCCGCGAATACCTCGACCTCGACGCCCGGATGGGCGGCCTCGAGCTCCGCCCGCGCCGAATCGAGGCCGGATTCGCCGCTGGCCAGCAGCATGATCTTGGCGCCGTGGCGGGCAAATCCGTGCGCCATCGCCAGACCGATGCCGCGGCTGCCGCCGGCGTTGAGAACCACTTTGCCGGCAAGGCCTGGATAGGTGCCCCCGGCGAAACCCGGAGCGGGTTCTTTCTTGACGCCGGGTATGCTCATGTCCGGTCTTTAGCGGCTTCTTCCCGCGTGCAGTCGTTCACCCGGCATGCCGACATCGCCATCTGCATGAACTGCTCGGCCAGTTCGTCGAGTGTTGCGGTGCCGGACGGGTTGTACCATTGCAGCGACCAGCACATCGCCCCGAACACGAACTGGGAGACCAGTCGAATCTCGGCATCGCTCCAGTCGTCGGACAGCGATTCGCGCAAGACCGCGCGCCAGCGGTTCTCCTGCGTCGTGCGGTAGCCGTGCACCTCGCGCGCCAGGTCCGGCGGCAGGCTGCGGAAATCGTAGAGCAGGACGGTCATGTAGTCGCGGCATTCCGGGCTGAGAAGCGCCTTGAGATAGCTGCGGAACATTGCCTTCAGACGTGCATCGGGCGTGGATTCCGCGGCGATGGCATCGGCCACCTGCTCGCTGGCGAGATCGAGTCCCCGCTTCATCACCTCGGCCAGGATTTCGGTCTTGGTGGCGAAGTGGTGGAACAGGCTGCCCGATTGCAGCCCGACGGCGTTGGCCAGATCGCGGACCGTGGTGCGCTCGTATCCCTTCTCGCGAAAGAGACGCGCGGCCGTTCGCAGAATCACTTCGCGTTGCGGGACCAGCTCCGGGGTTTCGGCTTCGACCATCAATACGACCTTGACATTTGATACGGATATCCGGAGTTATATACCAAGCGCTTGCTTGGTCAACCGAATTATTGTAAAAAGCGACAGCGGCGCCAGATCGGAGGAGGAATTCTTGGAACCTGCCGGCACGACCGACCCGACATGTGCGGTGCGCCAGATGGCGCCCGATCGTTCGTCGGCCATGCCCGTCCACGGGCGCAGACTAAGGCCGTGCGGGTATGCGCAAAGGGCCGGCGCGCCGGCAGCGCGCCACCCTTCGGGCAGTTCACGACGCTGACCGGGCAACCGCGCCCGGAGACCAACCCACCATCAGACTTCTAGAGGGAGAAGAACCATGAAGACCAGGAATTCACTGCTTATGGCCGCCGGACTGGCGCTCGCTGCCGCGGGAGCCACGACCTTGGAGGCGCGCGAACTCAGCTTCGCGATTGGCCACCCGCCTGTCTCGCTCCTCGTCAAGGGTGCCGAGGAAGGTGCGAAGATGTTCAACGAGGAAACCGGCGGCGACATGACGCTCAAGGTCTTTCCGCTGACCCTTCTGTCGATGGTCGAGACCTCGGGCGGGCTGCGCGAGGGGCTTGCCGACGTCGGCACCGTGATGACGCCCTATTTCCCGAACGAGTTTCCGCACACCAACCTGATCGTCGAATCGTCGATGCTGCTGCACACGATGGGCGACGATGTGGCCGACCTTCAGGCCGGCGCCTTTGCCGGTGCCGTCTCGGAATTCGTGCTGACGAAATGCCCCGAATGCGTCGATGAATTCGCAGCCCAGAATCAGGTCTTTACCGGCGGCACAGCAACCCCGCCTTACCTGCTGAACTGCACCAAGCCGATCGTGACGATGGAAGACCTGCAAGGCGCGCGGTTGCGGATCGGCGGCGCCAACTGGGCACGCTGGTCCGAGGCGATCGGCGCCGCGCCGATCACCATGTCCGGCAACGAGATGCTCGAGGCGCTGAACCAGGGCGTGCTGGATTGTATCCTCCTGTCGACCCCGGACATCTACAACTTCGGCATGGGCGGTTCGGTCACCGACATCACCAAGGGCGCGCCGGGCGGGGCATATTTCGCGTCGCTGTCGAACATGAACAAGGACAGCTGGAACGAACTGACACCCGATCAACGCACGGCATTCCTGCGGGCGATGGCGAAAGCCGCGGCGCTTGTCGTCCACGGCTATCAGTCCAACGCCGAGGAACTCGAAGCCGGAGCGAAGGAAAAGGGCGTCACCATGCACGATGCCGACCCCGAGGTCGTGGCCGCGACGCTGGACTTCGTGAAGAAGGACCGCGACTATGCGGTGGACTACTTCGCTTCGCAATACGGCGTCGAACGCGGTGACGAAATGCTGACCGACTTCACCGCGCTGCTGAAGAAATGGGTGGACCTGATGCGTGGCGCCAAAACCGCGGAAGATTACGAATCCCTCTACTGGAACGAGATCTATTCCCGCGTCGATGTCGATCAGTATGGCGTAAACTGACGGCGATGCTCCGACCGGCCCTTGGTCCGAAGGGCCGGTCATCCTCTGCCTGAAGGTGTCCCCGACATGAAACTGCTTTCCAGACTGCTTGCTCGCGCCGCCAACTGGACCTCGGTCCTGGCCGGCCTTGCCGTGGTCGCGATGATGTTGCAGGTGACGCTGGACGTGACGCTGCGATATCTGATCGGCAAGCCGTTGATGGGGACGCTGACCATGGTCAGCTTCTATTACATGGTGATCGTCGCCTTCGTGCCGCTGGCGCTGGCCGAACAGCGCGACGCCCATATCTCGGTCGATTTCGTAACCGAGGCTTTACCGGTGCGGCTGAAGTACCATCTTGCCGGCCTGATGCTGGTGCCGGCCGCGCTGGTGGGCGGGATCCTGACCTGGCGCACCTTCGAGGCGGCCATGCGGGCGTTCCGGATGGGGGCGGCCGAAACCAGCGGCTTTTCCCGAATCCCGGTATGGCCGGCCTATTTCGCGCTGCCGCTCGGGGCCGGTCTGATGACCCTGATCATCATGTTGAGATTCGCCGCCTACGCGACCAACCAGCAAGTCGAGAGTCCGGAAAAGTGACAGGTATCGAAATCGGGATTGCCGTCCTGCTGCTGCTGATCGTCCTGCTCGCATTGCGGATGCCGATCGGCGTCGCGCTGATCGGCGTGTCGTTTCTCGGCCTGTGGATGCTGACCAGCTGGAATGTCGCCTGGGGCGCGCTGGGGCTGATCCCCTACAAGTTCGCGGCCAACTGGATCCTCAGTTCGGTGCCGATGTTCCTGATGCTGGGTTACATTTCCTATCATACGAAACTGACCGAAGGGCTGTTTCGTGCCGCCCGCGCCTGGCTTTCGGTCCTGCCCGGCGGCCTTGCGATCGCCGCAATCCTGGGCAGCGCGGGCTTTGCCGCGGTGTCGGGATCGTCGATCGCCTGTTCGGCGACCATGGGCCGGATCGCGGTGCCGGAAATGCTGAAATCCGGCTATCACCCGCAGCTTGCGACCGGGACGGTGGCCGTCGCCGGGACCATCGGCGCACTCATTCCGCCCTCGGTGATCATGATTCTCTACGGCATCGTGGCGCAGGTGCCGATTGCCGAACTGTTTCTTGGCGGAATTTCCGCCGGTCTGCTGACCGCCGTGGGATACATCATCGTGGTCATGCTGCGGGTGACGATCGACCCGTCGCTGGCTCCCTCGACCGACGAACGCGCCTCCTGGGCCACACGGATCGCGGTTCTGGGCGAGACCTGGCCGGTCATCCTCATCATGGTGGGTATCTTCACCGGCCTCTTCGGCGGCCTTTTCACCCCGACCGAAGCCGGCGCCGTGGGTGCCACTCTTGCCACGCTGGTCGCGATCCTCAAGCGCACCTTCACCTGGGAACGCTTCATCGCCGCGATCAAGGAAACGGTTCTGACGACCGGTGCGCTGATCATCATCGCCGTCGGCGCCAGCCTGCTGACGCGCTTTCTCGCGCTGTCGGGCACCGCCGATTTTCTCAGCGGCGCGGTCCTCGACAGCGGCGCCGGCCCGATGACAGTCCTGCTGGGCATCGTCCTGATCTACCTGCTGCTGGGCATGTTCCTCGAACCCATCGGCGCCATGCTGCTGACCCTGCCGATCCTGCTGCCGATGGTCGACGGCGCCGGATTCGACCTGCTGTGGTTCGGCATCATCGTTACCAAGCTGCTTGAAATCGGCATGATCACGCCGCCGATCGGCATGAACGTCTTCGTGATCAAGGGGATCGTCGGCAAGTCCATCACCACGAGCGCCATATTTCGCGGTATCTGGTGGTTCCTGATCATGGATCTGATCCTTCTGGCGATCCTCGTCGCGTTTCCGCGCCTTGTCACCTTCCTTCCCGAAATCTGGGGCTGACCGACCGGCGCGCCTCTGCCCGCGCGACTTGCCAGCCCTGCGTGTCCGTGTCTGCGGACCAAGGCTCGTGGCCTCCACGCCACCGGCGAGCGCCGAGAAACGTTCTTGACATCGCGGCGGCGGCGCGCAATAGTGCAAACCAAGCGCTTGCTTGGTTTGTTGCCGGAAAGGAAGGCGCTGAAGAGTTTTGAACAAGCGGACGGTGCGTCGCGAAAGCGCGTCGGCCTTGGCCGTCCGGGTGCCTCCGGCCTGCTTCGCGACGGCGGGAAGGTCGGATCGTCCGACCCGGCCTGCGCCCGACGCATGTCAGGATCAATTGCCGATCTGAGGAGAGCGCAATGACGGAGATAAGGCGAGACAAGTGGGAAACGGCGTCCGGCCTGCCCCTCAAGCCATTCTACACCAGCGACGATGTGCCCCAATGGCACCGCGAGAAGATCGACGCCGCTCCCGGCGGTGCACCGTTTCACCGCGGCGCCTTTCCCCAAGGCTACAGGACGAAGCCCTGGCGCATCTTCCAGCTCATCGGTTTCGGCAAGCCCGAGGACGAGAACGAGAGGATCAAGTTCCTTCTCGAACAGGGTGCGACCGGCTTCATCATGGAGCATGACCGCAACACCGCCGATCACCTCTACGACGTCGACAACCCCGAGGTCGTCGCCCGCCACGAGGATGTCGGCCTGACCGGCGCCGTCATGCAAAGCGTGCGCGACACCGAGATCTGCCTTGACGGAATACCGATCGAATCGCGTTTCGGACATGCCGGGGGCGGCGTCGTCCAGCACGCCCCGTTCGCGCTTGCCGCCTACTGGACGGTGGCCCGGCGCCGCAACATCGACTTTTCGATCCTCGCCGGAACCGGGCAAAGCGATTTCTTTCTGACCTATCTTGGCTGCGTCAACAAACAGCAGATCCCGACGGGGCCGGGGCTGCGGCTGAACGCGGACATCATGGAGTTTTGCGACCGCCACCTGCCCAAATGGGTGCCCGTTTCCATCGCCGGCTACAACGGCGCCGACACCGGGCTGAACGCCTATCAGGAACTGGGCGCGCTGTTTGCCAACCTCGTGGAGTATCTCGATGAGATCAAGCGCCGCGATTCGATGCCGATCGAACGCGCGGCCAAGGCCTGTGGCGGCGTCAGTTTCCGCCTGGCCATGGACCTGTTCGAGGAAGCCTCGAAGATGCGCGCCGCGCGGCTGATGTGGGGCGACCTGCTGGGGCGGCGCTATGGCATCACCGACGACAGGATCCGCTCGGGCCTGCGCATCCACTGCGTGACCGCGGGTTCGGCGATGAACTATTCCCAACCGCTCAACAACATCGTCCGCGGCACCCTGATGGGGCTGGCCGGCGTTCTGGGCGGCATCCAGTCGCTGGGCGTTTCGGGCTATGACGAGGCGCTGTCGATTCCGTCGGAACACGCCCACCAGATGTCGGTGCGCATCCAGCAGATCCTGCGCCACGAAAGCAACGCCGCAGCGGTCACTGACCCGCTGGCCGGTTCCTACTATGTCGAATCGCTGACCGCGACGCTGGTCGAGAAGGCGTGGGAGTTCTTCGAGGAAATCCAGCAGCAGGGCGGCTTCCTGGCCGCGCTCGACAGCGGCTGGCTGCATGCCCGCGCGCACGAGAACCAGCAGGCCGATTTCCTGGCGCAGCAGAACGGCGAGAAGGTGATCGTCGGAACCACCCATTTCCGCGATGACGTCTCGCCCTTCGAGGTCGACGGCTTCATCGGCGTGTCCGATGCCTTCGATGTCGCCATGGAGCGTCTCAAGGAGGTGCGACGCACACGCGATTCGGCACGCGCCGGCAAGGCGCTGCGCGACCTCGAAACGGTGTGCCGGGGCGATGACAACATTATGCCGGCGATGATGGAGGCGCTCGACGCCGAAGCCACGCTCGGCGAGATCGGCGATGTCTACCGGACCTGTTTCGGAGACTGGGACCGTCCCGCGATCACACAGCGTTGAAGGGGAGCTTCCTATGACCAATATCGATGCGCGAATCCTTATTGCCAAGACCGGGCTCGACGGGCATTGGCGCGGTTCCTCGCTGGTCGCCCGGGCGCTTCGGGACGCCGGATTCGAGGTGATCATGCTGGGCATGGCCAAGGTCGACGAAATCGTTCAGGCCGCCGTCGACGAGGATGTCGACCTGCTGGGCCTGAGCATCGGCGGCCACTACAATGTCGTCGAACGAATCGTCGACACCATGCGCCAGACCCGCCCCGAATTGCCGATCTTCGTCGGCGGCGTAGTTCCGCCCTGGGCGCGCAAGAAGCTCGAGGCCAAGGATGTCGAGGTCTATCCGCCGGGCTCGCAACTGGAAGAGATCGTCGGCGCAGCCCGGCGCCTGACCGGCGTCGACGCCTGACAAGCGCACACCCCGTTCCGAACGCCACATGATGTCCAAGGAGGCAAGGATGACCCTTCACATAGACGTCGAGCAATCCCCCGATGTGCCGGAAACCGGCGATCCCCGCGTTCCGTCGCGCAGCCGAGTGGTGAGCCGCGACCTGCTGGACCGCTGGGCGGTCGAGCGACCGCAGAAGACCTTCATCAAGTTCGATGACAACGGCGAGGAATGGTCCTATGCCGAATTCCGCGAAATGGTGATCCGGACCGCGCTCGGGTTGCAGCGGATCGGCGTCGCTCAGGGCGATCACGTTCTGGTCTGGCTGCCCAACTCGCGCGAACATATCCGCATCTTCTTTGCCATCAACTATCTCGGTGCGGTCTATGTGCCGATCAACACCGCCTACCGGGGCCAGTTGCTCGCCCACGTGGTCGAAAACTCGGATGCCAGGGTCGGCATCGTTCATGGCGATCTGCTCGGGCGGCTGGGCGAGATCGACACCGCGGCCCTGACGAGGCTGGTGGTGCATGGCAAACATGAAGGCGGGGTCGCACTCGAGACGCTGAACTACGAAGACGTGCTGCTTCCCACCGAAGGCAGGCTGGCGGCGCCGCCCGTGCGGATCGAGCCGTGGCATTCACAGTCGATCATCTACACCTCGGGAACGACCGGCCCCTCCAAGGGCGTGCTGTCGTCCTATCTGCACATGTTCTCGAACGCCGGCCCGGAATCCTGGCCGTTCGTGACCGAGAACGACCGCTATGCGATCGCCAGCCCGATGTTCCACATCGGCGGCATGGGGCCGTTGTTCACGATGATGGCACGCGGCGCCTCGGTCGCCTTTCTCGACCGCTTCGACACGGCGACGTTCTGGCAGTCGATGAAGCGGACCGAAGCCACGGTGATGTTCCTGCTCGGGGTGATGGCGAGTTTCCTCGAAAAGGTCGCGCCCAGCCCGGCCGACCGCGACCATTCGCTGCGGCTGGTCTTCATGGTGCCGCTGGCCGGCGATCTCGCCGCCTTTACCGAACGCTTCGGCGTCGACATCTACACCATCTTCAACATGACCGAAATCTCGTCACCCATCGTTTCCGGGCCCAACCCGACGGTGCGCGGCATCTGCGGGACCAAGCGCGACGGGGTCGATGTGCGTCTGGTTGACGAAAACGACTGCGAGGTGCCGCTTGGCAGCGTCGGCGAAATGCTGGTCAGAGCCGACCGGCCGTGGGCGATGAACAGCGGCTATTACAAGAACCCCGAGGCGACGGCGAAAGCCTGGCGCAACGGCTGGTTTCACACCGGCGATGCCTTCCGCAAGGATGAGAACGGCTATTTCTACTTCGTCGACCGGGTGAAGGATGCCATCCGCCGGCGCGGCGAGAACATCTCGTCGTTCGAGGTCGAGGCCGACGCCGCCGCCTATCCCGACGTTCAGGAGGTCGCAGCGGTCGGCGTTCCTTCCGATCTGGGCGAGGAGGATGTGCTGATCGTCGTCACGGCCAAACCGGGAAGCAGCGTCGATCCCCGCGCGCTGATCGAATTCATGGCCGAGCGAACCGCGCATTTCATGGTTCCTCGCTATGTACGCATCGTGGACGAGCTGCCGAAAACCCCGAGCAACAAGACCATGAAGCAGAAGCTCCGGGCCGAGGGCGTGACCGAGGACACCTGGGACCGCGAAAAGGCGCAGGTGAAGATCAAGAGCCACCGTTTCGCACCCGCGGCGAAACAGGACCCGGCGGGCTGATCGCACAATGCCGGATCCGACGGTCCGGTCCGCGGCGCGTAACCGGACCGAAGAGGAAATTCAGCGGCGGTGCCGCGACAAGCTCGCCCGAGGCGATTGGCGCGGCTGTTCACCCGCGGGGCGAGGCAGCGTTTTCAACGAACAGCGCGTTTGGCCCCGAGGGTGCATTCGACTGAACGCGACACGCGCTGGCGCGGACCGCGTGAACGGGTGGCGGGGCTGACTGGACATCTCGGAAACATGATCCAGGCGAGAGAGCCAGCCACGGTCCGGCATGGCCGCAACGATAGCGTTCACCGCCAGCCTGAACGTCAATCCTTCGCAGCGGGCGACATCGCCGACGATGTCTGCCGTCCGGTCCGGATGCGCCGCCGCGCCGCTACCTCCGGCGCTGCCCACGATCAGCGGAATGTCATGCGCGCGGGCGGCGCGGATCAGCGTGGTCAGTTCGCGCCGTATCTGATCGTCCGAGACCAGCGTCTTGCCCGAGCCCAGATGGTAAGGGCCGGGGTCGGTGGACCCGGCATCCACGGCGATGACATCGGGTTTCAGCGACATGGCCCGCTTGAACGCCGCCTCGCCAAATCCATAACCCGACGTCCCGGTCGGTGTCAGACCTCTGATTTCGGACAGGCCCAGCCCTTCTGAAGAACCCCGGTCGCGGCGGCGCGGAATCCCCGCCGCAACCCGGGTTCATTGACAACCATTCGTCTGCGCCGGGCAAATTGCGATATGCGGATGTGCCATAGCCTTTCGTCATCCCAGGCAGGCCGCGTTCAGTCGACTTCTCGCCGGGACGATCGCATGGTTCAACGCAAACGCGGCCTCGGCGCGGCGGGTGACTGAACGATCGCGGATGCGAGACAGCTCGATCTATCGGCGCGACTCGTGGCGCCGCGCCACCCAGGACGGAAGTTCGCCGCGCAGCGCATCGCCTTGCGAGCCGCTGGCGATCCGCTTGATCTCGCGCAGAACCCGCTTGTCCTCGGCGCCCAGAAGCCTTGCGGGCCAGGAGGGGCGGGTTGCCGTCACGAGCGCATCGAACCCCGCCGCCCAGTCCCGCAGGTCATGCGCGGCCAGAGGCGCAAGACTTCGGGCCACCGCCTTCGCGTCCGCGGCGGCGTCATCGGCCTGGTTGGCCTCAATCATCAGGAACTCCAGCAACACGCCGATCTCGTCCATGCCCGGGATCTCGATCCGGCCGAGAAGCGCGCCCAGCCAGTCCTGCGCGGTCGGCTGAAGCGGCGCGATCGCCAGCGCCGTGAGATAGCCCTGAAGATAGGCCGCGCCGAGTCCGGCCTGGTCGAGCAGGGGGCCGATCCCGGCCTGCGCGCCGGCGCCGGACACCCCTGAAGCGCCCCCGCTGCGCGCCAGGGCCGCATCCAGCGTCATGGCCATGATGTCGGCCATGACCGGTATCCGTTTCATGGGCCGTCCCTCGGCAAGCGCCTGCGCCACCGCTGCAAAGGACAGCCAGACCGCCGGATCCGCCTCTGCCCCGGGTTTCAGCACGGCCGCGGCGAGCGCGAACAGCCGCGCCCACCAGTCCCGGCGGCTGGAGAGCTGTTTCCAGACGGCGGTTTCGCGCCCCTTGTCGGTCCGGGCCCGCGCGATGGCGGCGCGCAGGCTGCCTGTGTCCTCGAACCAGCTTTCGCCCTGATCGAAATGTTCGGCCCAGTCGGCGCTGGCATCGATGAGCGCGCGGCGTCGGGCTGCCGGAAGACCCGCGAGCGCCTCGGCGGCGCCGATCTCGTCAAGGATGGCTTCGGTGCCCCCCGCGCGCGGGAGCAGGGCGTCGGCTCCGAATATTTCGGCAAGATCGACCATGCCGGGCGCCGGCACCAGACCCAGAGCCAGCCCTTCGCCAAGGCCGTGCGCCAGCATCGCGGCAAGCGTCTCGGGGGAGACATCGAAGGATTCCATCTCGTCCAGGATGCTGGCCAGCATCCGTTTCTGCTCGCCCGCGCTTGCGCAGGGGATGACGAAGGCATCCTTCACGCCATGGCCCTGTTTCAGCATCCCCATGGCGAGCGCGCGGCGGCTGCCGATCTGGACGGCGGCGATCAGGCTTTGCGCGCCGACACCGTCGGGCAAACTGGCGACGGCCCGGTGAATCGCGGGGGCGGGCGCGGCGGTTCGGGTTGCGCCGCTTTGCATCTGCCGCCGGATCGCCGCGTCCAGGGCCGCGCGCGCGGCGTTGTCCGGCAGCCATTTGCGCAGCGTCGGCAAAAGCGCGCCGATATCGGGCGCCAGCGTTCCCGCCTCGGCGCGGGACAACAGCGCCGTTGCCGCGGCAAGCTGAAACTCCGGTTTCGGATCGAGCAGCCAATAGAGACCGAGCCGCGCCTCGATCGCGCCCGGCCGCGCGATCGTCATGGAGACCAGCATCGCCGCCAATTCCCCCGGCAGCCCGGCCAACAGTTCGCTCAGCGCGCCATGAACCTGAAGCGGGGCATCGCCGATCTCCTGAAGGATCGGGTCGATCAGCGCGCCGAGGTCGGGCATCTCCCCGGAACCCGCCATGCCCTCAGCCATGCCCTCGTCGCTCAGCGTGGCGAAGGGTGGCGGCGCAAGGCCCGCACGCGCATAGAACTGCGCCAGACGCAGGCGCATGGTCGGGGCGAATGGCCGGGCGGCGTCAAGTGCGGCCAGCGCCTCGTCGAGGGTGTCGATAAGGGCTGCACCTTCGGGCGCATCGTTCTCCCGGGCCATGCGCGCCTCTGTCAGCGCCATCGACAGCAATGACCCGGCCGCCCGGGCGGCGGGATCGTCAGCGGAGCCGATCGCAGCGGCGCCAATATCCGGGATGGCGGCGGGATCGGCCAGCAGATCCCGGGCGCCATCGCTCAGCAGGCGGGACCGCGTGGCGTCATCCGGCGCGGAGGCGATGGCGTCGATCAGAAGAAGGGGATCGCGAGTCATGCGGAAATGGTTAGGGCAATCGGCAGGTTCTGCCAACCTCATGCGCGCATGTCTCTTCTTCTTCGAGGACGAAGCGCGTCCGCCCCGGCGGGTGAACTCAAGTCAACGCAACCTGCCTGCGCCCGCATGCTTGCGGCGATGGAACATCGCGGCTATCCGGGGCGCGCGCGCTTGCCCGCATGGCGGTCTGTCGCCGAATGCCGCCGGCCCTGACAACATCGCCCGCCCCGGTCGGGAAAAACACTTGTGGATCCGCCTGCCGCGCGCCCTACACTTCACCGAAGGTATCGTCGCCGGGGTCGATACCGCAGATTGCAGGAGCGATGTTCGACATGCTGACAAGACGCCATTTCGTGATAACGGCGGCGGCGCTTTTCTCGGCGCCACTTGCCAAACCCGCCATTGCGGCCAGCCGCCCCAGCAATGCGCAGAAGGCGGCGTGGGATGCCCAGGTGACGCCGGCGAACTATGACCCGGCCACCTCCAATCCCTGGGGTCTGCATCCGCGATTCCTGCCCAGGCGGGTGCAGGCCAATGACGGGCTGGCGCCGGGCGACATCCATGTCGATGCGGTGGCGCGCTATCTCTATCACATCGAGGAGGGCGGCACCGCCATGCGCTATGGCGTGGCCATCGGCCGGGGCGGTCTTTACGAATCGGGCACCTACACCATCCGCCGCAAGGTCGAGTGGCCAGGCTGGACCCCGACCCAGGACATGGTCGCGCGTGATCCGGGCCTCTACAAGCAGCACGAGAACGGGATGGAGCCCGGCCCCAACAATCCGCTCGGCTCGCGCGCGCTCTATCTCTACGTCGGCAACCGGGACACCTATCTTCGCATCCACGGCTCGCCTCACCCCCGCTCGATCGGCGGGCGTGCCAGTTCGGGCTGCGTGCGCATGGTGATGGCCCACATGAACGATCTCTACCCGACGGTGAAGGTGGGATCGACCGCGTTCCTCTACCCCCCCGAAGACCGCGTTACCGCGCAAAGCTGAGACGCGCCGCCGGGCCGGTCAACCTTCGCGGGGCATGGTGGCGCAGATGCCCCGTGAAGGTTGCAGCCGGGTCAGGATGCCGGTCGCGCGCAGATGGGGCGCCCTTCAACCGTGCGCAGCGGCAGCAGGGTCGTTTCAACGGGTCCGGCGTATTGATACCAGTAGCACCCGTCTTCGGGTTGCAGACGCGCGGATCGGAGATCCTGGTTGGGGTCGGCAATCGAGACCACCGACTCGGGGAGCGTTCCGGCGCGCGGGCTGGTCGCCTGCGCGTCCCCGACCAGAGAGGGCGAACAGGCAGCCATCGTCAGCATTGCGGCCAGCAGCATCGCCGGTTGAAATCGCATTCTCATGTTCTCCACGTCTCATAGCCCTTTTGTCGGCATCCCTGCGCATCAAATTCGCATTCCATGCCGCGAACCGCAATGTGCAAGTGCGCTGGTTTCCAAAACGCCATCGTCAGGATACCCCCCACGCGTGGCCGACCGGGATCGTGACGATGGACCGAACCGGCCCGCCGGCGAAGCCGACCGGCCGCGAAATACACCACCTGCATGCTTGCCGGTACGAAAACACATCTATGCGGCGCAACGGTAGAAGCCGCGGAATCCGGCGCTCAGGCCGGCATCCAGTTCAAGGGTCAGGTCGGCCTCCTGCATGGCGCCCTTCGCGTTCAGGGCACCGCCACCTGGCGCGGCTACCTGCATGGCAAGGCCGTCCGCGCGCGGCGCGACGCCGGCCGCGACGTCGCCGTCCGACGGGACCTCCAAGCGCACCAGATCCCCGCTGAGCTTCACCAGACCCGCCATGCCGTCATCGGCAGGGCCGATGGCGAGAACCGCGGGGCTGTCGGAGGTGTAGGTGAAGGTGCAGTCGGGGCCGTCGGGGAAGAGCCGGGCAATTTCGGCATCGGACATGAACTCGGGATCGAGAACGGGAATGTTGGCGGTGGACAGCGCCTGTTCGAGACTGACGATCTCGCCCATACCCGGCTCTTCCGGCTCGGAGGCCACCCCCGATGCCTCGATCTCATCGACAAGATAGCGCATCTGGGCGATTTCCTTGTCTTGGGCATAGATGATCTCATCGGCCAGCTTGCGCACGCGGGCATCCTCGATATTGGCCCGGCTCGACGTCATGATGGCGATGGAATGGTGCGGGATCATCGCGCGCATGAAGCTCGTGTCGCCCACCGCCCACTGGCTGCGCACCAGCCAGAGCGAGGCGGCGAAGGCCAATGCCGCGCCAGCGAAAATAGAGGCGTTGATCGCCTTGCTGGAATACATCGACAGCATGAACCCCAGCATGATGATCGCCATGGTCGCGCCCATCAGGACCGCCATGTAGGCCCGCGTCTCCGACCAGAAGACATGCGCCAGAAGGTAGGTGTTGAGATACATCAGAACGAACATCACGACCGTCGAGGTCGCGATCATTGCGGCAAATCTCCAATAGGACATGAGTGACCTTTCAGCTTGGCGTCAAAACAGGCAAACAACCTTCCAGCGCTGGATGGTTCCGGGACTCGCGAACGCGCCGGAATCCGTCCGGGCCGGTGTCCGTCGCGACCTGACGGATGGGGGATGAGAGAGGGCCATCGACGGCCGGCCATCGAAGGACGGGCGCGGCAGGATGACGGGGCAAGGGCGGCCGGCCCCGCCCGCCTGTCGGTGGACTCCGCGCAACGGTCCTTCCGGCGCGCGCCTAGCCGGCTTTCTCGGGCAGCGCGATTTCTTCGGGCGTCGTTGCAAGATCGGCCAGGATCGGGCAGTCGGGCCGGTTGTCTCCGGCGCATTCATCGACAAGGTGCGCGAGCGTGGCGCGCATCTGCGTCAGTTCCGCGATCTTGCGGTCGATGCGGTCGAGATGCTCCTGCGCGATCTGCTTGACCTCGGCGCTGGTGCGCGCGTCGTCCTCGTAGAGCTTGAGCAGGTTGCGGCAATCCTCGATGCTGAACCCCAGCGCGCGAGCGCGGCCCAGAAAGGCCAGCTTGTGCACGTCGCGGTCGCGAAAGCTGCGATAGCCGTTGGCGCTGCGCAGCGGCTTGACCAGCCCGATCTCCTCGTAATAGCGGATGGTCTTGGCCGGCAGGCCCGAGCGGTTTGCGACATCGCCGATGTTCATGTCAAAGTCCTCCTCATTCGGCCGGGGCCGGGGCAAGTCTGCCGGCGGGGCGGGGCGCGCCGGTTTCGTCCATCGCCGGAGATACGCGGCGCAGCCTCAGCGCGTTGCTCAGCACGAAGACCGAGGACAGCGCCATGGCGCCGGCGGCCAGCACCGGCGACAGAAGCAGGCCGAGAGCCGGGTAAAGCACGCCCGCCGCCACCGGGATCAGCGCGACGTTGTAGCCGAAGGCCCAGAACAGGTTCTGCTTGATATTGCGCATGGTGCGGGTGGATACGCGATAGGCGTTCACCACGCCGCGCAGATCGCCCGACATCAGCACCACGTCGGCGGATTCGATGGCGACGTCGGTTCCGGTGCCGATGGCGATTCCGACATCCGCGTGCGCCAGCGCGGGCGCATCGTTGATGCCGTCGCCGACGAAGGCCACCTGATGCCCGCCGCCGCGCAGATCGTCGAGCGCGGCGACCTTGCCATCGGGCAGAACCCCGGCGATCACCCGGTCGATGCCGGTCTCGCGCGCGATGGCCTCGGCCGTTTCACGCTTGTCCCCGGTGATCATGGCGACCTTCAGCCCCAGTTCGTGCAGCGCGGCGATGGCCGCCGCGCTCGAGGGTTTGACCGGGTCGGCCACGGCGATCACCGCCGCGAGCCGTCCGTCGATGGCGGCGAAGAGCGCGGTGCGCCCCTTTTCGGCAAGGCGCCGCTCCGCATCGGCCAGCGCGCCGATCTCGAGCCCTTCGCGGGTCATCAGCCGGTCGGCCCCGACCAGCACGTCGCGCCCCGCCACCTGCGCGCGGACGCCATGCCCGGTGATCGAATCGAAGCTTTCCACTTCGTGCCGTGCCACGTTCTCGGCGCGCGCCGCGCGGATGATGGCATCGGCGATGGGATGTTCAGACTGCGCCTCGACCGCGGCGACCAGCGCCAGAACCTCGGCCCGCTCGAACCCCTCGGCAAGCACCATGTCGGTCAGTTCGGGGCGGCCTTCGGTCACGGTGCCGGTCTTGTCGACCGCCACGACCCCCGCGCGCGCGAGTTGTTGCAGCGCATCGCCCTTGCGGAACAGCACCCCCATCTCGGCGGCGCGCCCGGTGCCGACCATGATCGAGGTCGGCGTGGCCAGGCCCATCGCGCAGGGGCAGGCGATGATCAGGACCGACACGCCGGCCACCAGCGCATGGGACAGCGCGGGCGAAGGCCCGACCACCAGCCAGACCAGAACCGTCGCCGCCGCCGCCGCCATCACCGCCGGCACGAACCACAGCGTGATCCGGTCGACCATGCCCTGGATCGGCAGCCTGGCGCCCTGCGCCTGTTCGACCATGCGGATGATCTGCGCCAGCGTGGTGTCGGCACCGACGCGGGTGGCGCGAAACTGGAAGCTGCCGGTGCCGTTGACCGTGCCGCCGGTAACCGGATCGCCTGCCGACTTGGCCACCGGCACCGGCTCGCCGGTGATCATGCTTTCGTCGACATGGGCGCTGCCCTCGGTCACCTCGCCATCGACCGCGATCCGCTCGCCGGGCCGTACAACCAGAATGTCGCCGGTGCGAATGCGCTCGATCGCCACGTCCTGCGGCTCGCCATCCACCAGAACCCGCGCGGTGCGGGCCTGAAGGCCGAGCAGTTTCTGGATCGCGGCGCCGGTGCGGCCCTTGGCGCGCGCCTCCATCCAGCGGCCCAGCAGGATCAGCACGACGATCACCGCCGCCGCCTCGAAATAGACCGCACGCGAACCTTCGGGCAGCAGTCCGGGCGCAAACAGTGCCACCAGCGAGTAGAGATAGGCCGCCGACGTGCCCACCGCGACCAGGCTGTTCATGTCCGGTGCGCCCTTGAGAAGCGCCGGGAAGCCCCTGGTGTAGAAGG
>JAGRMG010000252.1 GCA_020441385.1 Paracoccaceae bacterium
CCGACGAGGTGAAAGCGCAACTGCGCAACGCCCGGCGCGCCTTGAAAGACAAGGAACCGGACCGCGCGAAGGCGCTGGAGTTCTACGACAAGGCCGTGGCGGCCTATGAGGCGCAGGCAACCTGGCGCGCCGAAGCCGCCCCATTGCGCCCCGCGGTGGCGAACTATCTGGATTCCATTCGCGGCACGCTGGGTATTCGCGAACAGCAGCGTTTCACGCGCCAGCAGGCGCTTTACATGGCGTCCTGCACCGCCAGCCACCGCGACATATCGCTGAACTTCTGACCCCATACCCCCGCGTCGCGCCGGGACGGAACGCGGCGGGTGCCGGCATGCTTGCCCTCGCCCGGCGGGCTGGCGTATCAACGCGCCGGACAGACAGCGGCGGCGCGCAGGACGCATCCGGACCGCGAGCCGCGAGGGAGCGACATGAAGAAGGCACTGATTTCGGGCGTTACGGGGCAGGACGGCGCCTATCTGGCCGAACTGCTGCTGGCCAAGGGCTATGAGGTGCATGGCATCAAGCGGCGGTCGTCGTCCTTCAACACCGAACGCATCGACCACCTTTATCAGGATCCCCACGAATCGGGCATCCGGTTTCGCCTGCACTACGGCGACCTCACGGATTCGACCAACCTGATCCGCCTGATCCAGGAGGTGCAGCCCGACGAGATCTACAACCTCGCCGCGCAAAGCCATGTCGCGGTCAGCTTCGAGACCCCGGAATACACCGCCAATGCCGACGGGATCGGCACCCTGCGGATTCTGGAGGCGCTGCGCATCCTCGGGCTTGAAAAGACTTGCCGGTTCTACCAGGCCTCCACGTCCGAGCTTTACGGGCTGGTGCAGGAGGTGCCGCAGCGCGAGACGACCCCGTTCTATCCGCGCAGCCCCTATGCGGCGGCCAAGCTTTATGCCTACTGGATCACGGTGAACTACCGCGAGGCCTACGGCATCCATGCTTCCAACGGCATCCTGTTCAACCACGAAAGCCCCCTGCGCGGCGAAACCTTCGTGACCCGCAAGATCACGCGGGCGGTGGCCGCGATTCACCACGGGTTTCAGGACCGGCTGTACCTCGGCAACCTGGATGCCCGGCGCGACTGGGGCCATGCGCGCGACTATGTGGATGGCATGTGGCGCATCGTGCAGCAGGACGAACCGGACGACTACGTTCTCGCCACCGGCGAGACGCATTCGGTGCGCGCCTTCGTCGAGGCCGCCTTCGGCGTGGTTGGGGTGGCAATCGAATGGCGCGGAACGGGCGTGGACGAAAAGGGATACGAGGCGAGCAGCGACCGTTGCCTGGTTGCGGTCGATCCGACCTATTTCCGCCCCACCGAGGTCGATCTGCTGATCGGCGATCCGTCAAAGGCGCGCGACAGGCTGGGCTGGACCCATACCGTCGGTCTGGGGGACATGGTGGCCGAGATGGTCGCATCCGATCTGGACGTGGTGCTGCGCGAAAAGAACCGCCGCGACAGGCATGGCTGAGGGGGCGGCGATGCCATACGATCTGAGCGGAAAACGGGTCTGGGTCGCGGGCCATCGCGGCATGGTCGGCGGCGCGGTGGTGCGGCGGCTGGCGGACGAACCCTGCGCGGTGCTGACGGTCGGGCGCGAAACCGTCGACCTGACCCGCCAGGCGCAGGTCGAGGACTGGATGGCGGCACAGCGGCCCGATACGGTCATCCTCTGCGCGGCCCGCGTCGGCGGCATTCATGCCAATGACAGCCAGCCGGCCGATTTCATTTACGACAACCTGATGATCGAGGCCAACATCATCCGCGCCGCCCATGCCGCCGGGGTCGAAAAGCTGCTGTTTCTGGGTTCGTCCTGCATCTACCCCAAACACGCCGATCAGCCGATCCGGGAAGAGGCGCTGCTGACCGGGCCGCTGGAACCCACCAACGAATGGTACGCCATCGCCAAGATCGCGGGCATCAAGCTGTGCCAGGCCTACCGGCGCCAGCACGGCGCCGATTTCATCAGCGCCCAGCCCACCAACCTTTACGGGCCGGGCGACAATTACGACCTCGAGACCAGCCACGTTTTGCCGGCACTGTTGCGCAAGTTCCACGAGGCCAGGCAGGCCGGGGCCGGTTCGGTCACGCTCTGGGGCAGCGGCACGCCCTTGCGCGAGTTCCTGCATGTGGACGATCTGGCCGATGCGCTGGTGTTTCTGCTGATCAACTATTCGGACGCGATGCCGCTGAATGTCGGCTCGGGTGTCGAGGTCACGATCCGCGAACTGGCCGAGACCATCGCCGATGTCGTGGGCTATGACGCCGAACTGGTCTTTGACCGAACCAAACCCGACGGCACGCCGCGCAAGCTGATGGACAGCGCGCGCCTGCACGCGCTGGGCTGGAACCGGGCGCGGCCCCTGGCCGAAGGCATCGCGCAGACCTACAAGGCATATCTGCAAACCCTCTGAGCAGGGGGTGCGTGCGCGGAAAGCGTGTCGCGTTCGGCCCGGCAGTCGAATTCGATCGAACGCGGCATGCTCAGCCGACCTGGCGCTGCGCCACCGCCGCGCCGTCGCGCAGATCGGAGGAGGGGAACAGCACCACCCGGTCGCCCGGTTCCAGCCCGTCCAGAAGTTCGGCCTCGATGCCGTTGTTGCGCCCGATCTCGACCGGGGTGAGGGCCGCGCGCCCGTCGCGTACCGCGAACACCGCCCAGCCGTTGCCGTCGCGGAACAGCGCGCTCGAGGGTACGATGCGCGCATCGTCCCTTTCCCAGACCACGATGCGGACCTCGACGCGATAGCCATGCCCGAGGTTGCTGCCATGGCCGGTTTCGCCGGAAAAACCGATGATCGTCTCGACCCGCTGTTCCTCGACCCCCAGCGCGGAATGCTTGGTGAAACCGTAAGGGTCGATGCGGGCCACCACGCCGTCCAGTTCGGGCCCGCCCCAGTTGGTGATGATGACCCGGTCGCCCTTTTCGACCCTGACCGCGTCCGAGGACAGCAGTTCGGCGACGACCTCGAGATCCCTTTCGACATTGCCGATCTCGAGAATCGGTTCGCCCGCGGGCAGGGCGGTCTCGCTCTTGTGCAGAACCTTGAGGATGGTGCCCTCGATCGGCGCGCGTATCGGGATCGAGGGGCTGTTGACGGTGCCGGTCTCGAAAGCCGCGGCCAGTCCCAGATCGTCGAACCCGATCAGCTGGGCCAGGGCATTGTCCACCTCGGCCTTGCGCATGGTGATGGTGGCATTCAGGGTGTCGGCCCGGGCCTCGGCGACCCGCGCCTCCTGTTCGGCCTTTTCCAGCGCCGCCTGGCTGACGATGCCGCGTTCGACCAGCTTGCGGATGCGCGTCAGTTCGCTGCGGGCATAGTCGCGGGTCGCCTCGGCCGCCTTGAGATCGGCACGCGCGACGCGCAGCGCCGCCTCGGCGGCCTCGACGGCGGCGCGGGCCTGTTCGCGGGTGCGGACATCCAGCGCCGCGGGATTGGCCGGGCGCATCTCGGCGACCTTCTGGCCGCTGACCACGCGATCGCCCGGCACGATCTCGACGCGCTGCAACTCGCCGGCCACGGGCGAGGACACGACATAGGGTTCGTGCACCTGGGTGCGGGCCTCTTCGTCGATGGTCAGCGCCATATGGCCGACCCGCACGGTTCCCATGTCGACCAGCGACGGCCTTGGCCAGAACGCGACCGCCAGAACCGCCGCGACCAGCGCGATGGCGGCCAGGGTCAGGACCGGTCGTGATCGTTTCTTTCGTGCGGCCATGCTGGCTACTCCCTCGTTTTCAGGGCGGTGACTATATCCACCCGGTCGATGTCGCGTTTCACCAGCCAGCCGGA
>JAGRMG010000045.1 GCA_020441385.1 Paracoccaceae bacterium
CGCCGGCTGGATCGGCGCCGCGCTTGTCGGTCTGGCCTTCCTCAGCTTCACCACCGCCGGGCGCGACCTGCCCTGGATTTCGGCGCTCGTCGCCTTTGCCTCGCAGATGGGCGATATTGCCGAAAGCGCGATCAAGCGCCGCGCGGGCGTCAAGGACAGTTCCAATCTGATCCCGGGCCATGGCGGGCTTCTGGACCGCTTCGACGGGCTTCTGGGTGCGGCGCTGATGATGCTTGTCGTGGCGCAGGTGGTCGTCGTGCCGGAAATCCGGGGCTAGGGAATGCGCCGGGTTTCCGTATTCGGCTCGACCGGTTCGATCGGCGAAAACACCCTTGATCTGCTGGCGCGGCAGCCCGGCCGGTTCCACGTGGTCGCGCTGAGCGGCGGGCGCAACGTGGCGCGGCTGGCCGAACAGGCGCGGGCCCATCGTGCCGAACTGGCGGTGACGGCCTTTCCCGAATGCCTTGACGAATTGCGTTCGCGTCTGGGTGGCAGCGGCGTCGAAGTCGCGGCCGGGCCCGAGGCGCTGATCGAAGCCGCCGACCGGCCCGCCGACTGGGTGATGTCGGCCATCGTCGGCGCGGCGGGGCTCGCCCCCGGGCTGGCGGCGCTGGCGCAGGGCGCCACGCTGGCGCTGGCCAACAAGGAATCGCTGGTCTGCGCCGGCCCGCTGATGCTTGAGGCCGCGCGCCGTCACGCCACCCGCATCCTGCCGGTGGACAGCGAACATTCGGCGGTGTTCCAGGCCCTCGCGGGCGAGGACAGCGCGGCCGTCGAACGTATCGTCATCACCGCCTCGGGCGGGGCATTTCGCGACTGGCCGCTTGAACGGCTGGCCCATGCCACCCTGGCGCAGGCCTCCAGCCATCCCAATTGGGACATGGGCCAGAGAATCACGATCGACAGCGCATCCATGTTCAACAAGGCGATGGAACTTATTGAAACGCGGGAATATTTCGGCGTTTCGCCCGACCAGATCGAGGTCGTTGTCCACCCCGAATCGCTGATTCATGCACTGGTGGGATTCCGCGACGGCGCGATGATGGCGCATGTCGGCGCGCCGGACATGCGCCACGCCATCGGCTATGCGCTGCACTGGCCCGAACGGCGCCACCTGCCGGTGGAGCGGCTCGACCTGGCGCGCATCGGCCAGCTGAATTTCCGCGCCCCCGACGAGGCCCGCTATCCGGCGCTGCGCCTGGCGCGCGCGGTGATGGCGCGCGGCGGGCTGATGGGGGCGGTGTTCAACGCCGCCAAGGAACGCGCGCTGGACGGGTTCATCGCCGGGCGCATCGGATTTGCCGACATGGCGGCGACGGTCGAAGAGGTGCTGGCCCGGTTCGAGGCACGCCCGGGCCTCATTGAGGCCGCAATGACACTTGATAATGTGGTGCAGACAGACCATCTCGCTCGGGCGTGGACCGATGACGCGATGGCAGAGCGAGCAGGTTAGGGCAAGGTTTGGATGCAATCGGTTTGATACCGCAGTTCGGCGGCGTGGTCTGGACGGTACTGGCCTTCGTGGTGGCGCTGTCGATCATCGTGGCGGTACACGAATACGGCCATTACATCGTCGGGCGCTGGTCGGGCATTCATGCCGAGGTGTTCTCGCTGGGCTTCGGCCCGGTATTGTGGAGCCGGGTGGACCGCCACAACACCCGCTGGCAGGTCGCGGCGCTGCCGTTTGGCGGCTATGTCAAGTTCCTGGGCGATTCCGGCGCGACCTCGGGCAGGGACGGCGCGACCATGGCCGAGATCTACCGCAGGAACCCGGACGATCTGCGCCATACCATGCATGGCGCGCCGCTCTGGGCGCGCGCGGCGACGGTGGCGGCGGGGCCGGTGTTCAACTTCGTGCTGTCGATCCTGGTCTTTACCGCCATCTTCATGGTTCGCGGTGTCCCGAGCGATCCGCTGACGGTGGGCGAATTGCGCCCGCTGCCCGCGGGCCACTACGAATTGCGCGAGGGCGACGAGATCCTGGGCATTGCCGGCACGCCGTCGCCCGGAATCGGGAACGGCGAGGCCTGGTCGGCCTTTTCCGCCGACATACCCAGGCAGCCGGTGCTGGACTACGACATCCGCCGCGACGGCCGCGAGATGACGGTGCAGGGGCCGTTCCTGTTTCCGCCCCATGTGTCGCAGGTCAGCCCGCGCAGCGCGGCGATGGACAGCGGTCTCGAACCCGGCGACGTCATCACCGCGATCGACGGCGAACCGGTTTTCGCCTTCGACCAGCTGAAATCGGCGGTCGAGGCATCCGGGGGCAGGGCGCTGCCGCTGGACGTGTGGCGCGACGGGCAGACGGTCCGGTTCACGCTGGCGCCGCGGCGCACCGACGAACCGCTGGCCGATGGCGGGTTTCACACGGTCTGGCGCATCGGCATCGTCGGCGACATGGCGTTCGTGCCCGCAACCGAGGCCGCCGGCCCGTTCGAGGCGGTGCAGGGCGGTCTCATTCAGACCTACGGCGTCATCAGCGGATCGCTGTCGGGGCTTTGGCACATGATTACCGGCGCGATCAGCACCTGCAACATCTCGGGGCCGATCGGCATCGCCGAGACCTCGGGCGCGATGGCCTCGCAGGGCGCGCAGAGTTTCATCTGGTTCATCGCCGTGCTGTCCACGGCGGTGGGACTTCTGAACCTGTTTCCGATCCCGGCGCTGGATGGCGGCCACCTGGTATTCTATGCCTACGAGGCGGTCGCCGGCAAACCGCCCAGCGATGCGGTGCTGCGCGTGCTGATGGCGATCGGCGTGGCGATGATTCTGACGCTGATGGTGTTCGCGCTGGGCAACGATCTGTTCTGCTAGGCGCGCAGCCTCCCGCCGGACCGGACCGACACGCCCCCCGGAACGTCGATGACAGGCCCGGCGCACGGGCAGGGCCGCCAAAGTGCTGCCACATTCCCCCGCTAGCATGGCGCCGAGCGGCAACCGGAGGATCGCAGGAAAAGGGAGCGGACGATGCAAACGCTGCAACGGTCATATCGCGGATTGAGCCTGGTCATGGAACTGAACTGGGACCGGATCATATCGTTTCTGACCATCGCCTTCGCGCTGGTCGTGGGGGCCTATGTGGGCAGCCTTCTCGGCAGCCTGTGATTCTCGCCCCCAGGGCGCATGCGACCTCGCGCGGCCGGTCCGGCAACGCGGGGTTTTCTTGTTTTTGACAACCCCTGACATTCCCGATACTCACGTTTCAACGTCAGCAGAAAACTGGGTTGGGGACAATGGCATTGGGCATGAATGCGGGTATATCCTGCGCTGGCCGGACAGAGACGCGCCATATCTTGTATCGTTTGGCACTGGCGATTTTTCTTTTTTCCGCAATGGCATTTACCGTCCTGCCGGGTGCGGCGGCGGCGCAGGACTACACCTTCAATTCGGTGACGGTCGAGGGCAACCAGCGCATCGAAGCCTCGACCATCATCGCCCGTGCGGGAATCGCGCGCGGCAAGTCGGTCAGTGCCGGCGAGTTGAACGATGCCTATCAGCGCATTCTTGACAGTGGCGTTTTTGAGACAGTCGAACTCGACCCGCGGGGCAGCACCCTGGTCATCCGGGTGCAGGAGTTTCCGACCATCAACATCGTCAATTTCGAGGGCAACCGGCGCATCAAGGACGAGGAACTGGAAAAGATCGTCGAATCGCAGTCGCGCCGCGTCTTCAACCCGAGCCTGGCCGAAACCGACGCCGCCAAGATCGCCGAGGCCTATTCCCAGACCGGGCGCGTCGCCGCGACGGTGACGCCGCGCATCATCCGGCGCAGCGACAACCGGGTCGACCTGGTGTTCGAGATCTCCGAAGGCGACACCATCGAGATCGAGCGCGTGAGCTTTGTCGGCAACCGGTCGTTTTCGGACCGCCGCCTGCGGCAGGTGCTGGAAACCAAGCAGGCCAATTTCCTGCGCGCCTTCATCCGCGCCGATACCCTGGTCGAGGACCGCATCGCCTTCGACAAGCAGGTGCTGAAGGATTTCTACCTGTCGCGGGGATACGTCGATTTCCGCGTCAACAGCGCCAATGTCGAATTCACCCGCGAACGCGACGCCTTCTTCCTGGTCGTCAACGTGACCGAGGGCCAGCAGTATTCCTTCGGCAGGATCACGACGGTCAGCGAGATGCCGGGGGTCGATGCCGAGCCCTACCAGAAGGCGCTGAACATCCGCCCCGGCGTGACCTATTCGCCGCTGCTGGTGGAACGCTCCATCGCGCGTCAGGAACGCCTGGCGATCAAGAACGGCGTCGATTTCCTGCGCGTCGAACCGCGCTTTACCCGCAACGACCGCGACCTGACGCTGGACGTGGAATTCGCGCTGACCAAGGGTCCGCGCATCTTCGTCGAGCGTATCGACATCGAGGGCAACACCACCACGCTGGACCGGGTGATCCGCCAGCAGTTCACGACCGCCGAGGGCGATCCGTTCAATCCGCGCGAGGTTCGCCAGAGCGCCGAGCGCATCCGCGCGCTGGGGTTCTTCGCGACCGCCGATGTCGAGGCCCGCGAAGGATCATCGCCCGAACAGGTCGTGATCGACGTCAATGTCGAGGAACAGCCCACCGGCACGCTGAGCCTGGGTGGCTCCTATTCCATCAATGACGGTTTCGGCGTTGCCATCGGACTGTCGGAAAGCAACTTTTTGGGACGCGGCCAGCGCCTTTCGCTGACGCTGTCGACGGCGCAGGAGGCCGAATCCTATATCCTGGGCTTTACCGAACCCTATCTGCTGGGCCGCGATCTGCGCTTTGATCTGGACCTTGGCGTCGCGGGCCGGACATCGACATTCGCGACCTACGACACCGAGCGCATCTTCTTCAGCCCGGCACTGACCTTCAACGTCGGCGAGCGTTCCAAGCTGACGCTGAAATACGACTGGCAGCGCAGCGAGATGCTGGCCCGCACGCCGCCGTCGCATGGCCTTGTGATCGGCCGCGAGATCGCCCAGGGCGATCTGTCGGCATCGACCCTGGGGCTGACCTACAGCTATGACAGCCGTCTGACCGGCCTCAACCCGAACGCGGGCGTCCTGTTCGAGGTGGGCGCCGATTTCGCCGGCATCGGCGGCGATTCGGAGTATGTGCGCACCTCGGCAAAGGCGATCGCGCAGACCAAGGTGTTTCACGAGGAGATCACCCTGCGCGCCACCTTCGAGGCCGGGATGATGAACTGGACCGGCAACGGGTTCTCGCGCTCGGTCGATCGCTATGTCCTGAACCCTGACATCCTGCGCGGTTTCGAACCGGGCGGCATCGGGCCGCGCGACCAGACCGGCACCGCCAACGATTTCCTGGGCGGCAACATCTTCGCGGTGGCCCGCTTCGAGGCCGAGTTTCCCATCGGCCTGCCCGAGGAAATCGGGCTGCGCGGCGGGCTGTTCTACGACATCGGCAACCTGTGGAACCTGGATAATGTGGACACCGCCGGCGCGACCATCGTCGGTGCCGGCGGGTCGTTCCGCCATGTCATCGGCTTTTCGCTGTTGTGGACCACCGGGTTCGGCCCCTTGCGCTTCAACTTCTCGAACGCGCTCAGGAAGGAAGCCTTCGACAAGGAACAGAGCTTCGACCTGACGCTTCAGGCCCGGTTCTGAGCCTGGCCATGGCGCCCCGTACCGCCGGAACCGGCCCGCTCTGCGCGCTGCTTTGCGGGCTGGCGGTTGCCGGCGGGTTCGCCGCGGGGGCGGCGCGGGCACAACAGATCGGCCTGCCGCAGACTTCCATCCTGACGATCTCGCCGGACCGCCTGTTCGCCGAATCCGCGTTCGGCAAGCGGGTCGCGCGGGAGATCGAGGCCGAAAGCGCGGTGCTGGCGGCCGAGAACCGCCGCATCGAGGCGGAACTGAGCGCCGAGGAGCGCGAGTTGACCGACCGCCGCCCCGAGATGGAGCCGGACGCCTTCCGGGTTCTGGCCGACGCCTTCGATGAAAAGGTGCAGCAGATCCGCGTCGAGCAGGACGCCAAGGCGCGCGCCCTGGCCAGGCGCGGCGAGGCGGCGCAGGTCGAGTTCCTCCAGGCGGCGCGCCCGGTGCTTGAATCGCTGATGCGCGATTCCGGGGCCGGGGTGATCCTGGAACGCTCCAGCGTGTTTCTCAGCGCCAATGCCACCGATGTGACCGATGCCGCCATCGCCCGGATCGACGCCGCCATCGGCGACGGTGCGGGCGAGGCGGGCAATCCGGGAAAATAGCGCCGCTTGCCCCGCCGGGCATGGGTTGCTAGTCAGGCGGGCAGGACACAATAGCCGGGACAACGCCCATGACCGCCGAGCTGAAAAGCGCCGACATCCAGCTGATACAGCGCATTCTGCCGCATCGCTATCCGTTCCTCCTGGTCGACAAGGTGGTCGATATCGACGAAACCCGCTCTTCCCGCGGGATCAAGAACGTGACCATGAACGAGCCGCATTTCCAGGGCCATTTTCCCGGCACGCCGATCATGCCGGGTGTCACCATCATCGAGGCGATGGCGCAGACCGCGGGCGTTATGCTGGGCGTGGCGATGGACATCATCGACCGCGAATTGCTGATCTATTTCATGTCCATCGACAAGTGCAAGTTCCGCCGCAAGGTGATCCCCGGCGACGTGATGGAGATGCACATGACGACGCTGCGCGGCAAGCCCGGCGGCAAGGTCTGGAAGTTCGGCGGCCGCGCCACGGTGGCCGGGGAAAGCGCGGCCGAGGCCGAATTCTCGGCCTATGTGGACTTGCAGAAGGACTGACCGGCATGGCCGAGATACACCCCACCGCCCTGGTCGAGGAGGGCGCGCAGCTTGGCGCGGGCTGTATCGTCGGGCCGTTCTGCGTGGTCGGCCCGCAGGCCGTTCTGGGCGAACGGGTCGAACTGAAAAGCCATGTGGTGATAGCCGGCGACACCACCATCGGCGACGAGACGGTGGTGTTTTCCTTCGCGGTGATCGGCGAGATTCCCCAGGACCTGAAGTTCCGGGGCGAACACAGCCGCCTGGTGATCGGCCGGCGCAACCGCATCCGCGAACATGTCACCATGAACCCGGGCACCGATGGCGGCGGCGGGGTGACGCGGATCGGCGACGACTGCCTGTTCATGGCCGGCGCGCATGTGGCGCATGATTGCCAGATCGGCGACCGGGTGATCATGGTCAACAATGCCGGTGCCGCCGGCCACTGCATCATCGAGGACGACGTGATCGTCGGCGGCCTGTCGGGCCTGCATCAGTGGGTGCGGGTCGGGCGCGGCGCGATCATTGGTGCGCTGACGATGGTGCCCAAGGATGTGATCCCCTATGGTCTGGTGCAGGCGCCGCGGGGCGTGCTGGACGGGCTGAACCTTGTCGGCCTCAAGCGGCGCGGCGTGGCGCGCGCCGACATCACCGCGCTGCGCGCCGCCTTTCAGATGCTGGCGCAGGGCGAGGGCACGTTCCAGGACCGCGTGCGCCGCCTGGGCGAGGAATCGGCCAGCGACTACGTCCGCCAGATCGTCGATTTCGTCCAGGCCGCGACCGACCGGTCGTTCCTGACCCCGAAGGGATAACCCGGTGCTGGCGCTGATCGCCGGGCAGGGGCGTCTTCCCGCGGTTCTGGCCGCCGCTCAGGCCGGCGCGCAAGGCGACCGGCCCTTGGTCTGCGCGCTCGAGGGATTCGCGCCCGAGGGGCTGGCGGTGGATATCCGCTTCAGGCTGGAAACGCTTGGCACCCTGATCGGCGATCTCAGGGCGCGCGGCGTGCGGCGCGTCTGCATGGCCGGTGCGGTGCGGCGCATGACCATCGACCCGGGCCTGATCGACGCGGCGACGCGGCCGTTGGTGCCGATCCTGCAACGGGCGCAGGCCGGCGGCGACGACGCGGCGTTGCGGGCCGTGATCGCGGTGTTCGAGCAGGCCGGTCTGCACATCGTCGCGGCGCATGAGGTCGCGCCAGACCTGCTGCCGCCGCCGGGTTGTGCCACGCGGGCGCAGCCGGACGAGGGCGCGCGCGCCGACGCGGTGCGCGCCCAGGCCATCGTCGCGGCGATGGGGCGGGCCGATACCGGCCAATCCTGCGCGGTGCTGAAGGGGCAGGCGCTGGCCATCGAGGGCGTGTTCGGCACCGACTGGATGCTTTCCAGCCTGCGCGCGCGCCCCGATTCCGGCGGCGGGATTCTCTACAAGGCGCCCAAACCGGCGCAGGACCGCCGCGCCGATCTGCCCGCGATCGGCCCCGAAACCGTGCCGGGCGCGCAGGCGGCGGGTCTTGGCGGCATCGTGATCGAGGCCGGCGGCGTGATCGTGCTCGACCGGGCGCAGGTGCTGGAGGATTGCGACCGCCGGGGCCTGTTCCTCTGGGTGCGGGAGCCTTCGGGCTGATGCGCGTCTTCGTCGTGGCGGGCGAGGCGTCGGGCGACCGGCTTGGCGGGGCGCTGATGGCGGGTCTGAAAACGCTGGTGCCGGATGTCACCTTCGACGGGATCGGCGGACCCCAGATGCAGGCGCAGGGGCTGGTCAGCCGGTTTTCGATGGACGAGCTTTCGGTGATGGGGATCGCCGAGGTGCTGCCGAAATACCGCCATCTCAAACGCCGCATCGCACAGACGGCCGGGGCGGTGCTGGAATTCGCCCCCGACGTGCTGATCACCATCGACAGCCCGGATTTCTCGCTGCGGGTGGCCAAGCTGGTCAAGGCGGCCAGCGCCATCCGCACCGTGCATTACGTCGCGCCCTCGGTCTGGGCCTGGCGGCCGGGGCGGGCCGCGAAGATGGCCCGCGTGATCGATCATGTCCTGGCCCTGCTGCCGTTCGAGCCGCCCTACATGCAGGCTGCCGGCATGGCCTGCGATTTCGTCGGCCACCCGGTCGTGGCCGAAGCTCGGGCCACCGAGGCCGAGATTGCGGCGATGCGCGCGGCGTTCGGATTGGGCACGGCGCCCCTGCTTCTGGTGCTGCCGGGTTCGCGCCGGGGCGAGGTGACGCGGCTGGCGCCGATCTTCGGCGCGGCGCTGCGGCTGTTTCTGGGCGACAGGCCCGCCATGCGCGTGCTGGTGCCGGCGGCGGCGCCGGTTGCGCCGCTGGTGCGCGATCTGGTGGCGGGCTGGCCGGGCGAGCCCGTGGTGATCGACCCGGACGGTTTCGACGCGCCCACCGCCCAGGCGCACAAGCGCGCGGCGTTTCGCGGCGCGGCGCTGGCGCTGGCGGCGTCGGGCACCGTTTCGCTGGAACTGGCCGCGGCGCGAACCCCGATGCTGGTGGCCTACCGGCTGAACTGGCTGACCTGGCAGATCGCCAGGGCGATGGTCAGGCTCGACACCGTGACGCTGGTCAACCTGGTCAGCGAGACCCGCGCGGTGCCCGAATGCCTGGGCCCCGATTGCCGCCCCGATCGCATCGCCGCGCGGCTGGCCGAGGTCGAGGTCGCGCCGGATGCGCAGGCCGGGGCGATGGCGCTGACCATGCGCCGCCTCGGCGAGGGCGGCGAGGCGCCGGGGCTGCGCGCGGCGCGGGCCGTTCTGGCGCGGATGTGACCGCAGCGCGCCTTTCAGGCCGCCATGGTGCGCGCTGTCACGCGCCGCGCCAGATCCAGCCGCCGCCGAACACCCGGCTGCCGCCGGTTTCGTAGAACACGCAGGCCTGGCCCGGGGAAACGCCTTCTTCGGGTGCCAGCAGATCCACCTCGGCCGTGGTGTCCGACAGCGGCCGCAGGATCGCCTCGCGCGGGGGGCGGGTCGAGCGGACCCTGACCGAGACATGCCATTCCGGCCGCGATGTCATCGGCGCGTCGCCCAGCCAGTTGATCTCGCGCACCGGGACGGTGCGCGTGGCAAGCATCGCCCTGGGGCCGACCACGACCCGCCTGGCATCGACGTCGAGGCGCACGACGTAAAGCGGCTCGCTCAGCCCGCCCAGCCCCAGCCGGCGGCGCTGACCGATGGTGTAGTGGATGACGCCGTCGTGATGGCCCAGAACCCGGCCGTCGGCATGCACGATTTCGCCCGGATCGGCGGCCCCGGGGCGCAGCTTTTCGATGACGCCGGCATAATCGCCGTCGGGCACAAAGCAGATGTCCTGGCTGTCGGGCTTGTCGGCGACGCTCAGCCCGTATTGCGCCGCGAGCGCGCGGGTCGCGGCCTTGGAGGGCAGATGGCCAAGCGGAAAGCGCAGGAAATCCAGCTGTTCGCGCGTGGTCGAGAACAGGAAATAGGACTGGTCGCGGGCGGCATCGGCGGCGCTGTGCAATTCGGGGCCGGCCGCGCCCGCCTTGCGCTGGATGTAGTGGCCGGTGGCCATGCAGTCGGCCTCGAGATCGCGGGCCGTCTCCAGCAGATCCTTGAACTTGACCCGTTCGTTGCAGCGGATGCAGGGTACCGGGGTCGCGCCGGCGAGATAGCTGTCGGCGAACTCCTCGATCACCGCGTCGCGGAAGATGTTCTCGTAATCCAGCACATAATGGGGAAAGCCGCGTTGCTCGGCCACGCGGCGTGCGTCGTGGATGTCGAGGCCCGCGCAGCAGGCGCCCTTCCTGGCCAGCGCCGCCCCGTGGTCGTAAAGCTGGAGCGTCACGCCCACGACGTCATAGCCCTGATCGGCCAGAAGCGCCGCCACGACCGAGCTGTCGACACCGCCCGACATCGCCACCACCACCCGCGTCTGGCCGGGCGGCTTGGCAAATCCGAGCGAGTTGGTTTCGGTATCGCGGTCAAGCGCCATGTCGAAAGGTCCGTTTTCGGGAAAGGGGGTGTGGCGGAATATAGGAAAATCCTCGCGACTCTCAAGGGCCGGTTTCACCGCCCGTTAAGGGCGCGCGCAAGACAGTGGCCCGAGCTTTGGATGCGAAGGGACAGGAGATGTATTTGCGCAAGATCGAGGGGCCCAGGGCGGTCAAGCTGCCCGACGGGACGGTGATGACGCGGGCCGACCTGCCGCCCGCCGACACCGAAAGATGGGTCGCATCGCGCAAGGCTGCGGTGGTGCGGGGCGTGCTTTACGGCCTGTTGTCGGAGGCCGAGGCGCTAGAGCGCTACGGTCTGAGCGAGGAGGAATTCCGCGGCTGGGTCAAGGCCGTGGCCGAGCATGGCGAAGAGGCGCTGAAGACGACGGCGACAAAAAAATATCGACAACCGTAGGTTGAAAGTGCAATAGTCAACTCACGGTAACGCGAGGTTAACCTTTTTCGGCGCAGGGTTAACGCAATTCGGGATAGTGACAAAGGCGGAGACTCAAGAATGCGCGTTCTTCTGGTCGAGGATGACCCAACCACCTCCAAAAGCATCGAACTGATGCTGACCCATGCCAACCTGAACGTCTATGCCACGGATCTGGGCGAAGAGGGGATCGACCTGGCCAAGCTTTACGACTACGACCTGATCCTGCTTGACCTGAACCTGCCCGACATGAACGGGCACGAGGTGTTGCGCCAGCTCAGACTGGCCAGGATCGATACGCCGATCCTGATCCTGTCGGGCGCGGACGATACCGAAAGCAAGATCAAGGGCTTTGGTTCGGGTGCGGACGACTACCTGTCCAAGCCGTTCCACCGCGAGGAACTTGTGGCGCGGATCCATGCGATCATCCGGCGCTCAAAGGGGCATTCGCAATCGGTGATTCATACCGGCAAGATCGCCGTCAACCTCGATGCCAAGACGGTGCAGGTCGATGGCGAGGCGGTGCATCTGACCGGCAAGGAATACCAGATGCTGGAACTGCTGAGCCTGCGCAAGGGCACAACGCTGACCAAGGAGATGTTCCTCAACCATCTCTACGGCGGCATGGACGAGCCGGAGCTGAAGATTATCGACGTCTTCATCTGCAAGCTGCGCAAGAAGCTGAGTGCCGCCACCGGCGGCGACAACTACATCGAAACCGTCTGGGGCCGCGGCTATGTGTTGCGCGACCCGCAGATCGACCAGATCGGCGGCACCCGGCTGGCCATGGGCGCCTGATCCGGCCGGGGCGTTGCGCGCCGGGCGCGAGGAGCCTTGGGGAATGTGCGCCCGGGCAGGGCACCGCCGGCCCGGACTGACGCGGATGCGCCCGGTCGGGCGGGGGCAGGGGGCCCGGGCGGGGCCGGGATGCCGGATGCGCCGTCAGCATCGTGAGACATCGGAAATGGCGCTCCAAATCGGTGGCGCGTCGAACGAAAGGCCGCGATGCCGGCTTGCCGGCGGCCGGCGCTTGCCGCGACGGCGAGGAGTCGGCCCTTGCCGCGATGGCGCGGTTTCGCGCCGGTTGCCGCGGCGGGCGGGGCGTTGTGCCTCAGCTCCCCAGGACGGTGTCGAGGCGCCGCACGGTGACTCCCACCTCGGCGAAGAACAGCAAAAGCCCCGTCACGATGAGCGCCATCGCCAGGATGAACATGATCGCGATCAGGGTCGACATGTCGGGCAGGACGTAGTCGCCCAGAAAGATCAGGATGACGACGATGCAGACGATCGTCGAGGCCGCGATCAGGCGTCGGATGGCCCACAGCAACAGGCGCAGCCGGCGCCGGATCAGGGCCAGGTTCGCCGCCCCGTCAGCCATGGACGGACCCGCGCCGGCCCCGTCGCCCCCCTTGGCCAGGGTTCGCGCCCGGTCGATGCCGCGGGTCAACCGTCCGGTCAGGATGGTGGTGAAACCGGCCAGCGCCGTCAGCAGGAACACCGGGGCGACGGAAAGGCGGATTTCGTCGGCGATGCCGGCCATCTGCGAAATCGGTTCCATCCCGTCCCCCGTTGCGCGCGTGCATATCGGCCGAGGGCCACGCGATGTCGTCCGGCGCCGTTCGTTCGGCTTCACCCTATTGGATCGGACGGCTGCGACGCAAGGCCGGCGCGGCATGTCTGCCCTCTGGACCTGGGGCACCCTCCCGGCCTATCAAATGCCGCGTGAACATGGGGGCGCTGTCAGGTGCAGGACGACGGACGAGAGGTTTTCGAACTGACCGAGGCCGAGGCAAGGGCCGAACTGGCCCGCCTCGCGGCCGAGTTGCAGCGCGCCGAAGACGCCTATTACCGGGCCGACGCGCCGGTGATGTCGGATGCCGAGTATGACGCGCTGAAACGGCGCAACGCACGGATCGAGGCGCGCTTTCCCCGCCTCAAGCGCCAGGACAGCCCCAGCGACCGGGTCGGCGCGCACCCCGCCGAGGGCTTTGCCAAGGTGACGCACGCCCAGCGCATGATGTCGCTGGGCAACGCGTTCGATCCCGGGGACGTCGCCGCGTTCGATGCCTCGGTGCGCAAGTATCTCGGCCGCGAAAAGGGTGCGCTGGCCTATACCGCCGAACCCAAGATCGACGGTCTGTCGCTCTCCCTGCGTTATGAGGGCGGCGCGCTGGTGCAGGCCGCGACCCGGGGCGATGGCGCGGTGGGCGAGAACGTCACCGCCAACGCGCGCACCGTTGCCGACATACCCGAAACGATCGAAGACGCGCCCGCCGTGCTGGAAGTGCGCGGCGAGGTCTACATGAGCCACGCCGATTTCGCGGCGCTGAACGCGCGCCAGGCCGAAGCCGGAGCGAAGACCTTTGCCAATCCGCGCAACGCCGCCGCCGGATCGCTGCGCCAGCTCGATGCCGCCATCACCCGGGCCCGGCCCCTGCGTTTTTTCGCCTATGGCTGGGGCGAGCTGTCCGAGCCCCTTGCACAAACGCAGATGGGGGCGCTCGGGCGGCTGGCGGACCTGGGGTTTTCCACCAATCCTCTGACCGCGCTGGTCCGTTCGCCCGACGAGATGCTGGCGCATTACCGAAAGATCGAGGAACAGCGCGCGACGCTGGGCTATGACATCGACGGGGTGGTCTACAAGGTCGACGATCTGGAGTTGCAGGCGCGGCTGGGCTTCCGCTCCACCACGCCGCGCTGGGCGATCGCGCACAAGTTTCCCGCCGAACTGGCCTGGACGCGGCTGCTTGAGATCGACATCCAGGTCGGCCGCACCGGCGCGCTCTCGCCGGTGGCGCGCTTGCAGCCGGTCACGGTGGGCGGCGTGGTGGTCAGCAACGCGACCCTGCACAACGAGGACTACATCGCCGGGCGCGATGCCGGCGGCGCCGAGATCCGGGGCGGCAAGGATATCCGCGTCGGCGACTGGGTGCAGGTCTATCGCGCCGGCGACGTCATCCCCAAGGTCGCCGACGTGGATCTGTCGCGGCGTCCGCCGGGTGCCGACGTGTTCGTCTTTCCCGACAAGTGCCCCGAATGCGGCAGCGACGCGGTGCGCGAACCCGGCGATGCGGTGCGCCGCTGCACCGGCGGCCTGATCTGCCCGGCGCAGGCGGTAGAAAAGCTCAAGCATTTCGTCAGCCGCGCCGCCTTCGACATCGAGGGTCTGGGCGCCAGGCAGGTCGAACAGTTCCACGCCGATGGCTGGATCGCGGAACCCGCTGACATCTTCACGCTGAAGGCGCGCTTCGGCAGCGGCGCGCGGCAATTGAAGAACCGCGAGGGCTGGGGCGAAAGGTCGGCCGAGAACCTGTTCGCGGCGATCGAGGAGCGGCGCCACATCCCGCTTGGCCGGCTGATCCTTGCCCTTGGCATCCGGCATGTGGGCGAGGCGGCCTCCAGGCTGCTGGCCTCGCATTACGGCGACTGGGCGACGTTCGAGCACGCGGTCAGCAACGCCGCGGACCAGAGCGGCGAGGCCTGGGAGGATCTGTTGAACATCGACGGCGTGGGCAAGGTGATGGCGACATCGCTGGTCACGGCGTTCTCGCAAGCCGGCGAACGCGCCTCGATCGACCGGCTTGTGGCGCATCTCGACATTGAAGACGCCGTGCGCCCGGATACGGCCGCCAGCCCGGTGGCGGGCAAGACGGTGGTCTTTACCGGAACCCTGGAAAAGATGACCCGGGCCGAGGCCAAGGCCCGCGCCGAGGCGCTGGGGGCGAAGGTGTCGGGGTCAGTCAGCGCC
>JAGRMG010000253.1 GCA_020441385.1 Paracoccaceae bacterium
GGCGATCTCGCGCACGCCGCTGTTCTGCAGGCCCAGCCCGGCGCCAAGCGCGCCGGTCTCGCGCAGGTTCTGGTAGATGCCCAGCAGGCCGATGCCCGCCGGGCCCACCAGCAGCGCCAGCACCTTCACCCGCAGCACCGAGATCACGACGCTGACCGCCTGGGCGCTGCCGATCATCAGCATGGATTTCACCAGATCGCGGGACGACATCGCCGGGCGCTATCCGTTCTGCCCGCCGCGAAGGGCCGGAAAGTGGGACTTGATGTGCCTTGCGATCTTCCTGGACGGGGCTTCGAGAAAGTGCGGCGCGATGTTTCGTTCGTAAAACGCCTCGCGTTCGGGGTGTCTTGCGAAATCCGCTTCCCGCCGGGCCCGTCCGGACCCGTCGGCCAGGGCGCGCACAAAGCTCTCGACCTCCTCGAAGCGTCTGGCATGTTCGCAGGCCCGATAGGCCTCGAGGCCGAAATCGTTCAGGAAATCGGCGATATTCTCGACGCTCTGCAGGAACATGACCGGTTTGTCGAGGTAGAGGTATTCGGCCAGGAAGGAGCTGCTGTCGTGGATCATCGCGTCGGACTGGCGGAACAGGTCGACATAGGATCCCAGCTCGAGCTGGCAATGCCCGGACTCCGCCCAGTATCCGAAATAGGCATCCGTCCGCTCCCGCCCCCAGTCCGGGTGCCGGTAGAGTTTCGAGCGCAGCAGCGGATGCGGCTTGAAGGCCCATTGCACGCGGTCGCGGTAACGGTCGGCCAGGGCCACGAACGCTTCGGCGTATCGCAGGAAATTGGCATAGGGCAGTTGCGGCATGTCGATGGTGTGATGGGGCGCCCAGATGATCTTCAGCTTGTCCCGGTCCTGTTTCTTCCAGACGTCCGCTTCATCCCCGGGTGGCGCAAGCAGCGGTTCGCAGGCCGGATAGCCGGTGACGACCACGTTCCGGCCCTTCCTTCGCGAAACCGTCCGGAATATCCGCCCGGACACGGTGTGGGGGGCGAAGATCCGCCACATCGCGTTGTGAAAGAACTGGTTGTACTGCGCCTGGTTGTCCTCGTACTGCACCACCTCGTGGTGATAGGGGACATAGCAGCACAGGTACCGGTCCATGAGCTTGAAGTGGAAGGCGGGGTCGGTGACGAAATGCGGGTTGGTCAGGAACACGATATCGGGGTCGAATCCGGCGATCTCTCCGGGCGTGCCCAGAACCGGTCCGGCGCCGCCGCGCGTCCTGAAATACGACATGGCGTTTTCGTATTCCGCCTGCCGCGTGGTGTCGTCGAGGGTTCGCATCGCCGCCACGGCGATCGCCGTATCGAAGGCCGGGTCGGCTTCCATCTCGCGCAGCAGCGTTTCCAGCTTCCAGGTGCTTTCGGTCAGCACCACGAAGACCACGCGCAGAGAGGTCCTGTCGCGCTTGCGGCGCAGCGCCGCCCGGTGCCTGGCCTGTATCAGCGCAAGCTTCAGATGCGTTTTGGCGCGGTGCAGATGCCGCTCCAGCGCATGGCCCGGCGCGGGTTTCAAGGCCATCCCGCCGCCCCCGCCCCCGGTCGCCCTGGCGCGGGGAAGGCCGCGCCGCCAGGGGATGTTGCGTATGCGATGAACGTGTTCGGCATGACTGACCCGCCGGATTGTTCGTGGAAATTATTCGTCAAGGACCGGATCATGCGGCGAGAGAGGCACAGATTTCCCCGACCCGGTCCGCGCCCAGTTGCGGCCCGATCGGCAGGCTCAGCACCTCGCCGGCCAGTTGCCGGGCCAGCGGCAGGGCGTCGGGCGCGAGGCCCAGATCCGCATAGGCCCGCTGCATGTGCGGGGGCACCGGATAGTGGATCAGCGTTCCCACCCCGGCCCGGGCCAGCCGGTCCTGCAGCGCGTCGCGCCCGGGGCTGCGCACCACATAGAGATGCCAGACCGGTTCGGCCCAGTTCGGGACATGGGGCAGGCCCAGCCCGGATTGCGCCAGCCCCTCGCCATAGGCGGCCGCGATCGCGCGGCGCCGGTCGTTCCAGTCGTCCAGCACCGCCA
>JAGRMG010000046.1 GCA_020441385.1 Paracoccaceae bacterium
GCGGGCGCGGCATCGGCGCCGGGGGACGGCGCCGGGGCGGGCTGGCGGGCGGGCTGGCGCGCCGCGATCGCGGCGGCCAGCAGGCGCATCTCTTCGCCGGCGCTTCGCTGCGGCGCGGATTCGAGCCTGACCCGCACCTCAGAGACGAATTCCGGGTCGCGCATGATCTCGCGGGCCAGCGCCAGGCCAAGCTTTTCGGAGATCGCGGTGGGATGGACCAGGTCGCCGTCGAAGGCCTCGACCACGGCAATGAAACTGCCGATCTTGGAGCGCCTCGAACGCGTCGTGGCCCCGAACAGACCCTGCAACGCCGCCCGTTGCGTCGGATAGACCCCCTCGCGCATGGCATGCACCGCGATCCGGGCGCGCTCGTAAAAGCTGAGATTCACCCGGATCTCGTTTTCCTCGACCATCGCCACATAGGCATCGCTGGCGGTCTCCGGGGCGATCACCCGGGCACGCAGGGTGGCAAAGCGGTCCTCTCCGGTCTGCGAATGGAGTCTGCGCAGGGCCACGAGCCGTCGCCAGCCCGAGATCAGGCCATAGGCGGGGCCGCGCCCGCCCCGGTCGGGCAGGCGGATCACCTCGGCCGCGGTCTGCTGGCCGCGGGCGCGCAGACTGTCCATCAGCGCGCCCATCTCGTCCTCGTCCTGCTCCATCCGGTCACGCACCAGATAGCCGGCATCGACCGAGTCCAGCGGCAACGCCTCGATCAGGCGCCCCTCGCCGCGGGCGTCCCGCAAGGCGGTGGACAATTCCTCCAGCGCCGCATGCGCCGCGGCATCGCCGGCCACCTGCGCGATCGGGGCCGCGGCGGGGCCAAGGACGGAACCGGAAACAGGGCCGGAAACCGGATCGGGGCCGAGGACGCCGGGCCGCCCCGCTACCGGCATGGATTTGGTCTCGGGCGCGCGGGCGCCCTCGAGATATCCCGGCTGCGCCGGGCTCAGTCGCTTGCGTTTGGCCAATCTGCGATCCTCCGCCGCCCCAATTCCGATCCCCGACCCTGGCCGGGACGTCTTTACACGTCCTGAAACGCGCGTTCGTTGCCTTCGCCGCCCGGCCCGCGGCCCTGCCCTGCGCCGCCGGCCCGCGGGCGTCCCGCGCCGTCCTCCGCCTGCGCGCGTTCCGCGCTGGCTTTTTCCTGCGCGCGTTCCGCGCGACTTTCTTCTTGCGCGCGTTCCGCGCGACGCCAGATTCCCAGCAACAGCCGCTTGAACGCGGCATAGGTCGCATCGAAGGTCTCCCGGCCCCGGGCATAGGTCTCGCGGTTGAAATCGCGGTAATCGGCCTCGTAGATGCCGCTGACCTGCTCGCCGGCCTGGCCGATCAGGGCCGTGAAATCCTGCCGGTGCGGCGACAGGGTGCGGCCCAGATAGGCCTGCATCAGCGCGCCCAGCTCGCCCTGCTGGGCGCTGTCATAGCGCGTCACCACCGCCCGCACCGCATCCCACTCGAACGCCATCCCCGGCCGCCCCAGGGCGCGGGCGGCGGCGTTCTCGCCCTCCTCGATGGACTGGAACGTGGAATGCAGCATGTCGAAAAACCGCCCCGTAGAGTCGAATTCCAGGAACGAGGCCCCCAGGGGCACGAGCAGGATGTCGCTGGCCGCCAGCCCGTTGATGGTCAGATAGCCAAGCGCGGGGGGCGTGTCGATGAACACCAGATCGTAATCCGCCAGCACCCCGTCGGCCGCCAGCCGGTCGCTCAGCGCGTCCCACAGCTTCCAGCCGCGCGAGGCCATGCGCCAGACCGGGATCTGGAACTCGGCCCAGTAGAGGTTCAGCTGTGCGCCGATCAGGTCGATATTGGGCCAGTGCGTGGTCTGGATCACGTCCCGCGCGCTCATCGACAGCGCCGCCACCAGCGCCTCGTCCAGCGGCGTCGGCGTCTCGCCGCGATCCATGCGGCGCTGGTTCTCGGCGCGCAGATGTTCGCCGTAATGGCGCGCCAGAAGCGGAAACGCGGTCTGCCATTCGTCCTCGACCCGTCCGCCGAAGATCGAGGTCATCGAGCCCTGGCTGTCGAGGTCGATCACCAGCACCCTGTAGCCGTCGAGCGCCGCCGACATCGCCAGATGCGCCGCCGTCGAGGTCTTGCCGACCCCGCCCTTGAAATTGGCCACCGCCACCAGCTTGGCCGCCAGCCCCTCGGGGCGGTAGGGCAGGTAGTTCTTGGCCTTCGACCCCTGCGCGCCGAAGAAGGCACGCAGGCGCAGCACCTCGTCCAGCGTGAACCACTTGGCGCCGCCCTCGGTCTCGGACCGGCCCTGGGGCAGATCCGGGTTCTGTTTCAGCACGCGGCGGAAATGCGCGCTGGCCACCGGAATCAGATAGCGCGTGATCTCCCAGGTGGAAAACAGCCGCAGCTGCTTGCGCCCGGTCTCGTCCAGGCCGCGCCCGGCCAGGTCGGCGCGGCCGCGGGCGCAGGCCCCGGCGATGGCCGCAAAGCCCGCGGTGTCGGTGGGCGGATCCAGATCCGCCAGCGCCGCGTCCGGGTCGATGTTGAAATAGGGGGGCAGACCGCCTGTCGCCCCGGTGCCGTCCCTTGCCATGCGTGATCTGCCTTGCCGTTGCCCGATATGCCGTGTTTTGGCCAGGATACCAGAAAACGTCGCACATGGAAGGAAAACGCGCACAAAACCGATTTTTCCCTGATTTTTCTGTGCCGGTTTTCCCGCGGAGGCGGGCAGATTGCTTGTCCGGGGCGGGGCGTGCGGATTTTTTCAGGGTGTTAGATTCGTGTTATCTAGTGTTACGGAGTCTGCCCGTTTCGCGCATCTTGCTGAAACGGCGCGATTTTTTCCCGTTTCCGGGATCGCGGGCGACTCCGAACCCCCGATAAGGCGACTCCGCTCCCACGATGGGGCGACTCCGAACCCCCGAAGCGGCGCATTGTGCCGGCCTGTGGATAACTCTAGGGTCGGCGTCAATGAAACCACGATAACCGAGTCGGATAACGGCCATGGGCAGCGGGACGGGCGGCAGTGTGACGGGCAGCAACATGACGGGGCCGGGGACCGGGGCAGGCGGCCTCATGCCCGACCGCATGCGGCAGGGCGATTTCTTTCTCTGCGACATGTTCGACGCCATCCCCAAGGACGACCTGGCGACGATGGAACATCCGGTGTTCTCGCTCTCGACCCGGCCCGACCGGCGCATCCTGCGCTATGAGCACAACCGGGTGCGCATCGAGATCACCCCCAGCGTCCGCGGCCTCGCCACGATTCATGACAAGGACATCCTGATCTTCTGCATCTCCCAGCTGATGGCGGCGCTGAATGCCGGGCGCGCCACCTCGCGCACCCTGACGCTGAAGGCGCACGATCTTCTGGTCGCCACCAACCGCGAGACATCCGGAGACGCCTACCGCCGTCTGCGCGAGGCGTTCGAGCGCCTCGCCGGGACCCGCATCACCACCAATATCGTCACCGGCGAGCGCGAGACCACCACCGGTTTCGGGCTGATCGAAAGCTGGGAGATCGTGCGCCGCAGCCCGCGCGGGCGCAGGGGCGGGGGGCGCATGATCAGCGTCGCGGTGACGCTTTCGGAGTGGCTTTACCGCGCGGTGCTGTCCAAATCGGTGCTGACGCTCTCGCGCGACTATTTCCGCCTGCGCAAGCCGCTCGAGCGGCGCATCTACGAACTGGCGCGCAAGCATTGCGGCCGCCAGGAGGCCTGGGTGGTCTCGGTCGACACGCTGCTGAAGAAATCCGGCTCGGCCAGCCCGCGCCGGGTGTTCCGCGCCATGCTGCGCGAGATGATCGCGGCCGGCCACCTGCCCGACTATGCCATGCAGGAGGTGCCCGGCGACCTGATGCGCTTTGCCCCGAGGGCACCGGTGGTCGAGACCCCGCCCCCGGTACTGGGCGCGGCGGCGCTGGAGGCGGCGCGCGCCCTGATGCCGGGCCGGGACGTGCACGCGCTCGAGGCGGAATGGCGCGGCGTCTGGGCGCGCACCGGGGCGCAGCGCCTGCGCAAGCCCGACGCCGCCTTTCTGGGCTGGGTGAGAAAGCGGGCGGCCGGGGCATGATCCGCGCCCTGTTTTCGGCCACGCATCCGGCCGGGCGGGCGGCGCGCAGAAGGGCGGCCCTGGGCGGCACCGCGGTTCTGGCCGTCGCGATCGGCCTTCTGACCCTGCTGCCGGTCTCGGCCCCGCCCGGCCTGCCCGGCGCGGACAAGTCCTACCATGTCCTCGCCTTCGCGGCGCTTGCATTGCCCTGCGCCCTGTTTCACCCCCGGCTTCTGGTCTGGATCCTGCCGGGGGCGGTGCTTTACGGCGGCGTCATCGAACTCATCCAGCCCAGCGTCGGCCGGGAAGGCGAATGGGCAGATTTCTGTGCCGATGCGCTGGGGGCCGGGGCCGGGGCCGTGGCGGGGCTTGCCCTGCGGTTCGCCCTCAAGGAATGGTTCGGATGGCGGTCACGCGGAGCGCGCGCGGAAAAACTGCGCCCGATGCCGGGCGAAGGCGACTGAGATCCGCTGGGAGCGGAGCGATTCCCGATAAGCGCATCTTATCGGGTGCGATAGGGCGGCGGGCAGGGCGCCAGGGTGGCGCGCATCAGAAGGGTATTTTGTGCGCCAAGTTTATAACTTGTGGTAATAACGTGATAATTACTATGCCGTTCCGGGAGGTCGGAAACCGCCAGGCGGGGAGTCGCCGCCCCGCCCGCAATCGAGTGAATCGACTCGGCCGACGGATCGCTTGGTCGTACTGAAGGGGCATTTGGCCTTTGCTTTGGAACAGGGATAACGCATGATGCCCGGATGCGGTGAAGGTCCGTTCATGCCGCGGGGGAGACAACGGCTGCAAGAGGGCGTCGAACGGCGATATCAAGTCAGGGGCCGTTGATCCGCGTGCGATGAATGACATCGGCCAGGAGCGGGCGATGGATCGAGGTGCCGAAGCAACTGGGCGGAAAAGTAACGAGGACTGGTGGCTTGAGCCACATACAGGCGAAAGGATCAAAGCCAATGGGAGCGGGGCGTGGAAACGGGGATTAAATTTGTTGCAATTCGATCGCTGTCGAAAGCCTTGAGGATCGTGGGACTTAAACAATACGCCTGGAATATCGAGCACAAAAGTCTGTTCTGGCTTACGAACAAGAAAAGCCAGTTGATGATAGATATTATCGCGGAAATTCTGAACGGCGGGGTAGTGGTCGAATTTGGTTGCGGCGACGGGACGCTACCGCTGTATCTGCCGGAAGACGGGTTCAGCAAGTACACGGGTTACGATATTTCCAGTGTAGCGATACAGATGTGCCAGAAAGCAAACAGGAACCCGAAGGTTTCTTTTGACACCAAGGGCATGGAAAGCTGGGAAGAACACGACGCTGAAAAGGTAGATACCATAATCTGCGAGGAATGCCTGAATTATCTTGACGAGCCTTCCCTGAATAGATTCTTGAATGTGTGTTGTTCAAACCTGAAGCCCGATGGGCAGATATTCGCTGCCTTTCATTCCCGAACCAAACATGCGAGGACAATTGAACAAATCCGTAACAGTATGAATATTGTCAAAGAAATAAACCAGGGGCAGAGAATTTATATGATCGTCAGGTGCAAGACGTCGGCCGCCACTGTCGATGGCGTGGATGTCCCTTCCTGACGGGTTCCGCGCATCGACAGTGTGGCTTGTCGAACCGCTTGTGGCGCGGTTCTGGCTGCAGGTCGGGTCCGGCCCCCGGACCGCTTTTCGGGTTCAGCCCTTGCGCCGGCGCCGGGTCAGGCCCAGCCCGCCCAGGGCGCCCAGCAGCAGCAGCGCGGCCGCCGGCAGCGGAACCGGGGATACGGTCACGAGGTTCTGCGATTTCCGCCCCGCCGAATCGGTGGCGGTTTCCAGGAAGGTCAGGTTGAACAGCTGCGCCCCGGCACCCGCCAGATAGGTGCTGGCCGCGGACAGGTAGCCGTCGGCCA
>JAGRMG010000047.1 GCA_020441385.1 Paracoccaceae bacterium
AGATGGAACAGCGCCAGCGGTGCGTCGGCGTGGGCGAAGGCGGCGTGGTTGGTCATCGAGCTGGCCCCGGTGATCCGCGGATTGAGCTCACCCAGATAGATGTCGCGGGTCTTGGTATCGACCAGGAAATCCAGCTCGAAGTAGCCTCTATAGCCTTCCTTGCGCAGCTGCTCACCGAAGGCGAAGGTATAGGCGCGGGCCTGATCACGGACCCGCGCGGAGAAGGTGTTGGCGAAGATCTCGTTGCCGCACCAGCCGCCGCGGTAGGGAGTCAGCTCCTTGAAACCGACCAACTCGGTCATCAGCGGGCCGACGATGGTGCCTTCCTTGGTGGCGCAGGCCTCGATCGCCGATCCGCGGCAGTCGATCCGCTTCATGATCTTGATCTCGCCCTCGCCCTCGATCTCGTGGGCATGGCGGCGATAGTCGGTCTCGGACTTGATGAAGAACGTCGTGTGGCCGCTGTCGCCGAAGGCCGATTGCAGCACCAGATCGTGGCCCAGCCCGGCCTTGTCGCAGATCTCGCGCAGGTGGTCGTAGCTTTCCACCTCGCTGAGCGTGTTGGGCACCGACGGCACGCCCGCCTTGTTGCCGACGCGGACGGTTTCGATCTTGTTGTCCATCTTGGTACGCAGTCTGGCCTTGGGAAACCACAGATCGCCGCCCAGTTCCCTGACCAGGTCTTCGGTCATTTCATCGAACATCAGGAACACGAATTTCGGCTTGCCGCCCTTGCGCTTGACGAGATCGACGACTTCCTTGTGCTGAAGCAGGTAGTTGTTGATGTCCTCGATCGACTGGAACTCGTCATGGGGCATTTCCGAGGGCACGAACACGTTCGGATGGCGGCCGTCGAAACAGTCCATGTAGCAGATATAGGTGAAGTTCTTGACCCATTCATCCAGCCCCAGAAGGTTGAAATTGGTGGCCGACACGAAATAGATCGGGTCGCCGTTGGTATGGAAATGGCGCCGGATTTCGGAGATGTTCTTGAGCGTCTTCTTCGGCATGTTGGTTGCTCCCTGTTGTCTGGTTAGGCCCGGCGGGCTTTCGCGGTCTGTTCCAGCGCCTCGGCGGTGAACACGCGCAGGCCCAGATCGGCGCGGAAGCCGTGGATTTCGCTGACATCCAGCGCCCGCATGAAGGACAGGATCTCCCTTGAAATGACCTGCCCGGGCACCAGGATCGGAAAGCCGGGCGGATAGGGGATGATGAAGGACGCCGAGACCAGTTCCTCGCCGTTGACCAGCCGGTCCATCAGCCGGTCGTCGAGGTCGTGATAGTCGCAGTTCTCCTCGTCATAGGCCAGAAAGAAGGCCCGGCGGATGTCGCCCTCGGGGGTGTCGCCGCCAAGGCGGAAGGCGTCGTGGAAGCGGCTGAAATCGGGCAATGGCGGGACATGTTCGATCAGGTTGGCAACGCGCTTGTCGAAGGCCCGCCGCTCCATCTTCGAGGCATCGTCGTTGAGGTCGTCAAGATCGCGGGCGATCTCGACCAGTACCTCGATCAGATAGGCGACCGAACTGCGCGTGGTGCCGATATTGGTCATGAACAGCACCGTGTTGCGCGAGGTCTTGTTGATCTGGATGCCGTACTTGTCCATGAGGATCCGGGTCTTGAACGTGTCGCCGTCCCAGCCGGTATTGCCCACCAGCAGGGTGATCCGGGTCGCGTCCAGCACGAATTCGTCGCTGGCCCAGCATTCCCATATGTCCGTCCAGCCCTGTTCGCTGTCGTAGTAGGAATGGACTCCGCTTTCGCGAAACTCCGCCGGGATCATGTCGCCCGCCGCCAATACCTTGAAATACCGCGCCAGCAACGGGTGCGTCGCCACCGCGCGGCGGATCGCCATGGCGCTTTCGACCTGGCGCTGCACGAATTCGAAGCCCTCGAGTTCGACCTGGCGCCGCCCGACATCCAGCGACGCGATGATCTGGTAGTTGGGCGAGGTCGAGGTGTGGGTCATGTAGGCTTCGTGGAACGCCTCCTCGACCTCGCCCTTGAAGTCCTGGTCGTTGACGTGGATCATCGAGCCCTGGCGCAGCGATGTCAGGGTCTTGTGGGTGGATTGCGTGGCATAGGCACGCACCCGCGCATCCGGCGGCGCCAGCAGCCGCGTGTTCAGCAGGACCGCCTCGTCGGCCCCCTTCAGTTCGGCCTGCTGCGCCTCCCAGGCGGCGGCGTGTTCGGCGCTGCGCAGTTCGGTGCGCAGCACGTTGGCGGCGTTCATCGCCGTGCGCTGGCGATAGGTCGGGCCGAACCGGGCAAAGGCGAACCAGGCCTCGTCCCACAGGAACACCAGATCCTTCTTGATCGCCAGGCATTCCTCCATCACGCGCTGGACGTTGTAGACGATGCCGTCGAACGTGCAGTTGGTCAGCAGCACCATGCGCACCCGGTCGAGCTTGCCGGCGGCCCTGAGGCGCAGAAGCTGGTGCTTGATCTCTTTCAGCGGCACCGCGCCATACATCGAATATTCGTGCAGCGGATAGCTGTCCATGTAGACGACATGCGCGCCCGCCAGCACCATCCCGTAATGGTGCGACTTGTGGCAGTCGCGGTCGACCAGCACGATATCGCCCGGTCTGACCAGCGCCTGCACCACGATCTTGTTGCAGGTCGACGTGCCGTTGGTGGCAAAGAAGGTCTGGCGCGATCCGAAGGCGCGGCTGGCGGCTTCCTGCGACTCCTTGATCGGGCCGCGGGGTTCGAGCAGGCTGTCGAGCCCGCCGGATGTGGCCGAGGTTTCCGCCAGGAAGATGTTGGGCCCGTAGAACGCGCCCATGTCCTGAATCCAGTGGCTGCGGCTGATCGACTTGCCCCGGCTGATCGGCATGGCGTGGAACACGCCGGTGGGCTGCTTGGAATACTCGACAAGCGCCGTGAAGAACGGCGTCTTGTGGCGCCGCGCCACGCCGCGCAGGATGTTCAGGTGCAGTTCCAGAAAGTCCTCCTGATTGTAGAACACCCGGCGGCACAGGCCCAGATCCAGCCCGGCGATGTCCTCGGCCGAGCGGTCGGTGATCAGGTAGGCGTCGAGTTCGGGGCGCACCTTGGCGATCAGACGGCAGGATTCGGGGCCGTATTCGTAGGGCTCCAGCGCGTCCACGTCCTCGTCCTCGCCCAGCCGGTTGAGGTAGCGCTTGAGTATCTCCAGTTCGTTCCTTGATTTCAGCGTCAGGCCGGGGCGCACCACGACGGCCTGGATGTTGTGGTTGAACAGGATGGCGATCAGCGCGTCCTCGACGCTGGGCACGACCACGGGTTCGTAGATGTAAGGGTCTTCGGGGCGGCGCATGCGTTGCAGGCTGGCGCGCACGAACCGGTCCTGATGTTCGTTCACGTTATCGACGATAAGCACCTCGAAATAGGGCCGCCCAAGCGCGCGCGCCTCGAGCGACATGGCGGTTTCATCGTCGTATTCGTCGCTGTCCTCATCGCTTTTCAGCGGGATGGTGCGCCGCCGGTAGGCGCCCGAGGCCAGGGCGCGCGCCACCCGGCGCACCGCATGGGACAATTCGTCGATGTTGCGGTTTTCCAGCTGGCGGCGCAGGTTGTCGAAGGCGGACTTGCCGGGAAAGGCAAAGTAGGTCTCGATCGGCTCCAGCGCCTGTAGCAGTGCGCCGGTCTGGGCGAGCAGCCTGTCGGCCCTGCGCCCCGTCACGCCGGTCCGGCGAAGCGATTCGGTGATCTCGCGCAGGGCGCTCCACCGGTCCGAGCGAAGCTGCGAGGCGCTGTAATAGTCGCTGATCGACGGAAGTTTCGCGCTGTCGTTCTGCTTCATGGGTCGTCCTCCCTCTGCCTCCCCGCTTGCCGGCTCAGCCGGTGCCGGTGCGTCCCTTGAACGGGCTGAGGTTCTGTGCCGGGTGTTGGCCGTCTTCAACATAGCCCAACGCCGTGCGCGGATCGACCGCGCGCGCGGCGCCGCCGCCCTTGGCCGGCATTTCCAGCGGCCCCAGGGTCTTGAGATAGGCATCCGCACCGCTGGTGCGGTCGTAGACCGGGAAATCGACCTCGCGGTCGCGAAAGCTCTTCAGTACCTGGCCCAGCCCCTTGAGGCCGACCTCGCGCTGGCGGCGGACCTGGTTCAGATCGACCTCGATGGGGAACATGTCCTCCTGCCCGGCCGACTGGTGCAGCACCATGGCCGAGGGATCGACCACCAGCGACCGCCCCACGCCGCCGGCAGCCAGGCCGTTGACGGCAAAGACATAGCACTGGAACTGCGCGGCGGTGGCGCGCGCGATGGCGATCTCGGCGTCGCGGTCGGTGGTACCGGTCAGCACCGGGTTGAGCAGTACCTCGACCCCCTGGCTGGTCAGGTGGCGGGTGGTTTCGGGAAACCAGATGTCATAGCAGATCGACACCCCGAACCGGCCGATCTGCGGCACGTCGAAGATGCAGAATTCGGTTCCCGCGGAAATCCCGGCCTCGTAGGGCCGGAACGGGAACATCTTGGAATACTTCGCCACGATCTCGCCCTCGGGGTCGATCACCACGGCGGTGTTGAAGATGCGCCCGTCCTCGCGCTTTTCGAACATCGACCCGGGCAGCAGCCAGATGCCATGACGGCGGGCATCCTCTTGGAAGGTGGCGATGGTGTCGTTGGGAAACGGCTGCGCGAACTGGTCGAGCGGGCCGAACGGCGCCAGTTCGGAAAACACCACCATCTGGGTCCAGGGAAAGCGCGCCATCAGCACCTCGAGCCTGTGGCGCATGGCGGCGACATTGGAATGCAGCGCGGCGACATGCATCTGCACACCGGCGATCGCGAAGGGGGTCATGGGGTCAACTGCTCCTTGGTTTCACATTTGCGGGCCGCGCGTATTGCGCCCCGCCGGCGCGGCCGTCAAGCATCATCGGATGTGCGCCCCGCAATGCGCGAACCCGGTGCCTGCCCCGTCGCGCGGTGCGGGCCGGATGGACATGCCGCGCCGCGTTCGTCTCGCGCATCCCGCAAGGCGATGGATCCCATGCCGCATCGCACCGATGTCTCCAAACGTCCGCTTCACGAATTCGACGCTAAACCGGCCGGAAGGTCAAACATAATCTGCAAGGTCATGAATTCAGCGTCTTTTGGCTCGCAATCCCTCGGCCATCGCGCGCCGGCAGACCGCCCGCGCCGTGCAACGCACCGGATGGGCATGACCTGGGGCAGACATGTCCGGCTTGCCGGAGAAAAGCCGCTGGCGAAAGCGCCGCGCGCCCGATGGTCTGTGCACGCTCCCGGGCGATGCGCCTTACCCCGATGGCGCGATCGCGGCCCGGACCTTCACGCCGTCCGCGCAGGGCGGCTTCATGCCGCCGCCCGCTCGGGGAACAGCGCCGCCAGACCCGCCTCTGTCGCCGCGCAGATGCCGCGTTCGGTGATCAGCCCCGTCACCAGCCGACCCGGCGTCACGTCGAAGGCGGGATTGGCGACCGTCGTGCCATCGGGCGTCACCTGCACCGTCGCGACGGCGCCATCGCCCGCGCGGCCCTGAACGTGGGTGACTTCCTCGCCGCCGCGTTCCTCGATCTCGATGCCCCCGACACCGTCGCCCATGGTCCAGTCGATGGTGGGCGAGGGCAGCGCGACAAAGAAGGGCACGCCGTTGTCATGCGCCGCGAGCGCCTTCAGATAGGTGCCGATCTTGTTGCACACGTCGCCCGTGCGCGTGGTGCGGTCGGTGCCGGTGATCACCATGTCGACCTGGCCGTGCTGCATCAGGTGCCCGCCCGCATTGTCGGCGACATAGGTATGCGGGATCCCGTGGCTGCCCAGTTCCCAGGCCGTCAGCGCGCCCTGGTTGCGCGGCCGCGTCTCGTCGACCCAGACATGGACCGGCACGCCCGCATCATGGGCCTGGTAGATCGGGCTGGTGGCGGTGCCCCAATCCACCGTGGCCAGCCAGCCGGCATTGCAATGGGTCAGCAGGTTGACCGGCATGCCGGGCGGTTTGCGCGATGCGATATCGCGGATCAGCGCGGCCCCGTGTTCGCCGATCCGGCGGTTGATGGCGACATCCTCGTCGGCGATCTCGTGGGCCAGGTTCAGCGCGGCGGCGGCGCGGCCGCCGGGGGGCAGCGGTTGCAGCGCGGATCGGCACCGCTCAAGCGCCCAACGCAGGTTGACCGCGGTCGGCCTGGTCTCGTTCAGCATGGTATGGGCGCGCTCCAGCGCCTCGTTCGAGGAATCGAGCCGCATCGCCAGCGCCAAGCCATAGGCCGCCGTGGCCCCGATCAGCGGCGCGCCGCGCACGCGCATCTGGCAGATCGCCTGCACGAAATCATCCAGCGTGGCGACCGGCTGCACCCGGAATACATGCGGCAACGCGCGCTGGTCGATGATGCAAAGCACCTGCGCGGTTCGGTCCCACCAAAGCGAGCGGTAGTGAATGCCCTTGACCTTCATGCAGACAACCTAGCCCCGATTTGAAACGCCGGCCACCGCGAATGACGCCCGCCGCAGTTCGGTGGAAAAGGCGCGTTTGCGGGCATCAACGGGCCCGGCACGAACGCAGCGCGATCTTGATGGATATTTCGTCGCACCCCGCCAACAAGCAAGAAAATGACCGGATCCGGGCTTCCAGCGTCACATTTTCCGCAGCTTTGCAGGTTGACGCCCCTCACGCCTGCCCATAGTGTGCGCCGCAGCGAGAAGGAGCCTTGTGGCCATGACCACCCTGGTCGTAATCGTAGGACATGCGCGCATGGGCCGGTAGCGGTTGACCATATCCGACCCCATGCGCCTCCGTTCCCACCGGGGGCTTTTTTTTGCCCGGCCAATGTGTTCGCCTGCGGCGGCCGCGACGATGAAAACGGCGATGACGGAACAGACGACGTCGCTTATGGAGCTAGGAAGATGAAACGTGAGATGACCGGCGCAAAGATGGTGGTTCAGGCCCTCAGGGATCAGGGCGTGGACACGGTATTCGGCTATCCCGGCGGCGCCGTCCTGCCGATCTATGACGAAGTGTTCCAGCAAAACGACATCAGGCACATCCTGGTGCGCCACGAACAGGGCGCGGTGCATGCCGCCGAGGGCTATGCCCGGTCGACCGGCAGGCCCGGCGTCGTGCTGGTGACAAGCGGCCCCGGCGCCACCAATGCGGTCACCGGTCTCACCGACGCGCTGATGGATTCGATCCCGATCGTGGTGCTGAGCGGCCAGGTGCCGACCTTCATGATCGGCTCGGACGCGTTCCAGGAGGCCGATACGGTAGGCATCACCCGTCCCTGCACGAAACACAACTGGCTGGTAAAGGACACCGACCGGTTGCCGGTCGTCATCCACGAGGCGTTTCACGTCGCCACCGCCGGCCGCCCCGGTCCGGTGCTGATCGACATTCCCAAGGACGTGCAGTTCGCCACCGGCACCTATAGCGGACCAAAGGCGATGCAGACGCATTATCAGCCCGCCGTGAAGGGCGACGCGCAGGAAATCACCGAACTGGTGGCCGCGATGGAAAAGGCCAGGCGCCCGATCTTCTATACCGGCGGCGGCGTCATCAATTCCGGCCCCGCCGCCAGCCAGCTCCTGCGCGAACTGGTCGATGCCACGGGCTTTCCGATCACCTCGACGCTGATGGGGCTGGGGGCCTATCCCGCCAGCGGCGAAAACTGGCTCGGCATGCTGGGCATGCATGGGCTTTACGAGGCCAACATGGCGATGCACGACTGCGACCTGATGATCGCCATCGGCGCCCGGTTCGACGACCGCATAACCGGGCGCATCGACGCCTTCAGCCCGAAGTCCCGCAAGGCGCATATCGACATCGACCCCTCATCGATCAACAAGGTGGTCAAGACCGACATCCCCATCGTCGGCGATGTGGCGCATGTGCTGGAAGACATGCTGAAGATCTGGAAGGCGCGCGGCCGCAAGACCGAGGCCGAGGCGGTGCGCAAATGGCAGGACCAGATCGGGGTCTGGCGCAAGACCAACTGCCTGAACTACCGCAACACGGACAAGACGATCCAGCCGCAATACGCGCTGCAACGGCTCGAGGCGCTGACCAGGGAGCGCGACCGATACGTCTGCACGGAAGTCGGCCAGCACCAGATGTGGGCAGCGCAGTTCATGGGTTTCGAGGAACCCAACCGCTGGATGACCAGCGGCGGCCTGGGCACCATGGGTTACGGCTTTCCGGCCTCGATCGGGGTGCAGGTGGCGCATCCCGATGCGCTGGTCATCAACGTCGCGGGCGATGCCAGCTGGCTGATGAACATGCAGGAGATGGGCACGGCGGCGCAGTATCGGCTGCCGGTCAAGCAGTTCATCCTGAACAACGAACGACTCGGCATGGTGCGCCAGTGGCAGGAACTCCTGCACGGTTCGCGCTATTCGCACTCCTGGTCGGAATCGCTGCCCGATTTCGTGAAGCTGGCCGAAGCCTTCGGCGCCAGGGGCATACTCTGCACCGACCCGGCCCAGCTCGACGACGCCATCCGCGAGATGATCGAACACGACGGCCCGGTGATCCTGGATTGCGTGGTCGAGAAACACGCCAACTGTTTCCCGATGATCCCGTCCGGCAAGGCACATAACGAGATGCTGCTGGGCGAGGCTAAAACCGAGGGCGCGATCGAGGCCGGCGGCGCGGTCCTGGTGTAGCAAAATTCTTCAGAGAATTTTGGGTCCAGAAAATTTGAATTTTCTGGGCCCGGACGAAAACGGAGCAACGAACATGTCAGCCCTGCACATCAAACGCGGTGCCACCAGCCATTCGGCATACAACCTGCGACCCACATTCTCGGATGTCGAGGAACGCCACACGCTGGCGGTTCTGGTCGAAAACGAACCCGGCGTCCTTGCCCGGGTGATCGGCCTGTTTTCGGGCCGCGGCTACAACATCGAAAGCCTGACGGTGGCGGAGGTGGATCATACCGGGCATCTGTCACGCATCACCATCGTCACGGTCGGCACGCCGCAGGTGATCGAACAGATCAAGGCGCAGCTGGGCCGCATCGTTCCGGTTCACGAGGTCCACGACCTGACCGTCGAGGGCGCGTCCGTGGAACGCGAACTGGCGATGCTCAAGGTGGTCGGGACCGGCGACAAGCGGGTCGAGGCGCTGCGGCTGGCCGACATCTTCCGCGCCTCGGTGGTGGACAGCACGCTGAGCAGTTTCGTGTTCGAAATCACCGGCGCGCCGGACAAGATCGACGCCTTCGCCGATCTTATGCGCCCGCTGGGGCTGAGCGAGATCGCGCGCACCGGCGTGGCCGCGCTGCTGCGCGGCGACTGAGGGTCAGGCGCGGTGCGCGGCAGCGCCGGGATGGCCCGCGGGCGGCGCGGCGCGGCGCGCCGAAAACGGAATGATCTCGGCCGAGCAGCGGCAGGGCTGCCGCGGCGGGCCATCCGGGCGCGCTTGCCGGGGGGGCGAGCCCAACACGTCGGCAAGCCCCTGGTACACGCCTTCGGAAATCAGCCTGGGATTGAGCGCCACCCGCATGTTCCGGTCCGTGCTCAGATCGAAGTGGACCCAGTCGCCGGCATCGAGCGTCACCGGCCGTTCGGCGCCGGATTGCCGGCAATAGGCCAGGTCGCCGTGATCCTCGCACCAGATGACGGCCTTGTTCTCTTCCGGGTTGCTCCAAAGTACGACGCCAAACATATTCCATCCCAACTTGTTCCTTGGGCCCAAGTCTGCGTCGAATCGCGGCGACCAAACATGGTTAATGTGGCGTCGCACCCTTGCAATTTGTGACCACGACGCTAGCGTTGCGACACAACTAGGCATCAGCGATGACGCCAAGTAGTGTCAGCCTGATCCGTTCGGGCGGAAGTCTGTTACGAGTACGATTTTCACCGCCCGGTCGGGCGGCTCGCGAACATCAAGAGCAGACCAGAATGACCAATTCGAAAAGATCGCCGGCGGAGTTGCGCAGCATGTTCGGCTCCAACCTGCGGGTTCTGGCGCGCGACTATCCCTCGGTCTCGGAACTGTCGCGCCAGCTTGGCATCAACCGGACCCAGTTCAACCGCTACCTTTCGGGCGAGAGCTTTCCGCGGCCCGATGTGCTGGACCGTATCTGCACCTTTTTCGGCGTCGATGCCCGCATCCTTCTGGATCCGGTTGACGACATCCGCTCGCGCGGCCAGGTTCTGAACGGCCCGATCCTGGCCGACTTTCTTGGCCAAGGCATCGGAACCGTCACCGAAGAGATCTTTCCCAGCGGCTTTTACAGGTTTTCCCGGCGCAGTTTCGTGAACGATACACAATTCGTCGTCGGCCTGGTGCGGGTGTTCCGGGACAGCGGCTGGGCCTATGTGCGCGGTTTCGAGGCACGGGACGCGATGCGCCAGCAAGGGTTGCCGGTCAACGCCCGCTCGCGCGAATTCCGCGGCTATGTCGCCAGGCAGGAGGACGGGGTGGCGCTGATCATCTCACGGCGCAAGGGCATGACCTGTTCGTTCAACTACCTGTACCGTGTCGCATCGTTCGAGAACAATTTCTGGGTCGGCTACGTCACCCGCACGGTGCGCGAAAGCGTCACCGGCACCCGGGTGGCGCGCATGGTCTATGAACATCTTGGCGACGATCTGAAGAAGGTTCTTCCCGCCGCGCGCAGCACCGGGTTCAGGGCCGCCGAAGATCTCATGCCGTTCCACCGGCGTCTGTTGCAGGTGGACGACGCCTTCCGCTGATCCGGCCCGGGTCGGGCCGCGATCAGGGCGCTTCGGATGCCAGGCGATAGACATGCCAGGATGCGTGGCCCAGCACGGGCAGCGCCACGAACAGCCCCAGAAACCACGGCAGCAGGGCGGCAAATGTGGTGGCCGCGATGATCGCCGCCCAGGCCAGCATCGGCACCGGACGGGCCAGCACGAACTGAAAGCTGGTGATCATGGCGGTGACGAAATCCACCTCGCGATCGAGCAGCAGCGGCAGCGCGATCACCGTGATCATGTAGAGCAGCAGCGCGAACAGCGCCCCCACGCCGGTGCCCACCGCCAGCATGATCAGCCCGTTCGCGGTCAGGAACACCTCGTAGGAGGACGAGATGTTGGTCATCGTCGACAGGCCCAGGAACAGGGCGAATATCATGTGACCGATGAAGAACCAGAACAGGAACACCACGACGATGATGGCGCAGATCGACGGCAACTGCCGGCGGCCCTGCATCAGCACCACGCCGAACACATGTGCGAAATCGAGCGGTTCGCCCTGTTCCAGACGGTGGGACACCTCGTACAGCCCGACCGCCGCGAAGGGGCCGATCAGCGGAAAGCCGATCGCCGCCAGAACCAGCCAGAAGGTCGTGCCGGTCGCGCCGGTGATCCAGGCCATGGCCCAGCCGCCCAAAACGTAGATCGCCGCGAAGGACAGCCCCCAGACCGGGGCGCGGCGGAAATCGGCCCAGCCCCGCGCCAGCGCCTCGCGCAGCATCGCCATGCTGGCGGGCCGCAGTTCGGGCACGCCGAATTCCTTTTCCATCGGGTTCCTCCCCTCCTGCCCCAGGCGTTCGTCCAGATCACATCGCCGGGCGTTCCTGCGGCCAGCCGGTCGCCGCGTGATAGGCCGCCCCCAGGGCCAGCAGCGCCGCGTCGCTGCCGCGGCGGGTGAACATCTGCACCCCGGCGGGCAGGCCGGCGGCGCCGAACCCGGCCGGCAAGGCAAGACAGGGCAGACCGATCAGGCTGACCGGCACCACCACTTCCATCCAGCGGTGATAGGTATCCATCGCATGCCCGGCGATTTCCTGAGGCCAGGGCAAGGTCATGTCGAAGGGCCAGACCTGCGCGGCGGGAAGAACCAGCGCGTCGTAGTCGTCAAACAGCGCGGCGGCCCGCGCGAACCAGCCCGACCGGATCACGCTGGCACTATGGACCTGCATCGCCGACATGGCCTGCCCGCGCTCGATCTCCCAGATTGCGCTGTCCTTCAGTTGCGCCTTGCGGGTCATCAGCGGCGAAAGGGCGGCGGCGACCGCCCAGGAGCGCAGGTCGATCCAGCTTTGCCAGATGGCGCCGGCGTCGAAGGGCGGCGCGACCGGCTCGACATGGGCGCCGAGGTCCTCGAACACGCGCAAGGCGGCTTCGGCGCGCTCCATCAGGCCTTGTTCCATCGCGAATGCCCCGCCCCAGTCACCCAACCAGCCGATGCGCCGGCCCTTCATCTCCGCGCCTTCCAGCGGTGAGACGGCTGCGCAGTCCATGCCATGAGGCTGGCGCGCATCGCGCCCGGACATCACGTCGAGCAGGATGGCGATGTCCCCTGGACTGCGCGCCATCGGCCCCAGCGTCGCCAGCTGATGCAGGAAGGTATCGCCCTGCGGTTCGGGCGGCACCCGGCCCCAGCTTGGCCGGAAGCCGTAGACGTTGTTCCATGCAGCCGGGTTGCGCAGGCTGCCCATCATGTCGGACCCGTCGGCCAGTGCCACCATGCCCGTGGCCAGTGCCACCGCCGCGCCGCCCGAAGACCCGCCGCACGACCGGGCCGGGTCATAGGGGTTGGCGGTGGCGCCGTAGACCGGGTTGAAGGTGTGCGAACCGAGGCCGAATTCGGGCACGTTGGTCTTGCCGATCAGGATCGCGCCGGCGGCGCGCATCCGCGCCGCGACGATATCGTCGGCCCCGGCCACCGCATCGCGGAATATGGGCGAGCCCTGCGAAGTGACGATGCCGCTCACGTTGACCAGATCCTTGACCGCGATCGGCAATCCGTGCAGCGGTCCGCGTTGGGCTGCGGGCACGGCGTCGGCTGCGCGGGCCGAGGCCAGCAGATCGTCGGGGTCGCGCAGCGCCACGATGGCGTTCACCGTTTCGTTGACGGCGGCGATCCGGTCGAGCGTGATGCCCATGAGTTCGGCGCAGGAGATGCGACCGGCGCCCAGTTCGGACAGGATACGGGCGGCGGAGTCGCGCTCTGGTGTCGGTGTCATGCCGGGCTTTCGTCAGTTGGTCGAAAACCAGCCTAGCGGCGACATCTTTTCATGGGAAGCGCCAGTTTCGCCGCTTGCGGCCGATCGCGGCGCCAGCCCGCCCCGATCAGTCGCCCTGGGCCTCGGCCCGGCTCTTGCCCGAGACGTTCAGCGCCAGCGTCGCGGCCATGAACCCGTCGAGATCGCCGTCCAGCACCCCCTTGGTGTCCGACGTCTCGTGCAGGGTGCGCAGATCCTTGACCATCTGGTAGGGCTGCAACACATATGAACGTATCTGGTTGCCCCAGCCGGCGTCGCCCTTGTTTTCGTGGGCTTCGGTGATGGCCGCGTTGCGCTTGTCCAGCTCCAGCTGATACAGGCGCGATTTCAGCGCCTTCATGGCGATGTCGCGGTTCTGGTGCTGGGATTTCTCGGAAGACGTGACCACGATGCCGGTGGGATGGTGGGTGATACGCACCGCCGAATCCGTGGTGTTGACATGCTGCCCGCCCGCCCCGGACGACCGGTAGGTGTCGATGCGGATGTCGGCCGGATTCACCTCGATCTCGATGTTGTCGTCGACCACCGGATAGACCCAGACGGAACTGAACGAGGTGTGCCGCTTGGCGGCGCTGTCATAGGGGCTGATGCGCACCAGCCGGTGCACCCCGCTTTCGGATTTCAGCCAGCCATAGGCGTTGGCGCCCGAGATCTTGTAGGTGGCCGACTTGATTCCCGCCTCCTCGCCCGCGCTTTCCGACTGAAGCTCGATCCTGTAGCCCTTCTTCTCGGCCCAGCGCACATACATGCGCGCCAGCATCGCCGCCCAGTCGCAGCTTTCGGTGCCCCCTGCCCCGGCATTGATTTCAAGGAAGGCATCGTTGCCGTCCGCCTCGCCGTCCAGCAGCGCCTCGAGTTCCTTCTCGGCGGCTTTCGCGGCCAGCGCCTTCAGCGCGGCCTCGGCCTCGGCCACGACCTCGCCGTCCTCTTCCATCTCGCCCAGTTCGATCAGTTCCACATTGTCGCCCAGGTCGCGCCTGATGGATTCGTAGGTCTCCATCGCATCGACCAGCATCTGCCGGTCGCGCATCAGCTTCTGCGCCGCCTCGGGATCGTTCCAGAGATCGGGGTCCTCGACCCTGGCGTTGAATTCCTCAAGCCGGTGCGGCGCCGTCTCGCGGTTCATCCGCTGCGCCAGAAGGTTCAGCGACTTCTCGATCTCGGCCACGGTATTCTGGGTTTCGGCGCGCATGGGCGGTCCTGCGGTTGGGCTGTGTGAGTGCGGGTGATAGACCAGCGCCGCAAGGCGGGCAAGCGGTTGCGCGACGCCGGCACGGCTTGCCCGGCTCTTGGCACCCCGATGCGGCCAGGGCCCGACGGCGGCCCGGGGTGCCGGAAGATCATGCCGGAGTGCGATACGATGCGGCACGCTTCAGTAGAGGCCGCCCGAACTGACGGTGCCGAAATTCGCCTTTGGCCCGACGGTGGTGGTTTCCCCGGTCGAGGTGCGCACCCGGCTGCTGCCCGCCGACACTTCCTCGAACAGCGGCAGGTTCGAACCCATCGCAAAGCCGCCATCGTAGGTCAGACCGAAGATCGGCTCTTCGCCGTCGCGGAAATACTCGGCCACGACATACTGGCCGCTGGCATCGTCAGGCAGCCGCGCCCCGGTATAGCGGTCGATCTTGATGAAATGCCCGCCGGGCGGGATGCGGAACGGCCCGCCGCCGTATTTCTTCACCGCCTTCTCCATGAAGCTCTGGAACACCGGGCCGCACATCGACGCGCCATAGGCACCCCGGCCCAGCGGCCGGGGCTGGTCATAGCCCATATAGCACCCGGCCACGATATTGGAGGTGAAGCCGATGAACCAGACATCGCGCGCCTCGTTGGTGGTGCCCGTCTTGCCGGCGGTGGGAACCGGCAGATGGACCACGCCGCTGGCCGTGCCCCGCTGCACCACGCCCTGCATCATCGAGGTGAGCTGATAGGCGGTGATCGCGTCGATCATCCGCTGGCGGTGGGACACGATGCGCGGCAACTCGCCGGGCGCGAGCGCGGCGGATGTGCAATCGACACAATCGCGCCGGTCGTGGCGATAGACGGTCTTGCCATACCTGTCCTGTATGCGGTCCACCATCGTCGGCTCCACCCGCTCGCCGCCATTGGCGAACATCGCATAGGCCGAAACCATGCGGTAGAGCGTGGTTTCCTGCGAGCCCAGCGAATTGGCCAGAAAGGCGCCCATGCGGTCGTAGACACCGAACCGTTCGGCATATCCGGCCACCACCGGCATGCTGACCTCCTGCGCCAGGCGAATGGTCATCAGGTTGCGCGACTGTTCGATCCCGGTCCTGAGCGGCGTCGGGCCGTAGAACTTGTTGGAGGAATTGCGCGGCCGCCACATGCCCTGCGGCGTGTCGATCTCGATCGGGGCGTCGACGACGATGGTGGCCGGGGAATATCCGCTGTCCAGCGCCGCGGCATAGACGAAGGGCTTGAAGCTCGATCCCGGCTGGCGCATCGCCTGGGTCGCGCGGTTGAAGACCGAATCCTGATAGCTGAACCCGCCCTGCATCGCCAGCACCCGGCCGGTGTTCACGTCCATCGCCACGAAACCGCCCTGGATGGCCGGAATCTGGCGCAAGGTCCAGCGCAGGAACGAACCGTCCTCGTCGCTGGTCATGGCCCGCACCAGCACCACATCGCCGACCTCGAGCAGATCGCCCGCGACCTGCGCCTTGCGCCCGACCGAGCCGTCGCCGTTGACCTTGCGCGCCCAGGTGACGTCCCTGGCGGTGATCCAGTGGCCGTCGGCGTCCTCCTCCACGTCCTCGATGCCGATGCGGGCGTCCTGCGCGCCGACCTCCAGCACCACGGCAGGGTACCACCGCGTCGGCAGCACCACGTCGCGCGGCACGTCCGTTTCGGCAAGCGCGGCGCGCCAGTCGGCCTCGCCTTTCAGCCGGTCGGCGGGAATGGACTGCCCGGTGCCCCGCCAGCGGCCGCGGCCGCGGTCATATGCCTCCAGTTCCTCGCGCAGCGACCGGGCCGCCTCGACCTGCATTTCCTCGTCGATGGTGGCACGCACCGTGTAGCCGCCGGAAAAGAACGCGTCCTCGCCGCGCTGGCCGATATAGTCCTCGGATTCGGTCAGCTGGCGGCGGATTTCATCGGTGAAATAGTCGCGCGGCGGCAATACGTTGCGGAAGCTCTCGAAATCGCCGTTCTGGACCGAGCGCAGCGGCATCGCCACTTCGGTTTCGTAGGTCTCGTGAGAGATATAGCCGTTCTCGTTCATCTCGCGCAGCACGAAATTGCGCCGCTCGAGCAGCCGGTCCTTGCGCCGCACCGGGTGGAAATCCGACGGCGCCTTGGGCAGCGAGGCCAGAAAGGCCGCCTCGTGCGGGGCCAGTTCCGACAGGGTCTTGTTGAAATAGGTCTGCGCGGCGGCGGTCACGCCGTATGAGTTCTGACCGAGATAGATCTCGTTCAGGTAAAGCTCGAGAATCTGTTCCTTGTCCAGCGTCTCCTCCAGCCGCGCGGCAAGGATGATCTCCTTGATCTTGCGTTCGATCTTGCGGTCGCCCGACAGCAGGAAGTTCTTCATCACCTGCTGGGTGATGGTCGATGCGCCGCGAACGGTCCGGCCGCGGCTGCGAACGGCCTCGTAGGCCGCGGCGGCAATCCCCCGGGTGTCATAACCCTTGTGGGTGTAGAAATTCTTGTCCTCCGCCGATATGAACGCCTGCTTGATCAGATCGGGGATTTCCTCGGACGGGGTGAACAGGCGGCGTTCCTGGGCGAATTCGTCGATCAGCTGACCCTCGCCGGAATAGATGCGGCTGATCATCGCCGGCTGATACTGCGCCAGCGATTCGTGGCTGGGAAGGTCGCGGCCGTACATCCAGAAGATGCCGCCCACGCTCAGCGCCACCATGACCACGCCCAGCGTGATCAGGCTGAAGATCGTCCCGAAAAAGGAAAGTATGAACCGAACCAAAAGTGATATGCCTCTGCTAGCGTGCCGCCTATATAGGCGCGCCCGCGGGTCGGGTCAAAGCATGCGCGAGCGGATAGGAGCCGACCGGACGGGCGGCCGGTATGGCCCGCGCCCGGCGATGGCATGCCGCCCCGGGGCCCCCGGCGGGTGCGAGGCGCAAACCGCCCTACTGGCGCACCAGCGGGCGCTGCGCGGCATCCTCGGCGCGCCAGCTTGCCAGACCGTTGCGGATGCCGCGCGCCATGGCGGCGCGCCAGGCCGGATCCTGAAGGTTCTTCAGATCGCGCGGGCTCGACATGAAACCGATCTCGATCAGCACCGAGGGAATGTCCGCCGCCTTCAGCACCGAAAACGCCGCCCGGCGCAGCGGCCGCCGGTTCATCGGCCCGCCGGTCTGGCGCATGGCCTCGACCAGCGCCCGGGCCAGCGCCTCGGTCCGCGGCCGGGTTTCTTGGCGCGCCAGATCCAGCAGGATATCCGTCACCCGGTCGTCGGCGCCGCTGAGGTCGACCCCGGCAAGCAATTCGTCGCGGTCGTGGCGTTCGGCCAGCTTGGCGCTGGCCACGTCGGACGCCTCGGGCGACAGCACATGCACCGTCGCGCCATGCGCGAGCCCCTCGGACAGGGCATCGGCATGCAGCGAGATGAACACCTGCGCGCCGGCCTGATGGGCCAGCGCGATGCGCCGCTCGAGCGACACGAACCGGTCGTCCTCGCGGGTCAGCACCACCTCGACCCCGCCGCCGCGCAGCAGCGCCTCGCGCAGCTCGCGGGCGAAGGCCAGCGTCAGGGCCTTTTCCTCCACTGCACCGACTTCGGCGCCGGGATCGATGCCGCCATGGCCGGGGTCGATCACCACCACCATGGGCGCGCCCGGGCCGCTTCGCGCCGCGGCCGGCATTCGCACAGGCTGCGGCAGATCCCAGCGCGGATCGTGCGGCGCCCCGGCCCGGGCCGCGAAGGTCCGGGCCGATACCGGCGACAGGCTGACCGCCAGATGCGCCGCTCCCGTCACCTCGTCGAGATCCAGCGCGGCGCGATCCACCGCCATCGGGGCGGCGAGTTCGACCACCATCCGCGACCAGCCGGGCACATAGGTGCCGAACTGCACGGCGCCGACGCGCTCGCTCGCCACCAGCCTGGCCGCGCTCAGCCCGCTCCAGTCCACCTCCTGGAAATCCAGCACCAGCCGCGGCGGGGCATCGAGCGTGAACAGCCGATAGGGAACGCCCTGGCTCAGCGCCAGTTCGATCCGCACGCCCGCCCCATTGTCATCGGCGATGCGGCTTTGCCCGGCGTCGATCCGCGCCAGCCCGCTGAACTCCTGCGCCATGCCCGGCCATGCCGTCAGCCAGACCAGCGCCAGACCCGCCCATATCCTGCTCATTCGACCTGCCTCGCCGTGTCGGGGGTGCGCTCTGGCGCCAGAGTATCGCAGCGCGACGGGTTTGCAAATCGTCTCCGCCCGTCGCAGCCGTGAATGGCGCTGCCGCGCCATGCCTCCGGCGGGAGTATTTCGGACCAGAAAGAAGCGAAGAACTTCACTCGTTTCTTTCTGGTGACAAATACTCTGGGGGAGACGCGCGAAGCGCGGCGGGGGCGAAGCCCCCAACCCGGCGCGTTCGTGCCTTGCGCCCGATCAGCGCGCGGCCATGAAGCGGGTCAATCTCGCAAGCCCCTCCTCGATATCGGCGGTGGCACGGGCATAGGAGAAGCGAAGCGTGCGGTGCCCGCGCAGCGGGTCGAAATCGCGCCCCGGCGTCACCGCCACTCCGGCCCCCTCGAGGATCTCGGCGGCAAGGGCGCGGCTGTCGCCGGTCAGGTCCGACACGTCGGCATAGACATAGAATGCGCCATCGGGCGGCGCGATCCGGGTGAAGCCCGCCTTGGGCAGCCCGTCCAGCATCAGCGCCCGGTTGGCGCGATAGACCGCCAGATTGGCCTGCAACTCGTCATCGCACTCCATCGCCGCCAGCGCCGCCACCTGGCTCGCATGGGGCGCGCAGATGAACATGTTCTGGGCCAGCCGCTCCACCACCCGGACATGGGAGCCGGGCACCACCATCCAGCCGACCCGCCAGCCGGTCATCGAGAAATACTTGGAGAAGGAATTGATCACATAGGCGTCGTCGGTGATTTCCAGCGCGCTGACCGCGCGGGAGTCGTATTCCAGCCCGTGATAGATCTCGTCGCTGATGAACGCGGCGTCCTGCGCCCGGGCCGCCCCGATCAGGGCCTCCATCTCGGCGTGCCCCAGCATGGTGCCGGTCGGATTGGCCGGCGAGGCCACCATCAGCCCGGCCAGATCCATGCCCGCGAAATCCCCCGGCACCGGCTGATAGCGGTTCTCGGGCGCGGCGGGCAGGTCGACGGGGCGCAGCCCAAGTGCCTTGAGGATCTGGCGGTAGGAGGGGTATCCCGGCGCCCCGATGCCGACCCGGTCGCCGCTGTCGAACAATGCCGTGAAGGCCAGCAGGAACGCCCCTGACGAACCGGGCGTCACGATCACCCGGGCCGGGTCGAGATCGACGCCGTACCAGTCGCCGTAAAGGCGCGCGATGCGGGCCCGCAGGGCGGGCAGGCCCAGCGCCACGGTATAGCCCAGCGGGTTGTCGCCCAGCACCCCGGCCAGCGCCGCGGTCGCGCCCTTGGGCGCGCCGGTGCCGGGCTGGCCCACTTCCATGTGGATGATGCTCCGGCCCGCATCCTCGGCGCGGCGCGCCGCATCCATCACGTCCATCACGATGAAGGGATCGACCTGTGAGCGGGTTGAGTTTCGCAATTCATTCTCCCAGTCTGCGGCCATGCGTTTTGACCGCTTATGCGGGGCAAGGTCAATCCCGGCCCTGATTTCCTTCGTTCTGACCTGCGCCGCCCTCTGGGCGGGCGGAGCCGTCCCGGCCGGCGCCGGGACCGTGCTGCTGCGCGATGCGGGGGTCGAACATGCGCTTTCGCGGCTTTCATTTCCGATCCTTCGGGCGGCGGGTCTGAGCCCGAGGCGGGTGCGCGTTCTGGTGGTGGACGACGGTTCGCTGAACGCGTTCGTGATCGACAACCGCGCGATCTTCATCCATTCCGGCCTGATCATGAAGGCCGGGCGCGCAGCCGTTCTACAGGCGGTGATCGCACATGAGGCGGCGCATATCGCCAACGGCCATCTGGCCCGCCGCATGGGCAACATGCGCGCCGCCCCCGGCCTTGCGGGGCTTGGCGCGGCGCTGGCCGTGGCCGCCGCCGCCGCGGGTGCCGGCGAGGCCGCGGGCGGCATCGCCATCGGCACCCGGTCCTCGGCCCTGCGCGCCTTCCTGAAACACACCCGCGCCGAGGAGGCCTCGGCCGACCGCTCCGCCGCCGCCTATCTGCGCGGCAGCGGCGTCGACGTGCAGGGCATGGTCGATCTGCACCGGATGTTTCACGGCCAGGAAATGCTGAGCGTGGGCCGCCAGGACCCTTACATGCAGTCGCACCCGCTGACCCGCGACCGCATCCGCGCCGCCGAGTCCTTCGCCGCCCAGAACGGCGGCCGGGCCGAACCCGACCCCGATGCGGAATACTGGTTCGCCCGCGCGCGGGGCAAGCTGTCGGCCTTTTCGCGATCGCCGAAATGGACGATGCGGCGGGCCGGCGAAGAGCGCCACGAGGACATCCGCCTGATGCGCGAGGCCGTGGCATGGCACCGCCAGCGCGATCTGGCGCGCGCACAGGGCGCGATCGACGCGGCGCTGGCGCTGCGGCCCGGGGATGCCTACTATCTTGACCTCAAGGGCCGGATCCTGATGGAGAACCGCAAATGGAGCGCCGCCCTCGCGGCCTATGAAAGCGCGGCCTCGCTGGCCCCGCGCGAAGCCTTGATCCGGGCCGATCTCGGCCGTGCCCTGCTTGCCGCCGGCCGGCCCGACGCGGCGCTTGCGGCGATGGAAGAGGCCCGCGAGCGCGACAGCCGCAACGCCAGGCTGCTGCGCGACATGTCGATCGCCTATGCCAAAAGCGCACAGCCCGGCATGGCCGCCCTCGTCACCGCCGAACGCTATGCGCTGGAAGGCCGGTTCGAGGACGCGGGCATTCATGCCCGGCGCGCCGTCGGGCAACTGCCGCGCGGTTCGGTGGCTTGGCAACGGGCGCAGGATGTGTTCATTGCCTCGCAGAATCACCAGAAAGGGAAAAGACGATGATGCGTTTCCTCACCCCGGCCGTCCTGGCCGTGGCCCTGCTGGCCGCACCTGCGCGGGCCCTGGACCTGACCGCGATGACCGAGAGCGAGCGCGCCGCGTTCCGGGCCGAGGTGCGCGCCTACCTGCTGGACAATCCCGAGATCATCATGGAAGCGGTCGGCCTGCTCGAGCAGCGCCAGGCCATGGCCGAGGCCGCCGCCGATACCGCGCTGATCGCGGACAATGCCGATGCGCTGTTTGACGACGGCCATTCCTGGGTCGGGGGCAACCCCGATGGCGATATCACCCTGGTCGAGTTCATGGACTACCGCTGCGGTTTTTGCCGCAAGGCCGCGCCCGAGGTCGAGGCGTTGCTGAAATCGGATGGGAACATCCGCCTGATCGTCAAGGAATTCCCGATCCTGGGCGAGGCGTCCCTGGTGTCCTCGCAATTCGCGCTGGCGACAAAGGAGGTGGCGGGCGATGCCGCCTATGCCCAGGTGCACGAGGCGCTGATCGCCTTCAAGGGCGATGTCGACGAGGTGGCGCTGCGGCGGCTGGCAAACGGGCTGGGTCTGGATGCCGACGCGATCATGGCACAGATGGACAGCCCCGATATCCGCCGGATCCTGAAGGAGAATCACGACCTCGCCAAGCGGCTGAACATCTCCGGCACGCCGACCTTCGTGCTCGAGGACGAGATGCTGCGCGGCTATCTGCCGGCGGATCAGATGGCGCAGATCGTGGAGCAGAAGCGCGCCCGGCGCTGATCGCCGTCTGCGTGTGCGGGTCGCGGTCCGTTCGCCCCGGTGGATCGGCGGCAAGGCTTTCCGCTGCGGAGCACAAATGTCTGGTGCGGCGGGGCGACAGGCGTTAACAGACATTTGAAGCCAAGAGATCCGGACCCCTGCGATGAGCGACGCCGCGAGCCAAATGCCATCCTTCATGACCGCACCGGGCGAAACCGACGTGCTGTTCGTGCTGGTGGCCATCAGTCTTCTGGTGGCCGTGTTTCTACTGGGCGTGTTCTATTTCAAGCTGCACGCCCTGCCCGAACGGATGGCCCATGCCAACAACCGCATCCAGTATCAGCTCGTGGCGGTGCTGGCGCTGATCGCCCTGCTGACCCACAACAACCTGTTCTGGATCGCGGCCCTGCTGCTGGCCACGATCCAGTTGCCCGATCTGATGGGAAAACTCTCGTCGATGGCCGCGTCGCTGGAGCGCATGGCGGCGGCAGGCGACCCGGCGGCGGCCGCGCCACCGCCGGCCGGACCCGAGCCCGCCCCCGAACCGGCGCCCGACCCGCAGCCCCGCGCCGCCCCGCCTTCGGCCCGGACCGCCGACAAGGAGGGCTGATCCATGCTCGAAGTGCTGGTCTGCGCCATGGTCACGGTGCTGCCGGACTACCTGATCCGCCGCTATGTGCAGGACAAGCGGATCGGACGGGAAATCACGCTGTTTTCAGTCTGGTACGAGCTGCGCTTTGGCCTGACGGCCTGTGCGATCCTGGCGCTGGCGCTGATTACCGTGATCTTCTACTATCATCCGTCCTCCAGCAGCGTCTCGTCCTTCTTTCGCACCGTGAGCATCCTGCCCGAACGCTCGGGCCGGGTGAAAGAGGTGCTGGTGGTTCCCGACCAGCTGGTCGCGGCCGGTACGCCGATCTTCAGCATGGAGGACGAAACCCAGCGCGCCTCCGTCCAGACCGCCCGCGCCCGGATGGCGGAAATCGAGGCCCAGTTCGCGATGACCGACGCCGAACTGGACGCCGCGCAGGGCGTCGTCGATCAGGCCGCCAGCAGCGTCAAGCAGGCCCGCGACGAACTTGCGGTACAGCAGGAACTGATGGACCGCGGCAGCAGCGCCGCCAACCGGCGCGAGATCGAGCGGCTGGAGAACATCGTCACCGCCCGCAACGGCGCATTGGCCTCTGCCGAGGCCAATTTCCGGGCCGTCGAAACCAAGAAGACCGTGCTGCTGCCGGCACAACGCGACACCGCGCGCGCGCTTCTGGTCGAGGCGGAAGCCGCGCTGGCCAAATCGGTGGTCTATGCCAGCGTGTCGGGATATTTGCAGCAATTCGCGCTGCAACCCGGCGATATCGTGAATCCGCTGCGCCCGGCCGGCATCCTGGTACCGCCGGAAGTGGGCCAGGATGTCTTTACCGCCGGCTTCGCCCAGGTTTCGGCGCAGGTGCTCAAGGTCGGCATGTATGGCGAAGTGACCTGCATTTCGCTGCCCTACACGATCATCCCCGTGCAGGTGACGGCGGTGCAGGAATTCCTGCCGTCAGGCCAGTTCCGCCCCACCGACCGGCTGCTCGACGTTCAGGACTATGACCGCCCGGGTACGGTGATCGTGTCCCTGAAGCCGGTGTTCGAGGGCAGTTCCGCCCGCGTGCCGCGCGGCAGCCGCTGCATCGCCAACGTCTATTCCAGCAGCCACGAACTTGTGAGCGGCGCCGACGTATCGTTCGGCGCGAACCTGTTCTACCACGCAGTCGACACGGTTGGCGTCGTCCATGCGCTGCTGCTGCGCATCCAGGCCCTGCTGCTGCCGGTGCAGCTGCTGGTCCTTACGGGGCACTGAGCGCACGAAACCGGCGCAGCGTTCAAAGGTCGTCCAGCAGATAGGCCTTCAGCGCCACGGCGTTGTTGTGTTCGCGGTCCCTGGCCCCGTAGATCAGCGTCACGCGGCCCTTGGCAAGGCACTCGCGCATGGCGCCGACGGCCTCCTTGCGATCGTCCAGTTCCCTTGCATAGCGCGCCTGGAACTCGTCCCATCTGTCGGGGTCATGGTCGAACCACTTGCGCAGGTCGTCGGATGGCGCGAGATCCTTCATCCAGCCGTCAAGTTCGAGTTCGTCCTTCGAGACGCCGCGCGGCCAAAGCCTGTCGATCAGAATGCGCTGCCCGTCGGTCTTGCCGGGCTCGTCATAGGCCCGCCTGAGATAGATGCTGGTCATCGACGCCGCTCCGTTGTTGGTCCCGCCCGGATATCTGGTGCCCGCGCGTGGATTTTCCAGCACCGGCCGGATGATCGCCCTTGCCGGGCACGGGCGATGGCGGCGATGATCCCCCTTACGAACCACCCGCGCCTGTCGCGCGGACCACGCAAGGCGGCAATTCAGGACATCCGATGGTCGAGAATTTTGAAACCCACGCATCGAACGAACGCACCTTCCTGGCATGGGTCCGCACGGCGGTCGCCATCGTCGGATTCGGGCTGGCCGCAGCGCGGCTGGCCCCGCAGCCGACGACCTCGTGGTCGGAACTGCCGATGCTGGTTGCCGGTGCCCTGCTGATCGTGATCGCCTGGCTGCGCATGCAGCATGTGCGCCGGCGGATCGACAACCCCGCGCAGATGCCCGACAACTCGACCGTGGCCGATCTGTTCCTGGTGCTCATGATCCTCGCGCTCTTCGCCCTGCTGGGGAGTTTCGCGATACATGTGAGCTGAGCGGCAGGCGCCCGAACTGGCGAAACCGGCCGCGCGCCCGGCACCGGGGCGGTTCAGACCCGGGTCCAGCGGCTCAGGATGTCGGCGCCGATGGACGTCGTGCCTTCCAGCCGGAAGCGCGGCGCGTCGTCCAGCCGGGTCAGCCCAAGGGCGCCGATCGCCGGCAACCCTTCGGCGCCGATCGCCATCCCGCTGCAAAACACCGCAAGATCGTCCACCAGATCGGCCGCCAGCAGCGACGCGGTCAGCGCGCTGCCGCCCTCGCACAGAACCCGCGTCAGCCCGGCCCGACCGAGCGCGCGCAGCACGTCGGCGGCATCGACCTGCCCGGCCGTCACGGCGCAGGGAATCAGCCGGGCGCCCAGCCCTTCCCAGGCCTTCATGCGTTCGCCGTCCGCCGTGGCGCTATGGCACAACCACAGCGGCACCTGGGCGGCGCTGCGCGCCAGCTTGCCCAGCAGCGGCAGATCGAGATGGCGCGACACCACCACGCGCACCGGCTGGCGATCGATGCCCAGATCGCGCAGCGTCAATGCCGGATCGTCGGCCCGGGCCGTGCCGGCGCCCACCATCACCGCGTCGTGCCGGGCGCGAAACCCGTGCACCGCGCGCCGCGCCTCCGCGCCGGTGATCCACTGGCTTTGACCCGCGCCGGTGGCGATGCGGCCGTCAAGGCTGGCCGCCAGCTTGAGCGTCACCAACGGCCGGCCCTGTTCTGTCCGCAGGAAGAAACCGGCATGATCGCGGGCCGCGCCCGCGGCCAGAACGCCGGTGGTCACGTCGATGCCATGGCGGCGCAGCATCTCGAAGCCCTGCCCCGAAACGCGCGGGTCGCTGTCCTCCATCGGTGCCACGACGCGGGCCAGCCCCGCCTCGATCAGTGCCTCGGCGCAGGGCGGCGTCTGCCCACGATGGGCACAGGGTTCGAGCGTGACATAGGCCGTGGCGCCGCGCGCTGCCGCCCCGGCATGGGCCAGCGCCACGGTTTCCGCATGCGGGCGCCCGCCCGGCTGCGTCCAGCCGCGCCCGACGATGCGTCCCTCCCGCACGATCACGCAGCCTACCGCCGGGTTGGGCCAGCAATTGCCCATGCCGCGCCGGCCCAGCGACAGGGCCAGCGCCATGAAGCGGGTATCGGCGTCGTTCATGGCGCCGGCCTCAGTCTTCGGCCGGGTTCTGCGGGCGCAGCTCGCTGACGAATTTGTCGAAATCGTCGGCGGCCTGGAAGTTCTTGTAAACGCTGGCGAAACGCACATAGGCCACGGTGTCTATCCGGGCCAGCGCCTCCATCACGATCTCGCCGATCTTCTTTGAAGGGATATCGGTCTCGCCCATGCTTTCCAGCCGCCGCACGATGCCGGAAATCATCTGGTCGATGCGCTCGGGGTCGATCGGGCGCTTCTGCATCGAGATGCGGATCGAACGCTCCAGCTTGTCGCGATCGAAATCCTCGCGTTTGCCGCTGGTCTTGATGACCACCAGATCGCGCAGTTGCACGCGCTCGTAGGTCGTGAACCTGCCGCCGCAGGCCGGGCAGAACCGCCGCCGCCTGATGGCGACATGATCCTCGGCCGGCCGGGAATCCTTCACCTGTGTGTCAATGTTACCGCAAAACGGGCAGCGCATATGCCAGTCCCCTCGTTGATTTCCGCCTCATTCTTGTAGGCGCTCTGGCCCACTTGTCCACAACTATAGGCGCGACGCCAGAATTTGGGTAGAGGGGAAATACCGCCGCAAGATGCGGCGCTGCCCAACGAGTGCCACGGCAAATTTTCCCGGAAAATTTGTCGGCCCCATGGCATGCGATCGCGTCTGACGAGCCGCCGTTCGCGCGGGGCCGCAAATTTTTCCTTAAAAATTTGCCGCTTCAGGCGGCGCGCGGACCGAACCGGCGGTGGCCTTCACGGCCATGCCAGAAGCCATTGGACAGCGGTGCCGCAAGCTTCAGCGCCGCCAGCCTGGCCGCGGTTTCCTCGCCGTCCCGCCGGCCGGCGATGCGATCGGCATAGATGCCCGCCACCGCCACCATGTCGGCCTGCTGCGGCATGATGCGGAAATGCCCGATGCCCATGTTCACCATCTCGTCGATCTCGCCCGAGAGGTCGACATAGGAGTGCGACAGGGTCTGGATGCCGTTGACGGTCAGAAACGACTGCCCGTTCACCGTGCTGAGCGGCATCCCGTCGGGATCCTTCTCGCAGACGAACTGGCAATTGTCCTTGGTCCGCTTGTGCGCCCGCGCATGATAGCAGCGTGCCGACACCGCCAGCGAGGCGCGCCCGAACACCTGCACCTCGCATCCGACCCCCAGCGCATCCGCGGCGCGCGCCATCTCGCCCACCACCGCGCGAGGCACCTCGACGGGCAGGGTGACATGGCTCGCCCCCTTGCCCGCCAGCCAGCCGAGCGTGCGTTCGTTGTAGACGTTCATCAGCGGGCCGATGCGGTGGGCGCGCCCGTCGATGTCGAACAGGCCGGCGGTGTTGTTCAGCTCGATCTCGTGGCTGTCGATGGCGCAGAAATCGGCCATCATGTTGCGTTCGCGCCTGATCACCACTTCGGACAGCGAGGCCAGCACCACCTGCTTGCCGCCCCGTTCCAGCCGTTCGATCACCTCGGGCATGTGCGCATCGAAGAACGGCGTGCGCTTGGAACAGATCACCTCGCCGACATAGACGGTATCCACCGGCGCCTCGTCGGCGATACGGGCGTAGAAGTCGCGTTTCTCTTCAGCCTCCCAGTGGTAGACGATCGGCCCGAGTGTCAGCTTTCCGGTCATGCGTTCACCGCCATTTCTTGGACCCGGCCGCGCCCTGGGTCTGTTTCTGCCCTTCGGTCAACGCCACCAGATCGGCCAGTTCGGGGTCTTCGCCCGCCAGCACCTGATCGACCGCGCCACGGAAGGCGCCGACCACCTGGCGCACATAGGCGCGCGAGCGTTGCCGGCCCTCGATCTTGAACGCCTCGACGCCCGCCGCCATCAGCTGCGGCAGCAGCGTGGCAAGGTTCAGGCTGATCGGCTCCTCGAAGGCATAGTAGGCATCCTCGCGCCCGGCCGCGTGATAGCGGCCCTTGCAGATGGTGGGATAGCCGGCCTGTTCGCCGGCGCCGAACCGGTCGATGGTGAAATCGCCCAGGCGCGTGGCGACCGAGCCGTCGGCTTCCTTGTCGTAATGCACCTGGGCGGCGGGCGAACAGACCCCGTCCATGTTGGTGGAAAGCCCGGTGACATAGTTGGTGAGGCTGCACCGCCCCTCGACCATCAGCCCGTGATTGCCGAAGATGAACGTCTCGATCTCGCAGGGGATCTCCTTCTTGACGTCCTTGATCTCGGATACCGTCAGGATGCGCGGCAGCACCACCCGCCTGACACCGAATTCGCGAACGTAGTAACGGATCGCCTCTGGGCTCGATGCGGCGGCCTGCACCGACAGGTGCAGGCGCAGGTCGGGATGGGCCTCGGCCGCGTAGGCGGCGACCCCGATATCAGCCACGATCAGCGCGTCGACACCGAACCGCGCGCCGGCATCGACCGCCTCGCGCCACAGGTCGAACCGCCCCGCGGTGGGGAAGCTGTTGACCGCCAGCAGCACCTTGGCGCCGCGCGCATGGGCATAGGCGACGCCCTGTTCCATCTCGGCCGGGGTAAAGTTCAGCCCCGGGAAGTTGCGCGCATTGGTGGCGTTCTGAAAGCCGCAATAGACGGCATCGGCACCCGCATCGACGGCGGTACGCAGCGCGGCCGGGGTTCCGGCGGGGCAGACAAGCTCGGGACGCTTCATGAGGTGCCGCCCCGCCGGTCCCCCGTCCGGCGCAGGGCGGCCAGGATGGCCCGCCCCGGTGCGCCGAACAGTCCGGCGGCGTCTTCGGCAATCGAACCTTCCACGTCGTCCAGCGCGTTGCGCAGGCATACGACCGCTTCGGTGTTGCCGGTGATGTCGAGATCGCGGGAAAAGAACAGGGCGTCGCCATCGGATTCGCCATCGACCAGCCCCAGAAGATCGAAGAACCCGCCGGCAATGCGCGCGTCGCCTTGCGGTTCGCGGTTGCGCGGCAGGGCGCGGAAGACCAGGTTGTCCGGATCCGGCACCAGCAGCATCACGAAGGGTAGCCCGCGCGCGTCGATCACGAATCGCGCGGTGCGATGCGGGCCGAGCCGGTCGAACAGCGACGGGTGCAGCCTTGCCACCCGATGCACCACCCGGTTCAGCACGGGTTGCAGCAGGAACAGCGGCGGCGGTGGCAGCAGCCTGGAAAGGCCCGGGCGGGGGGCGGGTGTGTCATGGGAGATCTCGGTCATGCCGCCCCATACCACGGCGCGTCGCGGTCCCGACTTGATCTTGGTCAAGTCGGGCCGGCCGATGTCGCGTGAATGGCCGTCAACCGCCCGGGACGAGATGCGCCGAGACCCGGCGCAGATGCGGCGCGTCGCGGTGCTCGAACAGGTAGATGCCCTGCCATGTGCCAAGCGCCGGGGCGCCCGCGCAAACCGGGATCGACAGGCTGACCGGCAGCATCGCCGCCCTGATGTGGGCGGGCATGTCGTCGAATCCTTCGCTGGTATGGCGCAGCCAGGACATCGACGGATCGTCGCCCCGCGGCACCAGCCGGCGGAAAAAGGTGTCGAGGTCGCGCCGCACGTCCGGGTCGGCGTTTTCCTGGATCAGCAGCGAACAAGAGGTATG
>JAGRMG010000254.1 GCA_020441385.1 Paracoccaceae bacterium
AGTCGATCGCCGCCTCGGTGGTCGGCATCCGGCTGACGATATAGTCGCGTTTCTCGGGATGCAGCACCGCCAGCCGCCGGCCGTTCCTGTCAAGCTCCACCGACCCCATGATCGAGGTATAGTTCGGCCCCCGCACCTGTTCGACCCTGTCCAGCGTCAGCGTGAAACCGCCCACCTCGAAGGGCTGGCCGATGCGGGCGACGCGGATATCCTCGACCTCCCAGGCGGTCAGCCCGGCAATCGCGAAGATCGCGACCCCCATGCCGCAATGCGCCACCGCCTTGCCCAAGTCGGCGCGCGGCAGCCGCAGCAGCCGCAAGGCCCGGCCCGAGCCGCGCCCGGTGCGCGACCACAGATCGACCAGCGCGCCGAACACCACCCAGGATCCGATCAGCAGACCCACCGGGCCCAGCGCCGTCTTGTCGGCCTGCATCGCCCAGACCAGCGCCGCCAGCGCCACCGCCAGCATCCCGGCATAGCGCAGCGACCAGAGCACCCGGCCCAGCCGCCCGCGCTTCCAGGGCAGCATCGCGCCGATCGGCAGCACCAGCCCGAGCGCCACCATGAACGGCGTGAAGGCGGCGTTGAAATAGGGCGCGCCGACGCTCAGCTTGCGGTCAAAGAACATCTCTGCCGCGATCGGCCACATGGTTCCGAAGAACACCACGAAACAGCTGACCGCCAGCAGGATGTTGTTGACCACCAGCGCGCTTTCGCGGCTGACCAGCCCGAACACGCCGCGCGCCTCCATCGCGCGGGCGCGCGCCGCGAACAGGGTCAGCGCGCCGCCGGTGAACAGCACCAGCAGCAGCAGGATGAACACGCCGCGCCTGGGATCGCTGGCAAAGGCATGCACCGAGGTCAGCAACCCCGAGCGCACGATGAACGTGCCGATCAGCGAGAAGCCGAACGCCAGGATCGCCAGCAGGATGGTCCAGCTTTTCAGGGATTCGCGCTTTTCGACCACGATGGCCGAATGCAGCAGGGCCGCAGCCAGAAGCCAGGGCATGAACGAGGCGTTTTCAACCGGATCCCAGAACCAGAACCCGCCCCAACCCAGTTCGTAATAGGCCCACCACGACCCCAGCGCGATGCCCACGGTCAGGAAAATCCAGGCCGCCAGCGTCCAGGGCCGCACCCAGCGCGCCCAGGCGGCATCGACCCGGCCCTCGATCAGGGCCGCAACGGCGAAGGAAAACGCCATGCTGAGCCCGACATAGCCGAGATAGAGAAACGGCGGATGAAACGCGAGGCCCGGATCCTGCAACAGCGGGTTCAGCCCCTGCCCGTCGAAGGGTGCCACCTCGAGCCGCACGAACGGGTTCGAGGTGAACAGCACGAAACCCAGGAACGCCGCCCCGATCGAGCCCTGCACCGCCAGCACGCGGGCCTTCAGCGTCGGCGGCAATCCGGCTCCGAACCAGGCCGCCATGGCCCCGAACAGAGCCACGATCAGCACCCACAGCAGGACCGAGCCCTCGTGGTTGCCCCATACGCCGGTGATCTTGTACAGCATCGGTTTGGCCGAATGGCTGTTGAGAACCACCAGCCTGAGCGAGAAATCCGAGGTCACGAAGGCCCAGGTCAGCGCCCCGAACGCCATCGCGATCAGCAGGAACTGCGCGGTGGCGGCGGGTTCGGCCATGGCCATCCAGCCCTGCCATCGCCGGTGCGCACCGATCATCGGCACGAATGTCTGAACCAGCGCGACCATGAAGGCCAGGATGAGGGCGAAGTGACCGAGTTCCGTAATCATGGCCGCTGTATACTGCCGCGGCGGGGCGGGGCCAATGGCTTTCCGGGCACGCCGCCGATCACATTGTCGCAACTCGCCCGGATTTACCGGGCCGCGCTCAGCCGCGGCGCAGCGCCCGCCAGTCCTCGAGCGCGGGGTTTGCATCCGGCGACGTCGCCGACAGCGCCAGGCGCGCATCCGGCCCGGCATCGGCCACGCCGGGGCTGTCAAAGCGCAGCGCGCGCAGCGCGGCGATATTGGCCATCGCCTGTGGTGCCCGCGCCATGGTGGCGGCGAGGTCGCGTTGCAGATGCTGCGCCTTCATCTGGTGGCGCGCCCCGAAATAGAACGACACGATCACCCCGAGCAGCCACCAAAGAGGCTCGGGCACCAGCGCCAGCCCCTGCATCCGGGCGGCGAACCACAGCGGATCGACCATGGCCGCGACGAACAGGCCGAGAATGCCGAAGGCCAGCGCCGGGCGCGGCAGCCGGTTCAGCCCGTCCATGAAGCGGTCGAAACGACCGGCGCGCGGGACGGCGAATTCGGCACCGAACTGGCTCATCGCCTGGGCCTGCGCCTGGCGCGCCCGCTCGGCCCCGGCCTCGGCGTTTTCGCCGAACACCTGCGCGGTTTCGCGCAGCACGTTGCGCCCGCCGCCGAACAGCAGGCCCAGAACATCGACGATCAGTCCCATGCCGCGACCCTCTGACGGAACGCCGCGTCGCTGAGATGATAGCGCGGCGAAAGGAAGCTCTCGGCGCGCAGGATCCAGCCGCCCTTGCCGCCCTGCCGGGTGCGGGCGTATTTGCGGCTGGCCGGGCGGCGATCGGCCAGACGGAAATAGTAGTTGCGCCGCGCCACGCCATAGGCATCGCGCAGCGCCACCTCTTCGGGCACCGCCGCCCTGCCCGCCGCCGCCAGGGTCTGCGGCCCGATGACACCATCGACGGACACGTCAAAACCCATCTCGCGCAGCAGCCGCTGCAGGATCTTCACCGCGTTGGCGCCCGCGTTCACATACATGTCGAACAGCGGGGGGCGCAACGCGGCGGGCATGCCGGCGATGCGCGGGCGTTCGTAGTAATGCGTGACGAAGATGTCGGCCGCCCGGTCCGGGCTCAGCCGCGCCAGATCGGCGATGCCGACCTCGCCGTCGCCGGTCAGGTCCAGCCCCAGCCGCCGCAGGGTGTGCAGCGTGACGCCGTGGTTCGTGGCTCCGCCGGGGTCGTCTGGATCATCGACAAAGCCGCCCTCGCGCCCAACGATCTGCCGTGCGATCTGTTCTACCGTCTGCATGCGCGCTCCCCCGTCAGGTTTGCACGCAACGCTGCCCAGCCGGGGTTAACACGGCCCCACCGGACCGCGCGTTGCCACGCGCCCGGGTCAGTCAGCTGTCGCCGGGAGCCTGATAGACGCCCTGTTCCTTCAGAGCGTCCACGACCTCTTTTGGCACATAATCTTCGTCATGTTTGGCAAGTATTTCAGTGGCCTGAAAGACGCCATTTATGTAACGCCCGGTGCCGATCATGCCCTGATTCTCGTCAAACAGATCGGGCAGAACGCCGGTAAAGCTGACCGGAATGCTGGCGCCGCCATCGGTGACGGCAAATGTCACCGTCTCGCCCTGGCCGCGCCGCAGCGTACCTTCCTCGACCAGACCGCCCAGCCGGAACACCTCGGTGGCTTCGGGCGGTTCGGCGACGATCTGGCTGGGCGCGCGGAAGAAGTTGATGCCGTCGCGCATCGCGTACCCGATCAGGCCGGTGGCCACGACCAGCGCCACCGCGGCGACCGCGATCACCTGTATCCGGCGTTGTTTCTTCAGTGATTTCATCGGCCCCTCCGGCTCACGGGAACAGCGGGGCCATCATCAGCCCCAGGGTCTCCTGCTCACCTAGCATCAGGTTGGCGTTCTGCAAGGCCTGCCCGCTGCTACCTTTTGTCAGGTTATCGAGCGCCGCGAAGACGATGGCGCGGCCCTCGATGCGGTCGGCGGCAACCCCGAGATGGCAGAAATTCGAGCCGCGCACATGGTGCGTGCTGGGCGCCTCGCCAAAGGGCAGCATGCGCAGGAACGGCTCGCTTTCATAGGCGGAGCAAAGCGTGTCATGCACCTGCCGCGCATCGCCCCTGACATAGACCGTCGCAAGAATGCCGCGGTTGGCCGGGATCAGGTGCGGCGTGAACTGGACCCGCACCGGCCGCCCTGCCAGCTTGCTGAACTCCTGGTCGAATTCGCCCAGATGCCGGTGCGTGCCGCCAAAGGAATAGGCGTTGTAGCCCTCGCTCAACTCGGCATGCAGAAGATTCTCCTTCAGTGACCGGCCGGCGCCCGAGACCGCGCATTTCAGGTCGAGAACGATCTCGTCCAGGTCGATCACGCCGGCGGAAATCAGCGGGCGCAGGGCATATTGACCGGTCGCCGCGTTGCATCCGGTTCCCGCGACCAGGCGGGCGGCGGCGATGTCGTCGCGATAGAACTCGGTCAGTCCATAGACCGCCTCGTCCTGGATTTCCGGCGCGGCATGGTCGCTACCGTACCATTGCTTGTAGGCCGCCGGGTCGCGCAGGCGGAAATCGGCGCTCAGATCGACGATCTTCAGGTTTGCCGGCAGGTCGCGGATGACCTCCTGGCTGGTCTTGTGCGGCAGCGCGCAGAAACACAGGTCGATGCCGGTGAAATCCATATCCTCGATGCGGCACAGCGGCGGCAGGTCCATGTGGCGCAGATGCGGGAACACCTCGGCCATGGTCATGCCGGCCTTGCGCTCGCCCGAAAGCGCGGCGATCTCCATATTCGGATGCTGCGCGATCAGCCGCACGAGTTCGGCGCCGGTATAGCCGCTGGCGCCCAGAATTGCGATCCTGTGGGTCATGTCGGACCTCTTTCGATTGAGTTGCCGTTCGTCTTGTCTGATCTTTCCCGGTCCTGCCGGCGCGCCGCCGCTTCACGCCCCGGAAAACGCGATCGGCCGTCGCAGGAACTGCGTCGCGCGGTCGCTGACGCGGCGCGGATCGCCGGTGGTCAGAAAACCCGCCGCGCCAGCGCCCTTCATGTCGGGATGCCGGCCCAGATAGTCGGCCAGGCTGGCGGCGACGATCTCGCCCTGGCTGAACACCTGCACCCCCGGCCCCAGCGCATCCTGAAACACCTGCTCGACCAGCGGATAGTGCGTGCAGCCGAGAACGGCGGCCTGGGGGGCGGGCATCTTGCGTTTCAGCGCGTCGACATGGCCTCGCACCAGCGCCTCGGCGAGGATCATGTCGCCCTCCTCGATGGCGTCCACCACCCCGCCGCATGCCTGCGCCTCGACGTCGACGCCGATCGCGCGAAAGGCCAGTTCGCGCTGAAACGCGCGGCTGGCCACCGTGGCCGGGGTCGCGAACAACGCCACATGCTGCACCGCCACTTCGCGCGGCGGCGAATTGTCGCCCCATTGCCGTTCGGTCAGCGCCTCGATCAGCGGCACGAACACGCCAAGAACCCGCTTGCCCGGCGGCAGCCCGCCTTCCTGCATGCGGCGCAGCGCGGCGGCGCTGGCGGTGTTGCAGGCCAGGATCACCAGATCGCAGCCGGCCTCCCACAAGCGGTTCACCGCGCTTACCGTCAGCGCGTGCACATCATCGGCATCGCGCACCCCGTAGGGCGCGTTGGCGTTGTCGCCGAAATAGATGAACTCGACCTCGGGAAGCCTGCGTTGCACGCAATTCAGAACGCTCAGCCCACCCAGCCCCGAATCGAAGATTCCAACCGCCATCGCCCGATTCCCGTCGCTGCCGATGCCCGGCGGAACTGCCGGGCCGGCCTTGGCCCGCCTCATACGCCGGAACGCGGGCGGAATCCATGCGCATATCGGCGCGCCTGCGAAACGGAAGCCGGAAAGGTCAGCGCCCCCGCGCAAGCCACGCGATTGCCGCCCATACGGCGGTCCGCACGCTCATCGCGCCCACGGTGCGCATCTCGTAGGCGCCGCCCCGCGCCACATGCACCCCGAAGCCCACGAACACCAGCGCGGTCGCAACGAGAATCGCCAGCGACAACCGCCTCGCCCAGGGCCGCCCCGACCAAAGGCCCAGACCGGCGATCACATAGACGAATCCGGCCAGGAAATTGAACCACAGCACGAAAGGCACCACGGCGCCCATATCGGCGCCGCCAAACAGCGCGCGCCCCCCCGAAACCACGGTGAGGATGCCGAAAACCACCGCGACCGCGGCGGCGATGCGCAGTTTCATGCTGCCTTTCGGTTCGTCCATGACGCAAACTCCCGGCCGTGGCGGCACCCCATTAGTGACTTCTTGCTAACTACATCCGTCCTGCGATACTGTCAACGCCGGAGCGAACGGGCCACGCGTCGAATCGCGCCCCTGGGCACTGCCCCGCGCGCCGCTGTTCAAACCGGGAGATCACGAGCATGAGCCGACTGTCCGCTCTCTGGATGGTGCCGCCGGTGGCCATCGGAATCGCCGCCGCCGTGTGGTTCGTGCGCAACGCGCCCGAACCGGCCCGGGTGGAAACCGCCCTGCCCGGGCTTGCCGTGCGAATCGAACGGGTCGAGCCGCGCGCCATCCGCCCGCTGGCCCGGGGCTGGGGCAATGTCCGCGCCGCCGAAAGCTGGACGGCGCTGGCCGAGGTTCGCGGTCAGGTGCTCTGGCGCCATCCCGATCTGGAAGCGGGTGAACTGATCCCGGCGGGCACCCGGGTCATGGAAATCGACCCGGCCGACTACAAGCTGGCCATCGCCCAGGCCGAAGCCGATCTGGCCGCGCTGAAAGCCGAAGCGGCCCAGATCGAGGCCGAGGCCGAGAATACCGCAAGGGTGCTCGAACTGGAACAGGCGCGCCTGGCGATATCGGAATCCGACCTCGCGCGCATCCGCGAACTGGTGGCGCAGGGAACGGCCGCCCAGACCCGTGCCGAGGATGCCGAGCGCGCCGCATTGCTGGCGCGCCGCACGGTGGTCGAGTTGCAGAATACGCTTTCCCTCACCGGCCCGCGCCGCGACCGGGTGGAGGCGCAGACGGCGCGCACGCAGGCGGCGCTGGCCCGGGCCCGGCGCGATCTGGATCACACCTCCATCGTCACGCCCTACGATCTGCGCGTGACATCGGTACCGACCGAACGGTTCCAGTATGTCAATATCGGCCAGACCCTGCTGACGGGAGACGGCGTCACCCGCGCCGAGGCGGTCGCGCAGGTGCCACTGCCGGCATTTCAGCGGCTTCTGCGCGGTAGCGATCCGGTTCGCGACACCCTGGCCGCCATCCGCGCCGGTCCCTCCAGCAGGATCGGCGCCGAAATCCGGCTGGTGTCGGACCCGTCGCAGGTCTGGCCGGCCACGGTAAGCCGGGTCGAAGGCGCGCTGGATGCGCGCGCGCGCACGGTACCCGTGGTGGTGACGGTCGACAGCCCCTACGCCAACGCCAACCCGCCGCTGCGGCCGCCGCTGCTGCCCAACATGCAGGTCGAGGTGACGTTGACCGGCAACGCCATTGCCGACAGCGTCGCGATTCCCGACAACGCGCTGCATGGCGGATTTGCCTATGTGCTGGATTCCGACAGCCGGCTGGACCTGCGCCCCGTGGTCGAAGCCTTCCGCCAGGACGGCCTTGTCGTGATCGAAAGCGGCCTTTCCGCGGGCGATCTGCTGGTGCTTGACGATATCGCGCCCGCGATCCCGGGCATGGCGCTGGTGCCGGTCGGGGACGGGCAATGATCCGCTGGTTCGCCGGGCATCCGACGGCATCGAACCTGCTGTTGCTGCTCATCCTGGCCATGGGGCTGTTTTCCGCGCCGACGCTGCTGCGCGAGACATTCCCCGATTTCCGCGCCGTCGAGGCCGAAATCACCGTGGTCTATCGCGGTGCCGCCGCCCGAGATGTCGAGGATGCGATCTGCCGGCCGCTCTGGGATGCGCTGCAACCGGTCGAGGGGCTGGCCGAACTGTCCTGCCAGGCCCAGGACAACCGCGCCCGGGCGGTAGCGACCCTGGCCGCCGGGGGCAATGCACTGCGTTTTGTCAACGACATCCGGACCGAAGTGGGCGCTATCGACAGCTTTCCTGCCCGCGCCGACCCGGCGGTGGTGCGCGAGTTGCACCGCACCGATCCGGTGGCATCGGTCGCCATATCGGGCCGGCTGCCCGAGACCGAGCTTGACCTCTACGCCGAAGGGCTTGCCGACCGGATCGCGGCGCTGCCCGATGTGGCGCGCGTCGTGACCGCGGGCGTCGGAACCCGCCAGTTCCGCATCGAGGTGCCACGCGCCATCCTGGCCCAGCACGGGCTGACCGCCGAGGCGCTGGCGGCGGCCATTCAGGCGCAAAGCCTGGATCTGCCCTCCGGCACGCTCGAGACCCCGGGGGCCGATCTGCACATGCGCATCGCCGAGGAACGCCGCAGCATCGCCGACCTCGCCGCGATCCCGGTGCTGACGCTGGCCAACGGCGCGGCGCTGACGCTGGGCGACATCGCGCGCATCGACGTCCACTTCAGCCCCGCCGAGGAACGCGCGCGCATCGACGGCGACCGCGCCGTGCTGCTGAGCGTGCACAAACCGCTCGATGCCGATGCGCTGCGCGCCCTGGATTCGCTGAGCGAACTGGTCGAGCGCGAGAATGCGGCGCTTCCCTCCGCGCTGCGCGTCGAGGTGGTGCAGGATGTCACGTCGATCATCCGCGACCGGCTCCAGATGCTGGTGTCGAACGGCATTTTCGGTCTGGTTCTGGTCGTGGCGATGATGAGCCTGTTCTTCCGGCCCGGCTTTGCCATATGGGCGGCGATGGGGCTGCCGGTCGCGTTTATGGGCGCCTTTGCCTGGATGGCGCTGAGCGGTCTTTCGCTGAACATGATCACGCTGGTGGCGCTGCTGATGGCAATCGGCATCGTGATGGACGATTCCATCGTGATCTCGGATTCCATCGCCGTGGCGGCGGCCCGCGACGGGGTCACGCTGGACAGTGTCACATCCGGCGTGATGGCGGTGGCGCCGGGCGTCATGTCCTCGTTCCTGACGACCGTGGCGGTGTTCGGGCCGCTCTCCTTCCTGTCGGGCGATCTGGGCGCGGTGCTGGAGGTGCTGCCGGTGGTCCTGCTGGCTGCGCTTGCCGCCAGCCTGATGGAGGCGTTCCTGATCCTGCCCCATCACCTGAAACACGGGCTGGCCCGTTCCGCGACCGACCCGTCGCGGTTTCGCCGCGCCTTCGATGCCGGGTTCGCACGGCTGCGCGACAATGGCGTCGGGCGGCTGGCGGATCTGGCGATCGCCTGGCGCTGGCTGGTGATGGGTCTGGCCATCGGCGCCCTGGTCGTGACCGTCGGCGCCCTGCGCGGGGGCCTGGTCAAACGCGAGGCGATGCCGGAAATGGATGGCGACGTGCTCGAGGCGCGGCTGTTCCTGCCCGCGGGCACGCCTCTGCACCGCACACGCGACGCGGTCGAGGGGGTCGAGGCGGCGCTTGCCCGCGTCAATGCCCGCCTGTCACCGGACCAGCCCGACGGTCAGGCGCTGATCCGGCGCACGATCAGCCGGTTCAACTACAATCCTTCGGCGGGCGAGGCGGGCGCGCATCTGGCGACCGTGTCGGCCGACCTGCTGAACGCCGAAATCCGCGCCACGACGCTGGACGAACTGATCGCCGCCTGGCAGGACGAGATCGGGCCGCTGGCCGGGGTCAGCGCGCTGATCCTGACCGAACCGGGGATCGGCCCGCAGGGCATCGCCATCGAACTGCGCCTGTCCCATCCCGACCTCGATACGCTGCACGAGGCGGGCGCGGCGACGCTTGCGCAACTGCAAGGCTATGTCGGCGTGCGCAACGCGATGCTGAACCTGCGCCCCGGCAGGCCGGAACTGCGGCTGCGCCTGCTCCCGGGCGCGCGCACGCTGGGTCTGAGCGCGGCCGACATCGCCGGGCAACTCAGCGCGGCCTATCTGGGCACGCTCCTGGCCGATGTCCGCCAGGGCGACCTGACCCACGAGATCGAGGTGATCCTGACCGGGGACGACCGCGACAACCGCGCCGATCTGGAGGATTTCACCATCGGCCTGCCCGACGGCGGCGCCGTGCCGCTGGCCACCGTCGCCGAGTGGCGCGAAATGCGCGGCTGGAGCAGCGTCACCCGGATCGACGGCACCCGCACCCTCACCGTACAGGCCGATGTCGACGGCCGCCTGGGCAACGCCGATGCGATCACCGCGCGCATGGCGGGCGGATTCCTTCCCGACCTCGCCGCCCGCATGCCGGGGCTGCGGTTCGACATAGAAGGCCAGGCCGCCAATTCGGCCGAGACCGTCGGCTCGATCCTGCGCGGCTTCCTGATCGGGCTGGTGGGCATATACCTGATCCTGTCCTTCCAGTTCCGCAGCTATGTCGAGCCGGTGATCGTGATGCTGACCATTCCGCTGGCCTTTCTCGGCGTGGTCTGGGGCCATGCGGCTATGGGCTACAACATCTCCATGCCCTCGCTGGTGGGGGCCGCGTCGCTGGCCGGGATCGTCGTCAACAACGCCATTCTGCTGGTCGAGGTCATCAAGCGCGAGACCGCCACCGGCCTGGCGGTCGCGCATGCGGCAGGTCAGGCGGTGCGCGCCCGCTTCCGCCCGATCCTGGTATCGGTCAGCACCACGATCGCCGGCATGGCGCCGCTGCTGGCCGAAGGATCGACCCAGGCGCAGACGCTGAAACCGCTGGTGATCTCGGTGGTGTTCGGGCTTCTGGCCTCGACGCTGCTGGTGCTGCTCGTGCTGCCGGCGCTCTATGCGATCCTGGCCGATCTGGGCCTCGCCCGCGCAAGGCCCGAAGCCGGAAAAGCGGCGGCGCCATTGCGCCAGACATGACCGCAGAAAGCGGCCCCGAACACCGGGCGGGACCGGGGCCCGAAAAGTGCGGCCGATATATTTTCACGCCGAACCAACATGTTATGAAACATTCTTGAACCATACGGAAGGGCCGGCCCGTTGTCCCCGACAATCATGCAACAACAACGCAACAAGCGTGCTGTCGACGAATACAGCCGCGATCCGATCACTACGCGTGCCCCCACGACGACTCGAACGCCGGACCCCCTGATTACAAGTCAGGTGCTCTACCTGCTGAGCTATAGGGGCTACGCGACGTGTGCGTAGCACGCCGGGGCGCTCACCCGCAACCCATCCCGCGCAGCGACCGCGCACCCGGTGAGAGCGGCGCCGCGGTATCGCGCGAAATCCTGACGGCCTGCGAGGCTGCGTTCATGCCATCAGCGCCCGTACGATGTACTGGCAACGCTGCGGTGCGGGCGGCCCGGCGCGGAGCTGCCGCCGGCCGGCTGGTCGGTCGGAAGGATATCGAAGCGGGCTACGTCCACATGCGCCGGCATGGCGAGAACCGCGCTGAGCATCGCCGACACGTCCTGCGGCCGGAGCGCGTCAAAGGCGGCATACATCGCCCGTCTTTCCCGCGCGTCCAGCGCGTCGCGGTAGAGCGCGGTCTGCACGCGGCCCGCCACGATCTCCGTCACCCGAACCCCGGTTCCGACGAGATCGCAGCGCAGCGCGGCGGCAAAGCCGGAAACCGCGGCCTTGGTCGCGCCATAGACCGCCATGTCCGGATACGGCACATGCCCGGCAATGGAGCCGGTGAAGAACACATGCCCCGTCCCGCGCGCGATCATCCCCGGCAGCACCAGCCGCGTCACGCGCAGCACCGCCGCCAGGTTGATTGCCAGGGTCGCGTCGATATCCGCCTGCGCCATTCGCGCGAACGGGCCGACCGGCGGCATGATCCCGGCGTTGTTGACCAGCACGTCGACCGGCGCGTCGGCGAGGGCGGCCTGCAGCGCGCCGGCATCGCCCAGATCAAGCGCGAGCGGGCGAATTCCCG
>JAGRMG010000048.1 GCA_020441385.1 Paracoccaceae bacterium
CGGATCGCCGCAAGGCGATCCGAACCCGCAGATCCGTCGCCTCCGCGCCGCCGACCGGGTGGCCGGCGATGCCGGCCCATCGCAACCCCGTCTGACGGGATTTGTCATGTGCGATCCGCCATGTCGCGTGCTATCGCTGGCAGCCGCCGCAAGGCCGGCCGCGAACGGCGCCCCGTTGCGAAACGCTCTTGACCCGGCAGCACGACGGCCCCGATATCCATGCCACGGAGGAGATCGATGACCCAGACGACCCCCCGCGTCCTGATCGTCGAGGACGATCCCGTGACGGCATCCGAGATCGGCGCCATTCTCGCCGCCGGCGGCCTCGACTGCGATCGCCGCGCGAGCCTGGCCGAGGCGATGGCGCGCGCCGCCGATCAGCCCTTCGACGTGATCGTTCTCGACCGGATGCTGCCCGACGGCGACGGCATCGCCGCGATGCAGGGGTTGCGCGCCGCCCGCCCCGGCGCGATGATCCTGGTGGTCAGCGCGCTGGGCACCGCCTCGAGCCGCATCGAGGGGCTGGATCTGGGCGCCGACGACTACCTGGCCAAACCCTTCGATCCCGACGAACTGCGCGCGCGCATCCGCGCCCTGCTGCGCCGGCGCGGCGCATCGGCAGAGGGCGCGACCGGCGATCTGATGCAGTTCGGCGCGCTTCAGGTGCGGACCAAGGCGCGCACCGTGCATTTCGGCGACACCCACGTCCCGCTGTCGCCGCGCGAATTCGATCTGCTGGCATTCTTCGCCCGTCACCCCGGCGACGTGGTGACGCGCATGCAGCTTCTGGAACATGTATGGGATCTGCATTTCGATCCCCAGACCAATGTGGTCGACGTGCATGTCAGCCGCCTGCGCCGCAAGCTCGACGCGGCGCTGCCGGTGCCGGTGCTGCACACCGCGCGCGGCCTGGGCTATGTGTTCGATCCCGCAGGTCTCCAGACCGCCAGCCCGACGGGACCGGCGTGAGAATCGGCTTTGCACAACGCCTCACCGCGCTGATCGCGCTGTCGGTGCTGGCGATCTCGGTGCTGGGCCTGGGCGTGCAGTACCAGATGATCCGGCGCGATCTGGATGCGCGTCAGCGCCAACTGGTGCAGGACGACCTGGCCGCCTTCGCCAGCCTCTACGAACAGCGCCGCATCGTCGCGGTGCGTCAGGCGATCGTGTATTACGACATGCTGCGCCCGGGCGGGTCGATGCTGCTGGCGCTGCACGACAGATCCGGCGCGGTGCTGGCCGGTTCCGAAGGCAGCTGGGTGCTGAAGGTGCCGATGCCGCCCGAGGGCCAGACCAGCGGGCCGGTGCTGTTCTCGGTCGGATCGGTGCAGTATGTCGGCATCGCCCGAACCCTGCCCGGGGGCTTTCCGCTCTGGGTGGCGCGCTCCACCAGACCCGCCGAGGAGACGCTGGCCCAGCTGCGCCGGGTGATATTCGCGGTGATCGCGGCGGTCGTGCTCGCCAGCCTGGTGATCGGCCATTATGCCAGCCGCCGGATCATGCGCAGGGTGGTGCGCATCAACCGGCTGGCCGACCGGGTGGCGGGGGGTGAATTGTCGGCGCGGCTGGGCGGGGCGCGCTCGCCCGACGAATTCGGTCTGCTGGAAAAGCACATTCACAACATGCTCGACCGGATCGAGGCGCTGAACCGGGCCACCGGACATCTCAGCGATACCATCGCCCACGAGATGCGCACACCGCTGACCCGCATCCAGACCCGGCTGGCGCGGCTGGACCTGGACGGCAGCGAGGCCGAGGAGGTCATGCGCGAGATACGCGATACCGTCCGCATCTTCGACAGCCTGCTTGAAATCGCCCGCGCGCAGGGGGCGGTCGGGGAGATGCCGGGGCTGGTGCCGCTGGATCTCTCGGCGCTGGTGGGCGAGATGTTCGAACTTTACGAAGCGCTGGCCGAGGAACGGGGCGTGATCTTCGCCGCCGATATCGAACCCGGCGTCACGGTGCTGGGCGATCGCAACCTGGTGGCGATGCTGGCCTCCAATCTCTTCGAGAATGCGCTGAAATTCACGCCCGGGGGCGAATCGGTCAGCGTCACGCTGCATGCCGGGCAAACCCGCCACGACCTGACCGTCGCCGATACCGGCCCCGGCCTGCCGCCCGGTTTCCAGGACCGGATGTTCGAACGCTTCGCGCGCGCGCCGCGCGATTCAGACGTGGCCGGCCACGGCCTGGGGCTGGCGCTGGTGCAGGCCATCGCGCTGCGCCACGGTGCCCGGATTTCCCTGCCGCCGGTGGATCGGGGGTTTGCCATCCGCATCTCCTGGCCCGCCGTCCCGCAGGACATCTGAGCGCCGCGCCATCCGGCCCACCCCGCCGACCTGATCCGCGCGATGCCGGCCGATCCGGCTTGCCTTGGCCGCCGGGCTTGGGCATGCAGGTGTCATGGCCCTGAATCCCGCCGATGACGCCTTCGCCGCGCGGCTGCGCGAGATCCTGCCCGAGGATGTGCTGCGCCCCTGCGCGCCGCGATATCTGGAGGAACCGCGCGGCCTCTTTGCCGGGCGATGCGGCGTTCTGGCCCTGCCGCGCAGCACCGCCGAGGTGGCGGCGCTGGTTGCGGCGGCGGCGGCGGCGCGGGTGCCGGTCGTGCCATATGGCGGGGGCACCGGGCTGGTGGGCGGGCAGGTGGCGCCCGACGGTCCGGCACCGCTGCTGATCTCGCTGGAACGGATGGCCGCGATCCGTGCCGTCTATCCGGCCGAGAACGTGATCATGGCCGAGGCCGGGGCGATCCTGGCCGATGTTCAGGCCGCCGCGCGCCGCGCCGACCGGCTGTTTGCGCTGTCGCTGGCATCCGAAGGCTCGGCCCGGATCGGCGGCAACCTGTCCACCAATGCCGGCGGCACGGGCGTGCTGCGCCATGGCAATGCGCGCGACCTGTGCCTGGGCCTCGAGGCGGTGCTGCCCGACGGGCGCGTCTGGCCGGGGCTGAGCCGGCTGAGGAAGGACAACACCGGATACGACCTGAAGAACCTGCTGATCGGCGCCGAGGGCACGCTGGGCATCATCACCGCGGCGGCGCTGAAACTGTCACCTGTCCCGGCAGCGGCCGGTACCGCCATGATCGTCGTGCCGGGCCCGGCGGCGGCGCTGGATCTGCTGTCGCTGGCGCGCGACCGGCTGGGCGAGACCGTCAGCGCGTTCGAACTGATCTCGGGGCAGGGGCTGCATTTCCTGTCCGAGGTTCTGCCCGACCTGCGCCAGCCCTTCGCCACGGCGCCCGGGTGGAGCGTTCTGATCGAACTGGGTCTGCCGCTGGGGCTCGATCCGCAGGCGGCGCTGGCGGATCTGTTCGCGGCGGCGCAGGCGCGCGGACTGGCCAGCGACGGCGTGATCGCCGCATCGCAGGCCCAGCGCGATGCCTTGTGGGCGGTGCGCGAACGCCTGCCCGAGGCCAACCGCCGGATTGGCGCGGTGTCGAGCCACGACATCTCGGTTCCGCTTGGCGCGATTGACGGTTTCGTTGATCGCGCGGGCCGGGCGGTCGCCGCGATCGGCGATTTCCGCATCAACTGCTTTGGCCATCTCGGTGACGGCAATCTGCATTTCAACGTCTTTCCCCCGGCGGGCAAGGATCGCGCCGACTACCGCGAACAGAGCGAAACGGTCCGGCGCGCGGTGCACGATCTGGTTCACGAGATGGGCGGATCAATCAGCGCCGAACACGGCATCGGGCGCATGAAGGTGGCCGATCTCGAACGCTACGGCGACCCGGTCCGGCTCGACGCCATGCGCGCCATAAAGGCGGCACTCGACCCGGCCGGCATCATGAACCCCGGCGCGGTGCTGCGGTCGATGGCCTGAGAGATCCGCGCCGCCCGATTGCCCTTGCCGGCGATGCGTACCGTCCCGCCACAACGGCAGGGGCCGGCCGAGGATGACTCGGAAACCGCCGGCCTCAGACGCCTTCGAATTCGCACAGCGCGTGAACGTCCATGCCCATGCGCTCCAGCACCTTGCGCCCGCCCAGGTCCGGCAGGTCGATGATGAAGGCGCAGGATACGATCTCGCCGCCCAGGCGTTCGATCAGCTTGATCCCGGCGGCGGCGGTTCCGCCGGTCGCCAGCAGGTCGTCGACCAGCAGGATGCGCTCTCCGGCCTGGATCGCGTCGTCGTGGATTTCAACGATCGCATCCCCGTATTCCAGCGTGTAATCCTGGCTGATCGTGGTGCCCGGCAGCTTGCCTTTCTTGCGGATCGGCACGAAACCCAGCGTCAGCTGGTGCGCGATGGCGCCGCCAAGGATGAAGCCGCGCGCCTCCAGCCCGACCACCTTGTCGATCCTCTCGCCCGCATAGGGGTGCAGCATCTGGTCGATGGCCATGCGAAAGCCGCGCGGATCGGCAAACAGCGTGGTGACATCGCGAAACAGAATCCCCTCATGCGGGAAATCGACGATGGTACGGATATAGTCCTTGACGGTTCGGTGACTGGGCATGACGGGTTCCCGTTCGGTGCAGGTTTGTTGTGGGTGTATTCCCGATGGCATTCAGCGCGGGCGGTCGGTTCAGGCCGGGCGGCGCAGGATCGCGGTGGCGACACCCATGCCGACCAGCGCCAGCCCGCCGGTGCGGGTCAGGCCGGTGATCACGCGCGGCCGTCCGACCCAGGCGCGCAGCCGGTCGGCCAGCAGCGCATAGGCCAGCGCGTTCAGCGCCCCCAACGTCACGAACGTCGCGATCAGGATGGCGAATTGCGGCACAAGCGCCGCGTCGGCGCGCAGGAACTGCGGCACGAAGGCGATGAAGAAGGCGATGGATTTCGGGTTCAGCGCGGTCACGGTGGCGGCATGGCCGAACACGCCGCGCGCCGTCACGTCGCGCCCCGTCGCGACCTTGCCCAGCCTTTCGGACGGGGCCGAGCGCAACAGCCGCACGCCGAGATACACCAGATAGGCGGCGCCGAACCATTTCAGGATCCCGAACAGCGTGGCCGATGCCAGAACCAGCGCCCCCAGCCCGGCCAGCGACGCGGTCATGGCGATCAGATCGCCCAGCGCCACCCCGGCGGCGCAGGCCAGTGCGACGCTGCGGCCCTTGGACAAGGCATAGCTGAGCACCAGCAGGACGGTCGGGCCGGGGATCAGCAGGAGAGCGGCTGAGGCGGCGACGAAGGTCAGCCAGAGGTCGAGAGACATGGGATTTCCCTTCAGGCACGGTGACTTAGACATCGCAAAGCGGTCACAGGCGGTCGTGCCTGTCGCAGCGGAGTTTGGCGCGGTTGGCGAACCCATGCGCCGGGTAGAATCGCCTGGGATGTGCTTTCACGATCGAACAGGAATGTCTTCAGAAGGTAAAATCCACCCATCACAGCACCCGCCCCGCCACCGCGTCCAGTTTCGCCAGCAACGCCGGGTCGCGGGCCTCGGGCGCGGTCAGGATGGCATGTTCCAGCGCGCGGTCGCAGCCATGGCCGCAGGGCGCGCGGTCCGCCCCCAGCAACTGCGGCAGGCGCGCCACCATCTCGCGCCCTTTGTCGGCATTGGCCAGCAGCGTGGCGATGATCTGCGTCACGTCGACCTCGCCGTGATCGGGGTGCCAGCTGTCGTAATCGGTGACCATGGCGACGCTGGCATAGCAAAGCTCGGCCTCGCGGGCGAGCCTGGCCTCGGGCATGTTGGTCATGCCGATCACGTCCGCGCCCCACTGGTCGCGGTACAGGCGGCTTTCGGCCAGCGTCGAGAATTGCGGCCCCTCCATCGCCAGGTAGGTGCCGCCGCGATGCACGGTTATGCCCGCGGCGCGGGCGGCGGTCTCGCAGGCATCGCCCAGGCGCGGGCAGACGGGATGCGCGATGCTGACATGAGCCACGCAGCCCGAACCGAAGAACGAGCTGGCCCGCGCCACGGTGCGGTCGATGAACTGATCGACGATCACGAAATCGCCCGGCGCCATCGCTTCGCGGAACGATCCGCAGGCCGAAACGCTGATCACGTCGGTCACGCCAAGCCGTTTCAGCGCGTCGATATTGGCGCGATAGGGCACGTCATGGGGCGCATGCACATGCCCGCGCCCGTGGCGCGGCAGGAAGGCCATGTTCACGCCGGCGATGCAGCCGGTCAGAACCTGATCGGAAGGCGCGCCCCAAGGGCCTTGAACGCTGACCCATTCGGCCCCGTCAAGCCCGTCGATATCGTAGATGCCCGATCCGCCGATTACCGCGATCTTGGTGTCGTTCATGTGCGCTCCCCGCCTGCTGCGGCACCTGTTTTGAACAGGTGCCGCGCAAATGGCAACCGCTGCCTGCATCGGGCCGCGCGACCGTTACCCGTCATGAATGGCCGATTTCGCCCAAAAAGGGGCGCGCTACTTGCGCCAGTAGCCGTTGGCGGCCGCCACGGTGGCGAAATTGGTCGCAACGACGTGGCTGACGGCGATCAGGGCCTCGGCATCCTCGGCATATTCCGGGCGCAGCTTGTCGCGCATCGCAGCGTCGGGCTGGGTCAGCTTGACGGCGACGCGCGACATCTTGACCGCCAGGTCATAGCCTTCGGTCGGGGTCTCGGTGATCAGGGATGCAAGCCAGTTGTCCATCTCTCTACTCCTTTGCGGTGCGATCTGACGATCAAGCCTTAGTCTGTCGGGTTCCGGAATGAAACCCGTGAGAGCCGCGCCGGGTTCCGGTTCGGCCCCAACGCCGCTCCGGTCCGGTCCGTCGGCCCCGTCGATCGGCCGGGTCATCCGGGCTGATCGTCCGGGCGGATCAACTCGAACGTCGACGTGACATGGGTGTAGTCGCGATATCCCAGCCGCGCCAGCGGCCGATAGGCCAGAACGTCGAATCGGCCGTCCCTCACGCAGTCGTCGCGCAGATGGATGCCCGTCACTTCGCCCAGAACCAGCCGGTTCGCCTTGCCCGGCAGTTCGACGATCCGCGTCAGCCTGCATTCCAGCGCGGCGGGGGCCCCGGCCACGCGCGGGCAGGCTATGGTTTCGCATTCCGCCGCCTCAAGACCGGCATGGGCGAACTCGTCCACCTCTTTGGGCAGGGTGGCGGAACTGGCGTTCATCGCGTCCCTTGCCGCGTATTCGACGATGTTGACACAGAAGACGCCGGTTTGCCGGATATTGGCGATGCTGTCCTTGGTGCCGTCCTGGTCGGCCTTGGCGCCGGTGCCCGCGAACATCACCTGCGGCGGTGCATAGGCGATGCCGTTGAAGAACGAATAGGGCGCCAGGTTGTTCACGCCCTCGCCCGAACGCGTCGATATCCAGCCGATCGGCCGGGGCGTGACGATGGCGTTGAACGGGTTGTGCGGCAGGCCGTGGCCATCCTCGGGGCGGTAGAACATCGCTTGCTCCTCAAGGCGTTTGCCCAAGGGGTACCGCCGTGCTAGGGCGAATTCCACCGCTTTTGCAGGGCAGGAACCACAGGTGATCCGTCTCAGACCGGAACGAGCCGACGACTGGTGGGAGGTCGAGGCGCTTCTTGACCTGTGCTTTGCGCCCGGGCGCACGGCACTGTCGTCCTACCGGCTGCGCGACGGCGTACCGCCGGTGCCGGGGCTGTCGCTGGTGGCGCGCGACGATGACGGCATCCTGGTCGGCGCCATCCGGTTCTGGCCGGTGCGCGCGGGCGGGCGCGCCGCGTTGCTGCTGGGCCCGGTGGCGGTGCATCCGACGCATCAGGGCGAGGGGCTTGGCGGCGGGCTGATCCGCGACGGGCTGGCGGCGGCCCGGGCCGCGGGCTGGGAACGCGTCATCCTGGTGGGCGATGCGCCCTATTATTCGCGGTTCGGATTCGTTCGGCTGGACGGGCTGGACATGCCCCAGCCCACCAACCCCGACCGCGTGCTGGGCCAGGCCTTGCGCCCCGGCGCCTGGGACGGGATCGCCGGTGCCGTGACCCGCTGGTGCGATCCGTCCGAACCGGAAGGGCATTGAAAGGCGGGCCGCAAAGTCCGATCTTGGAGTCAGCCCAACCCGACGCCATGCGAGGACAAGCGATGGACGACGTTGTGACGGTAGCGCCCGTCGATGTGGAAGCCGAACTCGACCGGCTGGCCGAACGCTATCGTGCCGCCGGCGGTATCGGCGTCCAGACCATGAACATGCTGGGGGGGCGGGCCGAAAATCTGCTCGACCGCCTGCCGGCGCAGATCCGCGACGGGTTGGAGGTCAGCACCGAACGGGCGCTGAAGCTGTCGATGAAGGCGGCCCAGGGTACGCGCCGGGCGGTGCCCGACCAGCCCGAATGGGTCAACACGGCGGTGACGACGGCGATGGGGGCGGCGGGCGGCTTTGGCGGCCTGCCCGGCGCGATGGTGGAATTGCCGGCGACGGTTGCCGTGCTGCTGCGCGCCATTCAGGGCGTGGCGGTCGAACACGGGTTCGACCCGGCCGCCGAGAACGTGCAGTTCGATTGCGTCCGGGTGTTCGCCGCCGCCGGTCCGCTGACCGTCGACGATGGCGCCGATCTGGGGTTCGTTTCGCTGCGGCTGACGCTGACGGGCGGTGCGATGCACAAGCTGATCGCAGCGGTCGCGCCGCGGCTGGCGGCGGTGCTGGGCCAGAAACTCGCCGCGCAGACGGTGCCGGTTCTGGGCGCGGTCGCGGGTGCCAGCGTCAACTATGTGTTCACGCGCTACTACCAGCAGATCGCGCATGTGCATTTCGGCCTGCGCCGGCTGGCGATCGACGCCGATTTCGATCATGGCGAGTTGGTGGACAGGCTGGCCGCGCGGATGCAGCAGCGCTTGCGTTGAGGCCATGGGATGCCCCGATGCCGTATGCCGCACAAGATTTCTGGTGAAATATCCGTGGGATCGGTGTAGTCTGGGGGCAGACCGTAGAGGCGATCGAGCAGTTTGAGATGAACATGCGGCCCGGAATTTCCGCAGCCGCCGCGGATGGCGGCGAGGCACAGTGCCAGTTCTCGGCGCTGTGTTACCGCATCGTCGAAGGTGTGCCGCAGGTGCTGCTGATCACGACGCGCGGCAGCGGGCGATGGATCCTGCCCAAGGGTTGGCCGATGCCGGGGCGCACGCCGGCTCAGACCGCGCTGCGCGAGGCCTGGGAAGAGGCCGGCGTGATCGGAACCGAAAGCGATCGTTGCCTTGGTCTTTTCAGCTATGACAAGACCATCGGCGGGCGGTCCGTGCCCTGTGTGGCGCAGGTGTTTCCGGTGCGGGTGCGGGGGCTGGCCGATACCTTTCCCGAACGGGGCAAACGCCGCCGGCGCTGGTTCCTGCCGGCCGATGCCGCCTGCCGGGTGGCGGAGCCGGAACTGGCCGCGATCCTGCGCGATGTCGGTTCCACCCTGCCGTGGCTGGCGGCCGTGGCGCGATGATCGGGGCTTGATCTGGGCAGGGTAGTGGATATCTACCGTGAATCCAGAAAGGGATGGCCGGATGATTCAATACACCCTGAAATGCGCCGACGGTCATCGGTTCGACAGCTGGTTCCAGTCCGCTTCGGCCTTCGACAAGCTGCTGGCCGGCGGCATGGTCGGCTGCGCCGTCTGCGGCTCGGGGCAGGTTGAAAAGGCGGTCATGACGCCGCGCGTGCGCCCCTCGCGCGCGGCCAGTGGCAAGCATGCGGGCAACGAGGCGCCCCCCGATCGCCCCGGCCCGCTGAGCGCCCCGGCCAGCCCGGCGGAACAGGCGCTGGCGGAACTGCGCAAACGGGTCGAGGAGAATTCCGACTATGTGGGCCGCGCGTTCGCCGCCGAGGCGCGGGCGATCCATGACGGAACCGCGCCCGAGCGCCCGATCTGGGGAGAGGCGCGCGCCGACGAGGCCCGCGCCCTGGTCGAGGACGGGGTGCCGGTGTCGCCGCTGCCGTTCATGCCCACGCGCAAGACCAACTGAAACGCGCGCCGCAAGGGCGGCGGGTACCGGCAGGGCCGATGCGGCGGGCATACCCCGAGCGCACGCCGGTGCGGTGCCGCGCCGCCGCGGCATCGCGGGTGTCTTGCGCCGCGCCGCGACTGCGCGTAAACCGCGCCGGAACACGCCCCTGGAAAAGCGCAATGCCCATTCTCGTGATGAAATTCGGCGGTACGTCCGTCGCCAATCCCGACCGCATCCGCCGCGCCGCCAAGCGCGTCGGGGTCGAGGTGGCCAAAGGCTACGATGTGATCGTCATCGTCAGCGCGATGGCGGGAAAGACCAACGAACTCGTCGGCTGGGTCGAGGAGACCTCGCCACTCTACGATGCGCGCGAATACGATGCCGTGGTCAGTTCGGGCGAGAACGTGACCGCGGGCCTGATGGCGCTGACCTTGCAGGAAATGGACGTGCCCGCGCGCAGCTGGCAGGGCTGGCAGGTGCCGCTGATGACCACCAGCGCGCATTCCGCCGCCCGCATCCGCGAGATCGGAACCGACAATATCGGCCGGAAATTCGCCGAAGGCATGAAGGTCGCGGTGATCGCCGGATTTCAGGGGATCAGCCCCGAAGGCCGCGTCACCACCCTTGGGCGGGGCGGGTCGGACACGACCGCCGTGGCTTTTGCCGCCGCCTTCGGCGCCGAACGCTGCGACATCTACACCGACGTGGACGGCGTCTATACCACCGATCCGCGGATCTGCGAGAAGGCCCGCAAGCTCGATCGGATCGCCTTTGAGGAGATGCTCGAACTGGCCTCGCTGGGCGCCAAGGTCTTGCAGACGAGATCGGTGGAACTGGCAATGCGCTATCATGTGAAACTGCGGGTTCTCAGCAGTTTCGAGGAACAGTCCGACGAGGCCGGAACGCTCGTTTGCGACGAGGAGGAAATCATGGAAATGAAACCCGTGGCCGGCGTGGCCTATTCGCGCGACGAGGCCAAGCTGACCCTGATGTCGGTCGCCGACCGCCCCGGCATCGCGGCGATCATCTTTTCCGCGCTCTCCGATGCCGGCGTCAACGTGGACATGATCGTGCAGAACATCAGCGAAGAGGGCCGCACCGACATGACGTTTTCGTGCCCCGTGGGCGAGGTTCCCCGCGCCGAGGCGGCGCTGGCCGCGATCAGGACCGAGGGCCGGCTGAACTTCTCCGAAGCGATCGCGGACCGCAACGTGGCCAAGGTGTCGGTGGTCGGCATCGGCATGCGCAGCCAGTCGGGCGTGGCCGCGAAGATGTTCAAGGTGCTCAGCGACGAGGGCATAAACATCAAGGTCATTACAACCTCCGAGATCAAGATTTCCGTTCTGATCGACCGGAAATACATGGAACTCGCGGTTCAGGCGCTGCATGATGCGTTCGAACTGGACAAGGCCGACTGACGCCCCGGCGCCGGGCCGGCCAGACGCAGCAAGGTGAACAGGTCGGATGCCCGAGGCCACGGAAAGTGAAAGCCGCAAGCTGCTGGGCCGCTTGCGCGAGGTCATGGCCGGAAGCGATCCGGGGCAGGCACGGCTGGACAAGATCACCCAGCTGATCGGCGACAGCATGGGCACCGAGGTGTGCTCGGTCTATCTGTTCCGCGACGCCGACACGCTGGAGTTGTGCGCCACCGAGGGGCTCAAGCCCGAGGCGGTCCACCAGACCAGGATGCGCCTGGGCGAAGGGCTGGTCGGGCGGGTGGCGCGCACCGGACGGGTGATGAACACCGCCGATGCGCCATCCGAAAAGGGCTTCCGCTACATGCCGGAGACCGGCGAGGAGGGCTATACCTCGTTCCTGGGCATCCCGATTCAGCGGCTCGGCGAAAGCCTGGGCGTTCTGGTGGTGCAGTCGCGCGACGGGCGGACCTATACCGCAGACGAGGTCTATGCGCTGGAAGTGGTGGCGATGGTCATCGCCGAGATGACCGAACTGGGCGCCTTTGTCGGCGAGGGCGCGGCGCTCTCGCCGCTGCATCAGCGCCCGGTGCTGCTGCGCGGAACCTGCGCCCAGGAAGGTGCCTCCGAAGGCCATGTCTGGCTGCATGAGCCGCGGGTGCTGGTGACCAACCCGATCGCCGAGGATCCGCGGCGCGAGATGGAGCGGCTGACCGGGGCGGTCGAGGAATTGCGTGTCGGCGTGGACAAGATGCTGGAGATCTCGGCGGGCGCGGACAAGGAACAGCTTCAGGTGCTCGAAACCTACCGGATGTTCGCCAATTCCAAGGGCTGGATGCGTCGCATGGAGGAGGACATCGCCCGCGGGCTGAGTGCCGAGGCGGCGGTGGAAAAGGAACAGAGCCAGGCGCGGGCCCGGATGGGCCAGGTCAGCGACGCCTATCTGCGGGAACGTCTGAGCGATCTGGACGATCTTTCCAACCGGCTGCTGCGCATCCTGACCGGGCAGGGCAGCCAGACCGGTGCCGAACTGCCGCCCGACCCGATCCTGATCGCGCGCAATATCGGCCCCGCGGAACTGCTGGATTACGGCCGCTCGCTGCGCGGCATCGTGCTCGAGGAAGGCTCGGTCGGGAGCCATGCGGCGATCGTGGCCCGGGCGCTCGCGATTCCGCTGATCGTCAATGTGCAGCGGGTCATCGCCGAGGCGCTGAACGGCGATCATGTCCTGGTCGACAGCGATCAGGGCGTGGTGCATCTGCGCCCCGACGAGAGCGTGGTGACGGCGTTCCGCGACAAGATGGCGATGCAGGCCAAGGCGCAGGAACGGTATGCCTCGATCCGGTCGACTCCCGCGGTGACGCGGGACGGCGCGCGGATCGGCATTCACATGAATGCGGGGCTGATGGCCGATCTGCCCTCGCTCGACAGTTCGGGCGCCGAAGGGGTCGGCCTGTTCCGCACCGAATTGCAGTTCCTGGTGCGCAGTCACATGCCCAAACGCTCCGAACTGGTGGCCAACTACGCCAGGGTTCTCGAGGCGGCGCATGGCAAGCGGGTGGTGTTCCGCACGCTGGATATCGGCTCGGACAAGGTTCTGCCCTACATGAAGCCGACCGACGAGCCGAACCCGGCGCTGGGCTGGCGGGCGATCCGGGTCGGGCTGGACAAGCCGGGCATATTGCGGATGCAGTTGCAGGCGCTGGTGCGCGCGGCCGCGGGGCGGCCGCTGACGGTGATGTTTCCGTTCGTGGCGCAGTTCGAGGAATACCGGGCGGCGCGGGCCGAACTGGACAAGGTGATCGCCGGCGAGAGGCGGCTGGGTCATCGGCTGCCCGAACGGCTGGAGGTCGGCGCCATGCTGGAAACCCCGTCGCTGGCCTTCGCGCCGCAGAAGTTCTTCGACGAGGTGGATTTCCTGTCGATCGGGGGCAACGACCTGAAACAGTTCTTCTTTGCCGCCGACCGCGAGAACGAACGGGTGCGGCGGCGCTACGACACGCTCAATACCAGCTTTCTCGCCCTGATCGAGCGGATCGTGGAGCGCTGCGCGATCTCGGACACGCCGCTGAGTTTCTGCGGCGAGGATGCCGGCCGGCCCGTCGAGGCACTGTGCCTGGCGGCCACGGGGATCGGGATGCTGTCGATGCGGCCGGCTTCGATCGGGCCGGTCAAGAGCCTGCTGCTGCGGTCGGACCTCGGCGCGTTGCGCGACGTCATCGCCGATGCGCGCGAGCGCGGCGAGCAGTCGGTGCGCCCGGCGGTGATGGACTGGCTGCGCGCGCAAGGGTAGGCTGTCGCGTTCAACTGAATTCTCCCGCCGGGCCGAACGCGTCGTTTCCCGAAACCGCTGCCGCGCCGCGACGCGCGCAAGGGTGCGCCAATGGAGGCGCCTGCGGCGCCACGCCTTTTGCTGCTCCGCCCGTTGCCGGGCGGAGGGCCTCCGGCGGGAGTATTTGCGACCAGAAAGAAGCATGGGGCATGACGATTCGGGCCGATGTCATTTTCTGTTCGATCCCGATGGGTTTGGCGGTGACATTGAAAGCGCCCACAGCTTCATGCACAGACTTGTCAACAGGGCGGTCGGGCGGTTTTGCCGACCCGGTGCCGTTTCCGGCCGGCTGCGAGGTTCGCGCAACCTGCCGCGCGTCTTGCCCTGCCGGGGCGGGGGATTTCCCGGTTTGGCTGTGCCTTGACGTTCGTTCCGGTGTGTCTTGTCCACAATGCGTGTGCCAGGGCGCGTTCCGGTTGGCGTTTTTTGGTTTACGAAATGTGTTCCTGGATCGCCGTTTATCCCATGGCGCCGCAAAAGGGGTTTGGGAAACCTGACAATCGAGAGAACTTGTGCCCGGGTTGGCGGCGGCCGGTGGACAAGTTATGCGCCGATTCGGCCGGGCGACGGGCGGCGGTGTCGCGTCGTTCGGCACTGCGGGGCGAAGGGCGCTGGTTTGCGGTCTGAATGGATCTTGCGCCGCAGTTCCGGCGATTGGTGTGCGGGAGAGTTTCTCTTTATGTTTCAGTTCAGTGTGAGTGTTTTCCGGTGTGATCTTGCGAATTTGTGTGGCAGGTGCATGTAGATATTCAGGAAATCTGGTTGAATCCCTGGTGGGACAGGGGGCCGACGGTTTCAGACCGGCCGGGGGCAGGGCGCAGGGATGGCCGATACCGCAATGAAAACGAAGGCGGTTTTCGATGGTTGTCCACGCTTCGTCGATGCTTGATCGCGTGCCTGGACCGGAGCCGGATCGCGGTCTGGCAGATCGCGTTCCGGTCGTCCCGGCCGGGTTTTGACGCCTCCACGGCCCCCCAATGACGGCCTGTGACCCCATGCCTGCGGCTCGCGAAGGGGCGCCCTGCAGGTGCGGGCAGTGGCGGGCCGGGACTTGACGTGGTAGTGGCTCGGACCACAGTTCGGTATGGACGCTGTTTGCCGGGAACGGACCGATGACACTTCGCCCCACCATCCGCGCCGTGACCGACCGGATCATCGCGCGCAGTGCGCCGACGCGGCGCGCCTATCTCGAGCGGATGGAGCGCGCCCGCATGAAGGGGCCGGCGCGCGCGCATCTGTCCTGTTCCAATCAGGCGCACGCCTATGCGGGCGCCGGGCCGGACCAGCGGGCGCTGGCCGAATCCGGGGCGGGCAATCTCGGCATCGTCACGGCCTATAACGACATGTTGTCGGCGCACCGCCCGTTCGAGGCGTACCCGGCGCTGATCCGCGACGCCGTGCGCGGCATCGGCGGCACGGCGCAGGTCGCCGGGGGCGTGCCGGCGATGTGCGATGGTGTCACCCAGGGCGAGGCGGGCATGGAGCTGAGCCTGTTTTCGCGCGACGTCATCGCCATGGCCGCCGCGGTGGCGCTTTGCCACAACACGTTCGATGCCGCCGTCTTTCTGGGCGTCTGCGACAAGATCGTCCCCGGGCTCGTGATCGCGGCGCAGAGCTTTGGGCATCTGCCGGCGGTGTTTCTGCCCGCCGGGCCGATGACCAGCGGCCTTCCCAATGACGAAAAGGCGCAGGTGCGCCAGCAATTCGCCCGCGGCGAGGTCGGGCGCGAGGCGCTCATGGCCGCCGAGATGGCCGCCTATCACGGCCCCGGCACCTGCACCTTCTACGGCACCGCCAATTCCAACCAGATGCTGATGGAGTTCATGGGACTGCACCTGCCCGGCGCCAGTTTCGTCAATCCCGGCACCGACCTGCGCGCGGCGCTGACGGCCGAAGGCGCCCGCCGTGCGCTGCGGCTGAGCGCGCTGGGCAACGATTACACACCGGTCTGCGACATCCTGGACGAACGCGCCTTCGTCAACGGCATCGTGGGGCTGAACGCCACCGGCGGCTCGACCAACCTGCTGATCCATCTGGTCGCCATGGCGCGGGCGGGCGGCATCGTTCTGGACTGGCAGGATTTTTCCGAGATCTCGGAAGTGACGCCGCTGATTGCGCGGATCTATCCCAACGGTCTGGCGGATGTGAACCAGTTTCACGCCGCCGGCGGTCTGGCCTATGCCATCGGCACGCTGCTGGATGGCGGGCTCCTGCATCCGGACACGGCCACCGTTGCGGGGCCGGGGCTGGAGCATTACCGGCGCGAACCGCGTCTCGAGGGTGGCGATCTGGTCTGGCGGGACGGGGCGAAGCGCCCGCTCGAACGGTCGATCCTGCGCCCGGCCGACGATCCGTTCCTGCCGACCGGCGGGCTGAAGCGGCTGGCCGGCAATCTGGGAACGGCCGTGATGAAGGTGTCGGCGGTGGCGCGCGAACACCAGGTGGTCGAGGCGCCCGCGCGTGTGTTTCACGATCCCGATGCGGTCAAGACGGCGTTCAAGGCCGGCGAATTCGCGGCCGATACCGTGGTGGTGCTGCGCTTTCAGGGGCCCAAGGCGACCGGGATGCCGGAATTGCACAGCCTGACGCCCGTGCTGTCGATCCTTCAGGGGCGGGGGCTGAACGTGGCGCTGGTCACCGACGGGCGCATGTCGGGGGCCTCGGGCAAGGTGCCCGCGGCGATCCATGTCAGCCCGGAGGCGCTGGACGGCGGTGCCATCGCCCGGCTCCGGGACGGCGATCTGGTGCGGGTCGATGCGGTTGCCGGCACCCTGGATATCCTGAGCGAGGGCGTGCTTGATCGGGCGCCGGCAACCGCCGACCTGAGCGGGCATGCCAGCGGTGCCGGGCGCGATCTGTTCGATCTGTTCCGCCGCTCGGTCTCGACGGCCGATGCCGGTGCGTCGGTGTTCCGGGGCTGAGGGCATGGCCGTGACCCCGCAACAGGCCAGCCGGAAAATCCGCGATCTCTGTGCGCTGGCCCCGGTGATTCCGGTTCTGGTGGTTCGCGACGCCGGGCGCGCGCGCCCGCTGGCCGAGGCCCTGATCGCCGGCGGGCTGCCGGTGCTGGAAGTGACCCTGCGCACCCCCGCGGCCCTGGACGCGATCGCCGAAATGGCCCGGGTCGAGGGGGCCATCGTCGGCGCGGGCACGCTGATTGCGCCTTCGGATGTGGCCGCCGCCGCCGCTGCCGGTGCGCGGTTCGGGGTTTCGCCCGGGTCGAGCGATGCCCTGCTTGCGGCGGCCGAGGGCGCGGGACTGCCGCTGCTGCCGGGCGCGGCCACCGCGACCGAGGCGATGCGCCTGCTCGAGCGGGGCTATGACATGCAGAAGTTCTTTCCCGCCGAGGCCGCCGGCGGTGTGGCCGCGCTCAGGGCCATCGGCGGGCCGCTGCCCCGGATCGGGTTCTGCCCGACCGGCGGCATCGGCCCCGACAACGCGGTCGATTATCTGTCGCTGCCCAATGTGCCCTGTGTCGGTGGCAGCTGGGTCGCGCCCTCCGCGCCGATCGAGGCCGGCGACTGGGGCGCGATCGAGGCGCTGGCACGGGCGGGCGCGCTGATGCGCCGCTGACAGGTGCGGGGCGCGCGCGGGCGGCCCCGCGCCGTCGCGGCTGGCAATCCCCGGCATGCGGGCTAAGGTATGGCGACGATTCCGAAAACGCGAGGCAACCGCCATGCAAGCCGTCACCTATCGCGCCTTCGGGCCCGCCTCGGAGGTTTTGCGCCTGCAAACCGTGGACTGCCCGCCGCCCGGCCCCGGCGAGGTGACGGTCGAATTGGTGTTTTCCGGCGTCAACCCTTCGGACGTCAAGGCGCGGGCCGGGGCACGCGCCGGGATGAGCGAACTGCCCTGGCCGCTGATCGTCCCCCATAGCGATGGTGCCGGCGTGATTTCGGCGCTGGGCGAGGGGGTGGCGCCCGAACGGCTGGGCCAGCGCGTCTGGGTCTGGAACGGCCAGTGGCGCCGCGCCTTCGGCACCGCCGCCGAACGCATCACCCTGCCCGCCGATCAGGCGGAGGTGCTGCCCGAAGGCGTCAGCCTGCAAACCGGCGCGACGCTGGGCATCCCGGCGCAGACGGCCTGCCATACCGTGTTCAATGGCGGCGAAGTTGCCGGAAGGACGGTTCTGGTGCAGGGCGGGGCCGGAACCGTGGGGTATCTGGCCGTGCAACTGGCGAAATGGGGCGGCGCCCGGGTGATCGCGACCGCACGCGAGAGCGCGATGGAGCGGGTGCGCGCGGCCGGCGCCGACGTGGTGCTGGATTACGGCGCGCCCGATCTGGCCGACGCCGTCCTGCGGGCCAATGACGGCGCCCCGGTGGACCGGATCGTCGAGGTCGAGTTCGGGCTGAACGCGCAGACCGACGCGCAGGTAATCGCCGAGAACGGCCGCATCAACGCCTATGGCTCGGCAAAGGCGATGACACCGGAACTGCCGTTCTACCCGCTGCTGTTCAAGGCGGTGACGGTCGAGTTCGCACTGATCTACCTGCTGACGGCGCAGCAGCGCCGCGATGTCGCGACCCTGCTGAGCCGCGCGCTGGCCGAGGGCGCGCTGGACAGCCCGGTTGCGCGCATCTTCGACATGGCCGACTGCGCCGCCGCCCATGACGCGGTCGCGGCCGGAGGGCGCACCGGCGCGATTCTCGTGGCCACGCGCTGAGGCCGCGGCGCAGGATCCGGGTTTGCCTGATCCGGCGGCATTTGCAATTCCCAGGCTGCGGGGGTTGCGCTAGCCTGACCGGGAGAAAACACCGGAGAGCGCCGTCGCCATGCGTCATCTTCTGATCTGCCTTTGTGTCCTGGCCGGTTCGGCCTGGCCCGCGCTGTCGGTCGCGCAGGGCGAGGCCCAGCCCGGCGGGACCATCGCGGTCGAGGACAGCGCGGCACAGGATGCGGCCATCGCCAACCGGATCCGCGACATCCTGGCCGAACTCGAAGGTTATGGCGACATCACCGTCACGGTGAATTCGGGGATCGTCACCTTGCGTGGCACCACGCTCGACAGCGCCGCGGCGCAGCGCCTGAACGATCTGGTCGGACGGGTTCAGGGCGTCGTGGCGATCAGGAACGAGATTCGCGAAACCACCGATGTGGTCGAACGGCTGAACCCGGCCGTCGAACGCTTCCGCGCCCGGGTGGTGCAGTTCGTGGCCTTCCTGCCCCTGTTTCTGGTGGCGCTGGCGGTGGCCGGTGTGATCACGCTCGCCGGCCTTGCCCTGGCGCGGCTGGCGCAGCCCTGGAACCGGCTGGCGCCAAATGCCTTCATCGCCGATATCTACCGCCAGATCCTGCGGCTTGCCTTCATCGTCGCCGCGCTGGTGGTGGCGCTCGACATTCTCGGGGCGACCGCCCTGCTGTCGACCATCCTGGGTGCCGCCGGGATCGCCGGGCTGGCCATCGGATTCGCGGTGCGCGACACGGTCGAGAACTTCATCGCCTCGATCCTGCTTTCGGTGCGCCAGCCGTTCCGGCCCAACGATCTGGTCGAGATCGAGGGCGATACCGGCAAGGTGATCCGCCTGACCAGCCGCGCCACCATCCTGCTCAGCCTCGACGGCAACCATATCCGCATTCCCAACGCCACGGTATTCAAGGCCCGTATCGTGAACTATTCGCGCAACGACGAACTGCGCTTCGTGTTCGATCTGGGCGTGGCGCCGGACACCGACCTGGCCCGGGCCCGCGAGCTTGCCGAAACCACGGTGCAGTCGCTTCCCTTCACGCTGACGACGCCGGCGCCGTCGGCCTGGGTGCAAACGATCGGCGACAGCACCATCACGCTGCGCGTCACCGGCTGGATCGCGCAGAAAGACACCTCCGTGACCCTGGCCCGCAGCGAGGCGATCCGCCTGACCCTGCTTGCCTTCGACAAGGCCGGGATCGCGATGCCCGAACCGGGTTTCCGCCTGATCGGCGGGCCGCCCGCGGGCGCCTCCGTCCGCCCGACTGCCGCAACCCCGCCCTCCGAAGCCGAAACCGCGGTTCAGGACGTTGCCGCGACGGCCGAGGCCGAACTGGAAAGCATGGTATCGAGCGAACGCGCGACGCTGAAAGGCGATGACCTGCTGAACCACGCGGCACCCGAGGAATAGAGGGTCGTTTTGCCAAATCGGGACTTGCACCGCCGCGCCTGTCGGCTTAATTAGCCGCTCACCGTTGGGGTGTAGCCAAGTGGTAAGGCAGCGGTTTTTGGTACCGTGTACCGTAGGTTCGAATCCTACCACCCCAGCCAAATCTCGTTCTTTGCGGATTTCGCCTGATCTTCGGCCGCCGCACTCGCGGCGATAGCCGCAGTTTGTGCCAAGAGATCAAAAGGTTGCCGGAAGGTGGCGACCGCCTGCCCATCCTCCCAGGTGCAGTTCGATAGCACGAAATTCGGAAGACGCCGCGTCTCGCGGGCCG
>JAGRMG010000255.1 GCA_020441385.1 Paracoccaceae bacterium
CAGCGCCAGGGCTACGACGCCATCCGCAAGATGGCCGAAGGCACGCCGGAACAGAAGAAGATGGCACAGGATGCGCTGAACCGGCTTTGGTATCCCTCGCTGATGATGTTCGGGCCGTCGGACAAGGATTCGGTGCATTCCGCGCAGTCCATGGCGTGGAAGATCAAGATGAACACCAATGACGAACTGCGCCAGAAATTCGTCGACCAGACGGTGCCGCAGGCCGAATTCCTGGGGCTGAGCATTCCCGACCCCAAGCTGAAGTGGAACGAGGAGCGCGGGCATTACGATTATTCCGAACCCGACTGGTCCGAGTTCTTCGACGTCATCAAGGGCAACGGCCCCTGCAACACCGACCGGCTGGCGGCGCGCAACAAGGCCTGGAAGGATGGCGCCTGGGTCCGCAACGGGCTGCTGGCGCATGCCCGCAAGAAAGCTGCGCGCAAGGTCGCGGCCGAGTAGCAACGAAAACCGGACCGCGCCGCTTACCGTGCGTTGCCGGGCATCTTCGCCAACAAGGTCCGAGAGGGCTTGATGCCCGCGTTTCGCCAAGGAGGAAACAAGCTATGAAAAACGAATGGCCCCTGTGGGAAGTCTTCATCCGCGGCCAGCACGGCATGAGCCATCGCCATGTCGGCAGCCTGCACGCGCCCGACCCGGAAACCGCGATCCGCAATGCCCGCGACGTCTATACCCGCCGCAACGAGGGCGTTTCGATCTGGGTGGTCGAGGCGCGCCATATCGCGGCCTCGTCCCCGGACGAGAAGGGCCCGCTGTTCGAGCCGTCGGAAAGCAAGATCTACCGCCATCCGACGTTCTTCGACATTCCCGACGAAGCGGGGCAGATGTGATGGCGGATGTGGACAAGGACAAGCTGGTGCAATTCCTGCTGCGGATGGGCGACAACACGCTGATCCTCGGCCACCGGGTTTCGGAATGGTGCGGCCATTCGCCGGTGCTGGAAGAAGATATCGCGCTGGCCAATACCGCGCTCGACCTGATCGGACAGACCCAGATGTGGCTGGGCTATGCCGCCGAGGTTCAGGACGAGGGGAAGAGCGCCGACGATCTGGCCTTTCTGCGCGACGTCTGGGATTTCCGCAACTTGCTGCTGGTGGAATTGCCCAACGGCGATTTCGGGCGCACCCTCATGCGTCAGTTCCTGTTCGATGCCTGGGCATCGGTTATGCTGGGGCGCCTGATACGCAGCAGCGATGAGCGCATCGCCGCGATCGCCGCCAAGGCCGGCAAGGAGGTCGCCTATCATGTCGAACGCTCGGCCGGTACCGTGGTCGGCCTGGGCGATGGCACCGAGGAAAGCCATGACAGGATGCAGGCGGCGCTGGATTATCTCTGGCCCTATGTAGGCGAGATGTTCGAGAGCGACGAAACCGATGCCGCCCTGGCAGCGGCCAAAATCGCGCCCGACCCCTCCAGCCTGCGCACCGATTACGACGCGCTGGTGAACAAGGTGCTGGCCGAGGCCACGCTTGATATCCCCGCGGGCAAGTTCGGGCACAAGGGCGGGCGCACGGGGCGGATGCATACCGAACATCTGGGCCATCTGCTGGCCACGATGCAATATCTGCCGCGCGCCTATCCGGGGGCGGAGTGGTGAGACCCCGGGCGGCCCCGGGCGGGCGAGCCGGGATGCGACGCTAGCCGATTGACCCGGGCCGCGAACCGGACCCGCCCCCCGGGGGCCGGGGCGCGGTGCGCATATGCCGGGAACGGTTGAAGGAAACGGTTCCATGACCGACACGAGAATCGACGAAAAACCCACCGCCGAGCAGATCATGGCCTGGCTCGACACCGTGCCCGACCCCGAGATCCCGGTCATCAGCCTGGTCGATCTCGGCGTGATCCGCGGCATCGAGTGGCAAGGCGACACGCTGGTCGTGAAGATCACGCCGACCTATTCCGGCTGCCCGGCCACCTCGATCATCGGCATCGACATCGAAACCGCGCTGCGCGACCGGGGCATCGAAAAGCTGCGGCTCGAACAGCAGCTTGCCCCGGCCTGGACGACCGACTGGATGTCCGAAAAGGGCCGCGCCGCGCTTGAGGAATACGGCATCGCGCCGCCCCAGCCGGCGGGCGGGCCGAAACGCTGCCCGCATTGCGGCGGCGAAGATCTCGAACGGCTGAGCCAGTTCGGTTCGACCCCCTGCAAGGCCCAGTGGCGCTGCCGGGACTGTCTTGAACCCTTCGACTATTTCAAGTGCATCTGAGGAGGCCCCGATGGCCCGTTTCTACGACCTTGAGGTCACCGATATCCACAAGACGATCCGCGACGCGGTGGTCGTCACGCTGCGGCCGGAAAACGGCGCCGCGGGCGAGTTCCGGTTTACCCAGGGCCAGTACCTGACCTTTCGCCGCGACTTCGACGGCGAAGAACTGCGCCGCTCCTATTCGATCTGTGCCGGGCGCGATGACGGGGTGCTTCAGATCGGGATAAAGCGGGTCGAGGGCGGCGCATTCTCGACCTGGGCCAACGAACAGCTGAAGGTCGGCGACACGATCCAGGCGATGCCGCCGATGGGCGGGTTCTTCACTGAACTGGACCGTGACAACGACAGGCAGTACCTGGGCTTTGCCGGCGGGTCGGGCATCACGCCGGTGCTGTCGATCATCCGAACCACCCTGGCCCACGAACCGGAATCCACCTTCACGCTGGTCTATGCCAACAAGGGTGTCAGCACGATCATGTTCCGCGAGGAACTGGAAGATCTGAAGAACCGCCACATGGGCCGGTTCAACGTCATTCACGTTCTGGAACAGGACGCGCAGGAGATCGACCTGTTCACCGGCATGGTGACGGAAGAGAAATGCGCGCAGCTGTTCAAGGGCTGGATCGACATCGAAAACGTCGACATGGCCTTCATCTGCGGGCCGGAACCGATGATGCTGGGCATCGCCCGCGCCCTCAGGGCGCACGGGTTGAGCGATGCGCAGATCAAGTTCGAACTGTTCGCCAGCGCCCAGCCGGGCCGCGCCAAACGCAGGGCGGTGTCGCAGGAGGCGTCGACAGGCGCCAATCAGGCGACGGCGGCGATCACGCTTGACGGTTCGACCCGCACCCTGACCATGCCCAAGGACGTGTCGATCCTGGATGCGGCGTTGCAGAATTCGATGGATGCACCCTATGCCTGCAAGGCGGGGGTCTGTTCGACCTGCCGCTGCAAGGTGATCGAGGGCGAGGTCGAGATGATCGCCAACCACGCGCTCGAGGATTACGAGGTGGAAAAGGGCTATGTCCTGTCCTGCCAATCCTATCCGCTGACCGACCGCGTCGTCGTCGACTACGACCAGTAAGGGAGATCGCAACAATGGCCGAAGACATGAGCATCGCCACCTATCTGGCCGAAGGCGGCGTTCTGACCAGCCCGGCAAACGTGCCGCCGCGCTATCGGGCCGAATTGCTGAAACTGATGGCGATCTTCATCGACAGCGAACTGGCCGGTGCCGCCGGGTTCGCCGACATCATCAACGAGGGCCCGGGCATCAAGGAACGCATCGCGGCCGCCAAGATCGTGCTGGAAAAGACCGACAATGCCGGGCGGGTGCTGCGGGTCATGGGCGAGTTCGGCGTCGATACCGACCGCTATGCCAATCATCACCCCTGGACCGCGCGGCTGGATCGCGACGCCGATATCGGCACCAGCCGGACCGAGCACGACATGCGGCTGGCGGTGTTCAACTATCCGCTGGAAGGCTGGGCCGACGCGGTGGTGATGAACCTGCTGATGGGCCTTGCCGTCACCGTGCAGCTGGACGAGTTTTCGCATGTGTCCTATCAGCCTCTGGCCGAGGCATTCCGCGCCATCGCACCAATCGAGGCCCATCATGCGGAACTGGCCCGCGAGGGTGTCGCCAAGCTGCTTGAATCCCGAGACAAGGCGATGCTGCAAGCCGCCGTCGCCTATTGGTGGCCTCGGGTTTCCGCCAGCTTTGGCGCGCCGGATTCGAGCAAGGCCGAAAGCTTGCGCGCCATGGGTCTGCGCCATGCCGGCAACGCCGAACTGCGCACCCGGTGGGAGGCCGAGGCGGGCGCCGCGCTTGCCGGGCTGGGGTTGGAGGCGGGCTGAGCCGCCGCACCCGCGTTCTTGCAATCGGCCCGGCATTCCGCGACAGTTCCGCGACAATATCGGGCGCGACGGGCCGCTTGCGCATAGGGGGGCGAGATGACGGAACAGGCCAAGGCCACGGTGCAGGCCGCCGATGTGGCGCAGGTCCGGCAATGGCTGGACCGCAACGAGATCCTGCTGGTCGATGTCCGCGAAACCCCGGAATACGAGGTCGAACATATCGCGGGCGCCCTGTTGCTGCCGCTGTCGAGCTTTGATGCAGAAATGTTCCCCTCGCTGCCCGGCCGGAAGGTGGTGCTGCATTGCGCGGTGGGCAAGCGCTCCGAGGCGGCGGGCAAGATGCTGCTGAAGGAGGGGTTTTCGGGCGTCATCCACATGACCGGCGGCATCCAGGCATGGAAGGCGGCCGGCTATGCCACCGAGATCCAGCTGCACCTGCCCGGCGAAAGCGACCCCGCGCAGCCGGTGTTCCTGTGCCCGGCGCCGGGGCAGGTGCTGCAAGAGGAATACCTCAAACCGCTGGGCATCTCGCCGCAGCAACTGGCGCGCTGCATCGGCGTTCTCGAGGGCCGCGTGAGCGACGTTCTGGCGGGCAAGTCGCCGGTGGGGGTTGAACTGTCGCTGCGGCTGGCGCGGTATTTCAGCACCGCCGCCGATTTCTGGGTGCATTTGCAGGTCGAGCACGACCTTGAACGCGCGCGCCACAGCGTCGGAGAACAGATCCGGCAGGAAATTCAGCCGCGCACGGCTTCACTTTAGCGGCCATAGCCGGGCCCTCCCGTCAAACGGCGATGGTCCGGTCGGCCACCCAGCCATCGAACACCGCAAGCACCGCCTCGCAGAAGGCGTCGTCGTTGATATGGGCGTCGAGTTCGCGAAGCGTCACGTTGCCCGGGCAGGTGGTGCGAATCTCGTCGCAGAAGGCCGCCAGACCTTCGGCGTCGTGCAGATCGGCGCCGGGGCGGTCCCACTCGTTGCACCCCTGCAAGGGCAGGAACAGCGTCACCGGGGCGGCCGCGCCCCCGAGCCTGGAACAGATCGCCCGGGCCACCTGCCGGCGTTCGTCGGGGTTCAGAACCGCCGAGGTCAGCAGCCGGTTGTGGGCATGGGCCGGGCGCCCACTCAGCGCGTCGGGAAGGCTTTTCCAGCCGACGAGATCGACCAGATCGTAGCAGCCCGGCGCCACCAGCTGCGGAATACCCCGGCGCCCGGCATTCGTCATCCGGTCGGCGCCGGCCGACAGCCCGCCGAACAGGTGGTTCGACACTTCCTGCGGCGCGAAATCCATCACCGCCGCGAAGGCACCCTGGGCAGCCAGCGATTCAAAGGCCCGCCCGCCCATGCCGGTGGCGTGGAACACCGCGACCTCGAAGCCGCGCGCCTCCAGCTCCGGTTTCAGCCTCACCATATAGCGCAGAACGGTCTTGCCAAAGCTGGTCATGCCGATAAGCGGCCGGTCGTGTCCTGGCGCCTCGACGGCGCGTGCCGCACCCAGCACCGCGCCGGCGGCCTGGGACAGCGCCGCCTTGCAGATGGAATTCAGCCCGTAAAGCCCGCCGGCCCACAGGATCATCTGCACATCGCCCGGCAACCGGTCGGGCGGCAGAAGCGGCGAGAAGGCGACCGTCGAGACGATGTATTTCGGCACGCCGAGCGGCAGGGCGGCGCAGAGATCGAGCGCCAGATCGGTGCCCATCGTACCGCCCAGAACGATCACCCCGCCGATGCGCCCGGCGCGATGCAGTTCCAGCGCCATTGCGGCCGCGCCGCGCGCCATGATCTGCATCGCCAGGTTTTCGTCGCCGCTGTCGATCGCCTCGGCGATGGTGCTGCCGCCCGCCTCTGCCACCTCGTGCTTGGAAATGTCCGCGGGCCGGGACGGATCGCCCAGCACGCTGACATCCATCGACAGCACGCGACCGCCCTGGGCCCGGATCACCCCGGCGAGGTAGGACAGTTCATCGTCCTTGGTGTCATAGGTTCCGGCAATGAGGATCGTCTTGGTCACAACTGTATCCAGGCGGTCTTGAGGTCGGTGTACTTGTCCAGCGCGTGCAGCGATTTGTCATGGCCGTTGCCGGATTGGCCGACCCCGCCCAGCGGCACGGTCATGTCCGAGCCGCCATAGGTGTTGACATGCACCACCCCGGCGCGGATGCCCGCCACCATCCGGTGGGCGCGGGTCAGGTTCGACGTCCAGATCCCGGCCGCCAGGCCGTAATCGGTGGCGTTGGCCAGGGCCAGCGCCTCGGCCTCGGTATCGAACGGCGTGACCGCCAGCACGGGGCCGAACACCTCGCGCCGGAACAGCGCCGTGTCCGGCCCGACCCGGGTGACGATGGTCGGGGCCATGTAGGTGCCCCCGGTATCCTCGCGAATCCTGTGCCCTCCGGTTACGATATCGCCGCCCTCGGCACGCGCCATGTCCATGAACGAAAGGTTCTGGCGCAGCTGGATTTCCGAGTTCACGGCGCCGATCTGGGTTTGCAGATCCAGCGGATCGCCGACCCGCAGGGCCTCGGCCTCGGCCTTCAGCATCGTGACGAATTCGTCATGGATCCTGCGTTCGACCAGAAGCCGGGAGCCGGCGACGCAGACCTGGCCCGAGTTGCGGAAGATGCCCATCGCCGACACCTTCGCGGCGTGGGCCAGATCGGGCGCGTCGGCAAAGACGATGTTGGGGGACTTGCCGCCCAGTTCAAGCCACACCCGCTTGAGGTTGGAGGCGGCCGAGGCTTCGAGCAGGCGCCGCCCCGTGGCCCCCGACCCGGTGAAGGCCAGCACATCGACCCCCATCGACGCCGCCAGCGCCGCGCCGGTGTCCGAGCCGGGCCCGGTCACGACGTTCAGCACACCGGGCGGCAATCCGCACTCAAGGGCAAGCCCGGCCAGCCGCAGCAGCGACAACGATGCGCTTTCGGCCGGTTTCAGCACCACCGAATTGCCCATCGCCAGCGCGGGCGCCAGTTTCCAGGCGCCGATCATCAGCGGGAAGTTCCACGGCACGATGGCCCCCACGACGCCCACGGGCACCCGGTGCACGAGGCCCAGGACATCCGGTGCGGTGGGCGCGACTTCTCCCGAAACCTTGTCCAGCGCCTCGGCGTAATAGCGGAACGTCCCGGCGGCGCTGCCTGCCTCGGCCTTCAGCGCCATCGCGAATTCGGTGCCGTTGTCGCGGATGCCCAGCACCGTCAGCGCCAGCGCCTCGGCCTCGATCCGGTCGGCTATGGCGTGCAGCACCTTCTTGCGCGCGCCCGGTGCCAGCCCCGACCAGCGCCCGTCCCGGAAGGCCGCCCGCGCCGAGGCGACCGCCCGGTCCACATCCGCCGCGGTGGCGTGTTCCAGTGTCGTCAGTACAGATCCGTCGATTGGGGAAACCGATTCGACCGGCGTGCCCGAACCATCTTGCCACGTTCCTTCAACAAGGAGTTTCTGCGCCGCGACAGGCGCGTGGCGAAGCTGGTCGATCTTCTCTTGTTCTGCCATTCGGTCTCCTTCAGGTCGCGGCGCTCGAGCCATACGCGGCGCAGATGCGCGGCGATCACGACGATGATGATACAGAAAAGGATGAAGGCGACGGGCCGGTCGATCAGATCCAGCGGCCCTTTCACCCGCGCCATGCCCGCGCGCAGCTTGACCTCCATGATACCGCCAAGAACCATCCCGAGGATGATCGGCACCACCGGCATGGACAGCCGCTTCAGGATGTATCCCAGCACCCCGAACGCCGCCGCCATCACGCAATCGCTGATCGAATTGCGCAGGCTGTAGACCCCGACGAAACTGAGCGTCAATACGCAGACGCCGAGAAACCGGTTGGGGATCTTCACCACCTTGATGAGAGTCCCGGTGGCGAACAGCAAGAACACCAGAACCAGGACGTTCAGGATCAGCAGCGCCAGATAGAGCGCGACGACGAAGTCCATGTCGTTCTGGAACAGCCCCGGCCCCGGCACGACGTTGTGGACGTAGAACACCGACAGCATCATCGCGGTCAGCGCCTCGCCCGGAATGCCCAGTGCCAGAAGCGGCACCATGGCGGCGGCAGGCACCGCGTTGTTGGAGGTTTCCGCCGCGATCAGCCCTTCGGACGACCCGCGCCCGAAATCCTGCGGCCTTTTGCTGCTGCGCTGGGCATAGGTGTAGGACATGAACTGCGCGGTGAATTCACCCACCCCCGGGATCATGCCCATCAGCACGCCGAAGCTGGCCGAGACCGTGGCGACGCGCGGATGGCGGAGCAGTTCGCGCATGCCCTGGAACAGGCCGCCGCGCAGGCGGGTCAGGCGGACCTTTTCGTCCACCGAGGTCAGCAGCACGAAGGCCTGGCTCAGCGCGAACAGGCCCAGCACCACGACGATCAGGTTGATGCCGCCTTGCAGGAAGGGCTGATCGAAGGTGTATCGCTGGGTGTATTTGACCGGCTCCATCCCGATGCTTTGCAGGAAGATCCCGAATGCCGCCAGCGCCCCCGCGATCAGGCTCTGGCCGCGATGCGCCACGACGACCAGCACGATTCCCAGAAGGGCGGCGAGGAAGATTTCGCGACTGCCGAACATCGGCGCCACCCGGGCGAGGATCGGCGCGAACAGGATAAGGCAGATCACCGAAAAGACGCCGCCGAAGAACGAGGACGAATAGGCCAGGCTGAGCGCGCGGCGCGGTTCGCCCCGCGTGGTCATGGGGAATCCGTCATAGGTGGTCAGCGCGTTGACCGCCGTGCCGGGCGTGTTGATCAGAATGGCGGGAATGGCGCCGCCATACATGGAACTGCCGTAGATGCCCAGCAGCACCGTCAGCCCGACGATCGGATCCATCGAGAACGTCGCCGGCAACAGGATCGCGATGGCGACGGCGGGGCCGACGCCGGGGATCGCGCCGATCAGCACGCCGCCGACCGACCCCACCAGCAGCGCCAGCACCACATCCCAGCGCGACAGGATGTCTATGGAGGAAAGGAGCAGATCCATCACAGGTACAGGATGAAGAAGCGGCGCAGCCCGCCGGGCAGGTATTCATAGACCGCGCCGCCGGGAATTTTCACCGACAGAAAGCCCTTGAACATCACCACGACGACGACCGCGAACACGATGCTTGAAACCAGGATGAGACGGCTGCGATACCCCATCCGCCAGCTCAGCGCCGGAACGAAGGCCAGCGTTGCCGGAAGATAGCCCACGACCGGCACCAGCAGCACATATGCCATGAACCACAGCGCGAATTCGAGCACGACGAACCATTTGCGCGCCTCCCACCAGTCATAGCGGGAATTGCGCCGCCAGGGCAGGCGGTAAAGGTGAAGCCCGCCCAGCAGCACCATGCCGCCCAGACCGACCGCCGGCCAGAATCGCGGCTGGGCGAAGAACGCCGTCTTGGCGATCCAGTCCGTCTGGCTGCCGATCTGGGCAAGCAGCAGGGCCGAAATGACGACAAAGGCCAGCGCAAAGATCAACTGGCCGCGCCGGGGGCCGACGAAACGGCGTTCGCGTTCGGTGGGCATGGATGAGACCTACGGGAAACCTGTGCGATGCTGTCCGCGGGCCGGAACGCCGGTTCCGGCCCGCGGCCCGCGCTAGTTCAGCAGTTTGCCGATACGCGCCATGGTGTCGATGTCGGTGGCGATCCGCGCGGCACTTTCGTCCGCGTCCTGCCAGTAGACCAGTGCGCCGGTTTCCTTCGCGATGGCCTGCGCGCGATCGCTTGCCATCGTCTTTTCGGCCACGGCGGCGATCTTGTCACGCACGTCCTGCGGTGTGTCCTTGGTCACGAACAGGCCGTTCCACAGCGCCAGGTTCAGCGCCGGATCCAGTTCGCCGATGGTGGGTGCGTCCGGAACCAGCGGAATGCGTTCGTCGGTGATCGAGACCAGCACCTTGAGCTGGTCGAGACAGGGCAGGACCAGTTGCAGGGTGGTGTTGATGACATCGGCATCGCCCGATGCGAGCGTGTTGCAGTCGACCGCGTCGAAGGCCGCGTCGCTGCCCCATTCGAAACCGGCGTTCCTGGCATAGGCCTTGGTCACCTGCGTCGGG
>JAGRMG010000049.1 GCA_020441385.1 Paracoccaceae bacterium
CCGCGCGGATCGTCAAGGTTGATCACCGCGGTTGCGTCCTCGGGCAGCACGTCGCGAAACAGCCGGGCCTTGGCGGCGAAGTAGTCCTCGAACGTGTCGTGATAATCCAGATGGTCCTGGGTCAGATTGGTGAACGCCGCCGCCGCAAGCTGCACGCCGTCCAGCCGGCGCTGTTCCAGCCCGTGACTTGACGCTTCCATCGCCGCATGGCTGACCCCGGCCCCGGCGGCCTGCGACAGGACGCGGTGCAGCGTGATCGGATCGGGCGTGGTATGGGCCAGCGGCGCGCTCCAGGCGCCCTCGACCCCGGTCGTTCCGATGTTGACGGCATCGTAGCCGAGTTCGGTCCAGATCTGGCGCAGGAAACTGGCGACCGAGGTCTTGCCGTTGGTGCCGGTGACGGCCACGATCACCTGCGGTTGCGCGCCGAACCACAGCGCCGCCGTACAGGCCAGCGCCTGGCGCGGGTCTTCGGCCACCACCAGCGCCGCATCCGCCGCCGCCAGTTCCTTGGCCGCGATGGCGGCGCCCGCGGCGTCGGTCAGAATCGCGGCGGCGCCCATGCGCAGCGCATAGCCGATGAATTCGCCGCCATGCATGCGGCTGCCCGGAAGCGCGGCGAACAGGTATCCCTCCCTCACCTCGCGGCTGTCCACCGCCAGCCCGGTGATCGCCGGGTCGCGGCCGCCGCGTGCCGTGAGGGCCAACTGGCCGAGTGTCGTCGCCGCCATGCCCATGCCGCCCCCGCCTGAGTCAGTTCGAGGTCAGGGTTATACCAGCCACCTGACCGGGTTCAACGGCCGGCCGCATGCCCAGCAGCGGCGCCAGCCGTTCGATCATCTCGGCGGCAACCGGGACCGCTGTCCAGCCGGCGGTGCGGCGCAGCTTGCCGCTGGCAAAGATCGACGGTTCATCCAGCGTGACGATCAGCACGAATTCGGGATCGTGGGCGGGAAACATGGAGGCGAAGGTGGTGATCACCTTGTCCTTGTAATACCCGCCCTTGGGCTTGGGCTTGTCGGCGGTCCCGGTCTTTCCGGCCACCGCATAGCCGGGAACCTCGCCGAAACTGGCGGTGCCATGCGTCACCACCCGCCGCAGCATCTGGCGCGCCGCCGCCGCCGAATCCTCAGACAGCACCCTCGGCCCGTATTGCGGGCGGTCCTGCTTCAGGATGGTCGGGCTGACATAGCGTCCGCCATTGGCGATGGCGGCATAGCCCGCGGCGAGGTGCATCGGCGTCGCCGACAGGCCATGGCCGAACGAGATCGTCATCATCTCCAGCACACCCCAGTTGCGCGGCACCAGCGGCCGGCCGCCCTGCGCCTCGATCAGTTCCAGACCGGTGGCTTCGAGCAGGCCGAGATCGTCGAAGAACTGGCGCTGCCGGTCGATGCCGATCATCTGCGCCAGCCGCGCCGTGCCCACATTCGAGCTTTTCTCGATCACCATGCTGACCGACAGTTCGGGCCCGTAATGCTTGTTGTTGAACTCGCCGATCTCGTGGCCCGACTGGATCAGCGGGCGGCGCGTGTTGATGGGGGTTTCGGCATTGACCAGCCCCAGATCCATCGCCTGCGCGGCGGTGAAGATCTTGAAGGTCGATCCCAGTTCGTAAACGCCCTGCACCGCGCGGTTGAACAGCGGGCTGTCGGAAGGGTCGCCCTGAAGCGCGGGAACCGGGCGGTCGTTGGGGTCGAAATCGGGCAGCGACACCATCGACACCACCTCGCCGGTATGCACGTTCATCAGGATCGACGTCGCGCCCTTGGCACTCATCAGCTTCATGCCGCCCAGAAGCACCCGTTCGGCGGCGGCCTGGACCGACAGGTCCAGCGACAGTTGCAGCGGTTTTCCGCTGTTGGCGGGATCGCGCAGATAGCCGTCGAACTGCTTTTCCACGCCCGCAACGCCGATCACCTCGGCGGCGCTGACGCCTTCCTTGCCGAATCCGGCCCCGCCAAGCACATGCGCCGCCAGCCGCCCGTTGGGATAAAGCCGCATCTCGCGCGGGCCGAACAACAGGCCCGGATCGCCCAGGTCATGCACCGCCTGCTTCTGTTCCGGGCTGATCTTCTTCTTGATCCAGACGAATTTGCGCTTGCCGGTGAAATCGCGCAGCAGGCGCCGGGCGTCGAGATCGGGGAAGATGGCGGCCAGCCCGGCCACCACCGCCTGCGGGTCGACCATCTGCCGGGGCTGCGCATAAAGCGAGAAGGTCTCGAAATTGGTAGCCAGAACCCGGCCCTTGCGGTCGACGATATCGGCGCGCTGATTGGCGATGTCGGCGCCCACGGCGCTGGTCAGCGGTTCGGCGGGTTCGGACGTGGCCAGCAGGCCCATCCGCGCCCCCACGGTCACGAAGGCGCAAAGGAAGAACAGCCCCAGCATCAGCAGCCGGCCCTCGGCCCGGTTGCGGGCGCGGTCCTGCATGTCCTCGTGCCGGCGGCGGATATTCTCGCGTTCTATGGCGTCGGGGTTTTCGCCCTTGGCCCGCGCCGGGAGGATGCGCGCGAGCGGGCGCAGGGGGGTGCGGATCATGGCAGCTGTTCCCCGTCCTTCAGGATCGAGACGTCGTTCATGGTCGAGACGTCGACCGGATTGGTGATCGCCACCAGCGGATCGGGCGGATAGCTGACCTCGTCCACGCGGCCGAACTGGTCGGGGCGCAGCGGCAGAAGACCGAGGCGGTCGAAGTTGATTTCGGCCAGTTCGCGCAGCCGGTCGGGGCGGTTCAGATAGGCCCATTCCGCGTGCAGCACCGACAGGCGCATCTTGGCCTGGCCGATCTCGTGCTGCATGCGGCGGGTGTCCTTCAGCACCTGCTGCGTGGCATAGTTTTCCCGGTAGGCCCAGAAGGCGAGGCCGAAAACCGCCAGCGCGGTCAGGATATAGAGCAGGCTTCTCACCGGCGCGCTCCTTTCAGTTGCGGCATGCCGATCCGGTCCGGGTCGATCGCGCCCGACGGCGCGCCGGTGCGCACTGCCACGCGCAGGCGCGCGGAACGGGCGCGCGGGTTTTCGGCCAGTTCGCGATCGTCCGGGCCGATGGACTTGCGGGCGGGCAGGGTGAATTGCGGCTCCGCAAGGTCGCCTTGCGGGGCATAGCGGTTGGCGCGCCCCTCCTGCCCGGCGCGGGCCGCCAGAAAGCGCTTGACCATCCGGTCCTCGACGGAATGGAACGTCACCACCGCCAGCTTGCCGCCCGGCGCCAGCGCCCGCTCGGCCGCCATGAGGCCCTGAAACAGCTCGCCGTATTCATCGTTCACGGCGATCCGCAGCGCCTGAAAGCTGCGCGTGGCCGGATGCGACTGGCCGGGCTTTGCACGCGGCAGGCACCCTTCGACGATGCCGGCCAGCCGCAGGGTCGTCACGATCGGGGCAGCTTCGCGTTCGCGCAGGATCGCCCGCGCGATGCGGCGGCTGGCGCGCTCCTCGCCATAGCGGAACAGGATCTCGGCGAGCTGCGTCTCGGTCGCGGTGTTGACCAGATCGGCCGCCGACGGCCCGTGCTGCGACATCCGCATGTCAAGCGGCCCGTCCCTGAGAAAGGAAAACCCGCGCTCGGGCCGGTCGAGCTGCATCGAGGACACGCCCAGATCGAGCACCACACCGTCCAGTTCCGCAGCCTGTTCGTCCATGCGCGAAAACACGCCCTGCCGCATCACCAGCCGGTCGCCGTATTGCGCCGCCCAGCCTTGCGCCATCTCGAAGGCCAGGGGGTCGCGGTCCATCGCGATCACGCGCCCGGCGCCGGCCTCGAGCAGGCCGCGCGTATATCCGCCCGCGCCGAACGTGCCGTCGAGCCATGTGCCCGAGACCGGCGCGACCGCGTCCAGCAGCGGGCGAAGCATGACCGGAATGTGATCGTGGGTGTCGGAGGACGCCGCCGGCATGGCTATTCCCCTCCGGATCCATCCAGCAGGCTGAGCGGGTCGAAATCCTCGGGCATTTCCCTGAGGAATGCGTCGGTTTCGGCGGCTTCGGTGGCCTCGTAGGTGGCGCGGTTCCAGATCTCGAAATAGTCGCCCATGGCGGCCATCGTGGCCTCGCCCTCGACCGCGATCTGTTCTCGCCGCTCCTTGGGAAGCACGATGCGCCCGTCGCGGTCGATCTCGGTTGTCCAGGCCTTGCCCAGGATCAGCCGGCTGGCCTGCTTGCGCGCCGCCGATCCGCGCGGCAATGCCTTGATGTCGGCCTCGATCTCGGCCATCGCCTCGATCGTGTAGACGTGCAGGCAGTTCTTCAGATGCTTGCCGTAAAGGACCACCATGCGCGGGTTGGGGTTTTCGGGAAAGGCCGGGTCGCCCGCCTCGAGCACACGGCGAAAATCGGCGGGGATCGACACGCGCCCCTTGCCGTCAACCTTCTGGTTGAACTCGCCGGTAAAGCTCAGACCCACTGCCCCGCGGACCTCTCTGCCCTGCCCCCGATTGCGCTTCCCGCCCTTCCGAAACGAAAACGACGGGTTGATCTGCTGCCACCGATCAACCCGCCGCCCTCGTCCCGCCTGAGCGGGGTGTCCGACTGCGCGCGCCACCTGGGGGGATGTCTGCTCGCTCGCGCGCCGGATCTCTCATGATCGAAAGAGCGGGTGCCTGTATGAAGCCTGCTCTTGTCTTGGTTCGGGTTTGCTTGGTGACCCTTTGTTTCCCGCTGCCTTTCGATGATCAAGGGATGACATGGTATTTCATGGAAATCAACTAGAATTCATCCTCAAAGCTACATCATGTTGGAAGGTGAGGTGGCATCGAAAAACATGTTGGGGCGATTATTTGCATAAAATTCGCTCAAATTGTTGTGAACAGAAAATTAGACACCATATATTGTGTCCTGAAAATCAGCCGGTCGAGTTCCAGAAAATCCCAAAAATTTTCTAAGCTTCTTCGAACCAACTTCCATGTTCCTGATGCGTTCTTGTTCCGATCCATCGAATCAGCTCGTTTCCCAGGTATCCGCCACATGATTCGGCCGGTTTCCCGATACTCGCGATGACCCGCGCCAGCCAGTTCCATCATTATCCATGGACGCGCGTCCCGCGCCGGGGCCATCCCGTTCGCAAGCCGGACCGGCGCCGCCCCAACGCGCTGCAATCGCCCCGCCGGAACCGTCGCGCCCATCCAGCCTTGATTGCGCTACCGGACAAGCAACGGAAAACACGAAAGAATTACCTCGCGTCAACCATGCAATTGCTGCATAGCGGCATTGATCGGACGGGGGATTGTGCAAGTGCAGCATTTGCCTATCTTCACCTCAACACCGGCCGCCACGGCGGCGCAACGACGAACAGAGGTTCACGACATGGCCTATTCAACACATATCAACGCCCACAAAGGTGCCGGTCTTGCCAACCCGGTGACGCTGATCGAAGCCGCGCTGGACCGGCTGCGCAGCTACCTGCGCTATCGCCGGACGCTGGCGCAACTGTCCCAGCTGGACAACCGGCAGCTGGCCGATCTCGGCCTCAACCGCTCCATGCTGCAATCGACCGCCTACAGGGCCGTGTACGACGCCTCCTGACCGGCGGCACGACGAATTCACGAATGCGGGCCCGTCTTCCTCCCATGAGGGCCCGACATCTGCGGCGGCATCTCTCCTCCTCCCTGATGCCGCCGCACAAGATACCGGCCAAAAGCCGGGTACAGGGCACCGGCCGCCTTCCTCCTCCCTGCGGTCCGGGGTCCGAAAACGAAACGGCGGCACCCATCCTCCTCCCGGGTGCCGCCGTTTTGCGTTTCCGCTCGTCGCCCCGGCGCGTCTGCGGACATGGTTGCACAGCGCGCGGAACTGCCGTCAACTGAGGGATGTGGCGCATCCCCGGCGGCACGTTTCGCGGAGTACGCCATGCTTGCACTGTCTTTGCACCTGGCCATCGTGACCGGTTTCACACTGCGCATTCTGCTGCGCGACGAACTGGCGCCGACCACGCGCCTGGCATGGTTCATGGTGATCGTGGTCCTGCCGGTGTTCGGCAGCGTGATCTATTTCCTGTTCGGCGAGGTCAATCTGGGCCGGACCCAGACCGACCGCATCTCCGAGGTGAGCCGTGAGTTCCGCGCCCATCGCGACCTGCTGCCCGGACGGTCGGACGACTGGGCCGCGCAGGTTCCGCCCGCCTATCGCGCGGCCTTTGCCTACAGCGCCTCGATCAACGGCTTTCCGCCGGTTTGCGCAAACGCCGCCGAACTGATGCCCGACGCCGCCACCACCCGGGCGCGGATGATCGCCGACATCGACGCGGCACAGGACCATGTGCATGTGCTGTACTACATCTGGCTCGACGACGAGACCGGCAGCGCCATGGCCCGCGCCCTGATCCGCGCGGCCAGGCGCGGCGTCACCTGCCGGGCGATGGCCGACGGGCTGGGCTCGCGGGCGTTCATCCGATCGCGGCTCTGGGCCGAAATGCGCGACGCCGGGGTGCAGGTGGCCGTGGCGCTGCCGATCGGCAACCCGCTGACGACGATCCTGAAAAGCCGGCTGGATCTGCGCAATCACCGCAAGATCACCATCATCGACGGCAAGACGACCTGGTGCGGCAGTCAGAACTGCGCCGACCCCGAATTCCGCGTGAAGGCGAAGTTCGCGCCCTGGATCGACATCATGGTGCGCGTCGAAGGGCCGGTCGTGGCGCAGAACCAGCTTTTGTTCGCCAGCGACTGGGTCGCCCATTGCGGCGGCTCGATCGAGGATTTCCCGATCTCGCCTGCGCGCCACGAGCCGGGTTTCGTGGCCCAGCTGATGGGCGACGGCCCGACCGAGCGGACGCTGGCAACCCCGCACCTGTTCGCCGCGCTGATGTATACCGCGCAGTCCGACGTGGTGATCTCGACCCCCTATTTCGTGCCCAATTCGTTGGTGCTCGAGGCGATCTGCGCCGCCGCCTACCGCGACGTGCGGGTGCGGATGATCTTTCCGCGGCGCAACGATTCGTGGATCGTTGCGGCGGCAAGCCAGTCGTCATACCGCCAACTGCTGGAGTCCGGAGTGGAGATATTCGAACATCGCGAGGGGCTGCTGCACGCCAAGACGATCACCATCGACGGGCAGGTCGCGCTGATCGGCTCGTCCAATCTGGATCTGCGCAGTTTCGATCTCAACTATGAAAGCAACCTGCTGCTATCGGATGCCGGACTGACCGGCGCGATCGCCGCGCGCCAGGCCCAATACATCGCCGGATCCGACCGGGTCGGCCTGGCCCATGTCGATGCCTGGCCGCCCTACCGGCGGGTCTGGAACAACGTGATCGCCACCATCGGGCCGGTGCTGTGAGGCTGGGCCCCGCCCGCCATTCCGATAGCGGTCACAATCCCTGGTACATGTAGGCTTCGCGGTTGGCCTTGTGCCTTTCGTATTCGGCCCGGTCCACGCCGGCCGGGGCGCCGCCCTGCCGCGGCTCGCACCCGGCCAGTACCGCAAGCGCCGTGCAGGCGGCGATCAGTCGAACGAGGGTCATGACCACGCCTTCCAGTGGTTGCATGTCGTGCGCAACAAGCTATGGCGTCGGCCCACGGTGTCCATGGCATCGTGGCAGGGTTTGCCGGATTTTCGCGGATTCGGGGCGGATCGCCGGCTTCGGCGCCCGGGGCATGCCGCCTTCGCACGACTCCACCCGCCCCGCCTGACGCCGTGTTCCGCGGGCGCGCTGCGTCGCCCCGATACAGGGATTTCTCAGAATGGAATGTCGTTGCCATGCGAAACGAACCGCGCCACGACCTTCTTGGTGCCGGCCTTTTCAAAGGCGATCTCGAGCTTGTCACCCTCGATTCCGACGATCGAGCCATAGCCGAATTTCTGGTGGAACACGCGCTCGCCCATGGCAAAGGCCGAAACCGCATCGAGGTCGATCACCGTGTTGCGGCTCTCGCGCGGCTGGCTCAGCCCCGGCCGCCCGGCGCGCGCCTGCAGGCGTTTCCAGCCGGGCGAGTTGTAGCCATCGGCCTGCGCGGCGCGGGATTCGATGTCACCGCCCCCGGCCGGCGCCGCCGCGCCATGACCGCCACCATATAGCCCCGGCGGCGTCAGCACCTCGACATGATCGCCCGGCAATTCGTCGATGAAGCGCGAGGGCATCGCCGACTGCCATTGCCCGAACACCCGGCGGTTGCCGGCAAAAGAGATCGTGCAGAGTTCCTCGGCCCGGGTGATGCCGACATAGGCCAGGCGGCGTTCCTCCTCCAGCCCCTTCAGCCCGGATTCGTCCATGCTGCGCTGAGAGGGGAACAGCCCGTCCTCCCAGCCCGGCAGGAACACGGCGGGAAATTCCAGCCCCTTGGCCGCATGCAGGGTCATGACGGAGACCTTTTCTTCCGCATCGCCCTTGTCGTTGTCCATGATCAGACTGACATGTTCCAGAAACCCCTGCAGGTTCTCGAACCCTTCCAGCGCCTTGACCAGTTCCTTGAGGTTCTCCAGCCGGCCCGGCGCCTCGGGCGTCTTGTCGTTCTGCCACATCGCGCTGTAGCCGCTCTCATCGAGGACGATCTCGGCCAGTTCGACATGGGTCATGTCGGAATCGCCCGCCATCCGGCCCCAGCGGAGGACATCGGCCACCAGCCGGCCAAGTTCGGACGCGCCGCGCCCCTTGATCGCCCCGGCCTCGACTGCCAGGCGCGCGCCTTCAAGCAGGCTGACCCCGTTGGCGCGGGCGACGGTCTGGATGGTCTGGCGCGCCTTGTCGCCAAGGCCGCGCTTGGGGGTGTTGACGATGCGTTCGAAGGCCAGGTCGTCCTCGGGGCTGGTGACGACGCGGAAATAGGCCATGGCGTCGCGGATCTCGAGACGTTCGTAAAAGCGCGGGCCGCCGATCACCCGGTAGGGCAGACCGATGGTCAGGAACCGGTCCTCGAAGGCGCGCATCTGGTGGGAGGCGCGCACCAGGATCGCCACCTCGTTCAGCCCGAAGGGGCGCATGCCCCGCGTGCCGCGCTGCATCGATTCGATTTCCTCGCCGATCCAGCGCGCCTCCTCCTCGCCGTCCCAATGGCCGATCAGGCGCAGCTTCTCGCCCTCTTCCGCCTCGGTCCACAAGGTCTTGCCCAGCCGGCTTTCGTTGCCCGCGATCACGCCCGAGGCGGCGGCGAGGATATGCGGAGTCGAGCGGTAGTTCTGCTCCAGCCGCACCACATGCGCGCCGGGAAAGTCCGCCTCGAACCGCAGGATGTTGCCCACCTCGGCGCCGCGCCAGCCATAAATGGACTGATCGTCATCACCCACACAACAGATATTCCTGTGCGCACCGGCCAGCAGCCGCAGCCACAGGTACTGGGCGATGTTGGTGTCCTGATATTCGTCCACCAGAATATAGCGGAACCGGCGCTGGTACTGTTCGAGGATATCGGCCCGGGTCTGGAAGATGTGCACGACATGCACAAGCAGATCGCCGAAATCGACGGCGTTCAGCTCGATCAGGCGGCGCTGGTACTGGGCATAAAGCTCCACCCCCTTGCGGTTGTAGGCACCGGCATCGGCGGCGGGCACCTTGTCGGGCGTCAACGCCCGGTTCTTCCAGCCGTCGATGATGCCGGCCAGCTGCCGCGCCGGCCAGCGCTTGTCGTCGATACCGGCCGCCGACACCAGCTGCTTGAGCAGGCGCAGCTGGTCGTCGGTGTCCAGAATGGTGAAGCTGGACTTCAGATGCACCCGCTGGCCGGCACCGCCGTCGCGGTCGAACCCGATCAGTTCCGCGTGCCGGCGCAGTACCTTGACGCAGATCGAATGGAAGGTTCCCAGCCACGGCATGCCCTCGGCCGGCTGGCCCAGCATCGCCGCCACCCGCTCCTTCATCTGGCGCGCCGCCTTGTTGGTGAAGGTGACGGCCAGGATCTCGCCAGGGCGCGCCGCGCCGGTCATCAGCAGATGCGCGATGCGCGCCGTCAGCGCGCGCGTCTTGCCGGTTCCGGCCCCGGCCAGCATCAGGACGGGGCCGTCCAGCCGTTCGACCGCCTCGCGCTGGGCCGCATTGAGACCCTCCAGATAGGGGCGCGGCCGCACCGCCATGGCGCGGGCCGACAGCGCGGCACTCTCGAACGCGTCTGTTTCGTCAAATGTGCTCATGCGCGCGACCATAACCCGGTTCCCCTAGACATTAAAGAGTTGTTCACACTATGTTCCCGACAATCGCGACCCGGGCGCCAATTTTCTTCAAAGAAAATTGTGCAAGAAAATCTGAATTTTCTTGGCTGCGTTCTCGGGCCGCTTACACCTATCGCGGCTCTCGCGCCTGGGCTAAGTAACGGCATGGTCGAACTGTTGTTCTATTCCACTCTCGCGGGCGCCATGATTCCGCTGGGCGGCTGGCTGGCCACGATCGAGCATTTCCGAGCCGACTGGCTGGCAACCGAATTCCGCCATGGCGTCATCGCCTTCGGCGGCGGCGCGTTGCTGAGCGCCGTGGCCCTGGTGCTGATTCCCGAAGGCACGGCCAAGCTGCCGGACTGGGCGGCGCTGCTGGCGGTGGCGGGCGGCGCGGTCGCGACCGGACTGGCCGATGTGGCCCTGTCACGAAGCGGTTCCAACCGCGCGCAGCTGCTGGCGATGCTGTCGGATTTCATCCCCGAGGCGCTGGCGCTTGGGGCGCTGCTGGTGGCCGATCCGCGCACCGCGCCGCTGCTGGCGCTGATGATCGGGTTGCAGAACCTACCCGAAGGCTTCAACGCCTACCGCGAGGTGCAGGCCGGCCGGCCGCGGCCGGCGCGCAGGCGGCTGGCGCAATTCTGCGCGCTGGGCATGTTCGGGCCGCTGGCGGCCATCGCCGGCTATGTGCTGTTGCCGGCGCATCCCGAGATTACCGGCGCGGTGATGTGCGCCGCCGCGGGCGGAATTCTGTTCCTGATGTTTCAGGACATCGCACCGCAGGTGCCGCTGGAAAGCCGCCTTGGCCCGCCGCTGGGCGCGGTCGGCGGGTTCGTCCTCGGGCTGGCGGGCCATCTGATGATCGGCTGACCGGATGGACCTGCACGGCACCTGTCCCGGCGTCACGGACCTGAAGCGCAAGGCGCGCGGGCGTCTGCCGAAATTCGTCTGGGAATATCTCGACAGCGGCACCGGGGCCGAGGCGGCCAAGGCGCGCAACCGTGCGAGCCTGGACCGGGTCGGCTTCGTGCCCTCGATCCTGCACGGGCCCATGGAATTCGATCTCTCCGCACCGCTTCTGGGGCAGGTCTATCCTCTGCCCTTCGGTGCCGCGCCGATCGGCATGTCGGGGCTGATCTGGCCCGATGCCGAGGGTCATCTCGCGCGCACGCTGTCCGCCGCCGGGCTGCCCTACACGCTTTCGACCGTGGCCAGCCAGACCCCCGAGGACGTCGCGCCGCATCTGGGCGGGCGTGCCTGGTTCCAGCTTTACCCGCCCAAGGCCGAATCCGTGCGCCGCGACCTGCTGGGGCGGGCGCGCGACGCCGGGTTCAGGACGCTGGTGCTGACCGTCGACGTGCCGGTCGCCTCGCGCCGCGAACGCCAGACACGTTCGGGGCTGAGGCAGCCGCCGCGTCTGACGCCGCGCCTGCTGGCGCAGGTCGCGCTGCGTCCGGCCTGGGCACTGGGCATGGCGCGGGCGGGGATGCCGCACATGCGCACGCTCGACCGCTATGCCGCCGCGCAGCCCGACCTGCCGCCGACGGCGCATCTGGGCTATATCCTGCGCACCTCGCCCGACATGGGCTATGTCGAGTGGCTGCGCGAGCACTGGGACGGCCCCTTGATCGTCAAGGGCGTGCTGCGCGCCGCCGATGCCGCGCCGCTGGCGGCCGCGGGAGTCGACGCGCTTTGGGTATCCAACCACGCCGGGCGGCAGTTCGACGGCGCGCCTGCGGCCATCGACGTGCTTGCCGGCATTCGCGCCGCCACCGATCTGCCGCTGATCTTCGACAGCGGGGTCGAGGGCGGACTGGACATCTTGCGGGCCCTGGCGCTGGGGGCGGATTTCGTGATGCTGGGCCGGGCCTTCCATTTTGCGCTAGCCGCGCTGGGCGCAAAGGGTCCAGCGCATCTCATCGACCTGCTGAAGCGGGACCTGGAGGCCAATATGGGCCAGATTGGCGCCCGCGATCTGGCCTCGCTGCCGGCGGCGATCAGGCTTCCCGAAGCCGGCTAGCGCGTGTCGCGTTCAATCGAATTCACCCGCGTGGCCGAACGCGTCATTCCCTGAAAACGCTGTTTCGACCCGGCGGGTGAACATCGCAATCCGAATGACCGCGACACGCGCTAGTCCGCCCGCCCCGGGCGGGGGCACGGCCTCTGCTGGCGGATCGCCATTCCGCCGCCCGCCCGCATCCGCCCTTGCGCCGCGCCGCGGCGAGGTTAAGGTTTGCGCCGCCACACCGGGGAGCCGCCATGACCGAGTTCAAGAAGAGCCTGATCGCCAACCGCGGCGAGATCGCCATTCGCGTCATGCGCGCCGCCAACGAGATGGGCAAGCGCACCGTCGCGGTGTTTGCCGAAGAGGACAAGCTGGGCCTGCACCGCTTCAAGGCCGACGAGGCCTACCGCATCGGCGAGGGGCTGGGGCCGGTGGCTGCGTATCTCAGCATCGGGGAAATGATCCGGGTGGCCCGGCAAAGCGGCGCGGACGCGATCCATCCCGGCTATGGCCTGCTGTCGGAAAACCCCGATTTCGTCGATGCCTGCACGGCGGCGGGCATCGCCTTCATCGGGCCCAGGGCCGAAACCATGCGAAGCCTGGGCGACAAGGCCAGCGCCCGGCAGGTGGCGATCGCCGCGGGCGTGCCGGTGGTCCCGGCGACCGGGGTGCTGGGCGATGACATGGCGACGATCCGCGCCGAGGCCGCCAAAATCGGCTATCCGCTGATGCTCAAGGCGTCCTGGGGCGGGGGCGGGCGCGGGATGCGCCCGATCGCCTCGGAAGACGAACTGGAGGAGAAGATCAAGGAGGGCCGGCGCGAGGCCGAGGCCGCGTTCGGCAACGGCGAGGGCTATCTGGAACGGATGATCACCCGCGCCCGCCACGTCGAGGTGCAGATCCTGGGCGACAGGCACGGCGGCATCTATCACCTTTTCGAACGCGACTGTTCGGTACAGCGGCGCAACCAGAAGGTCGTCGAACGCGCACCCGCGCCGTATCTCAGCGAGGCCCAGCGTGCCGAGATCTGCGAGCTTGGCCGCCGCATCTGCGCCCATGTGAACTATGAATGCGCCGGCACCGTAGAATTTCTCATGGATATGGAGACAGACAAGTTCTACTTCATTGAGGTCAACCCCCGCGTCCAGGTCGAACATACCGTCACCGAGGAAGTGACCGGCATCGACATCGTGCGCGCGCAGATCCTGATCGCCGAGGGCAAGACCATCGCCGAGGCGACCGGCAAGACCAGTCAGGACGAGATCCGCCTGAACGGCCACGCGCTTCAGACCCGGATCACCACCGAAGATCCCCAGAACAGCTTCATCCCCGATTACGGCCGCATCACCGCCTATCGCAGCGCCACCGGCATGGGAATCCGCCTGGATGGCGGCACGGCCTATGCCGGGGGCGTGATCACGCGCTATTACGACAGCCTGCTGACCAAGGTCACGGCCTGGGCGCCGACCCCGCAGATGGCCATCGCGCGCATGGACCGCGCGCTGCGCGAATTCCGCATCCGCGGCGTCAGCACGAATATCGCCTTCGTCGAGAACCTGCTGAAACACCCGACATTCCTGTCCAACGAATACTCCACGCGGTTCATCGACGAGACGCCCGAGCTGTTCCAGTTCCGCAAGCGGCGCGACCGGGGCACCAAGGTGCTGACCTATATCGCCGACATCACCGTCAACGGGCATCCCGAAACCAGGGACCGCCCGCGCCCGCCGGCCGGCGCGCGACCCCCCAGACCGCCCGCGCGGCGGGCCGAACCGCAGATGGGCACCCGCAACCTGCTGGAACAGAAGGGGCCGCAGGCGGTGGCCGACTGGCTGCGGGCGCAAAAGCGTTTGCTGATCACCGATACCACCATGCGCGACGGGCACCAGTCGCTGCTGGCCACGCGGATGCGCAGCATCGACATGATCCGGGTGGCGCCCGCCTATGCGGCCAATCTGGGCGGGCTGTTTTCCGTCGAATGCTGGGGCGGGGCGACGTTCGACGTGGCCTACCGCTTCTTGCAGGAATGCCCCTGGCAGCGGCTGCGCGACCTGCGCGAGGCCATGCCCAACCTCATGACGCAGATGCTGCTGCGGGGCAGCAACGGCGTCGGCTATACCAATTATCCCGACAACGTGGTGCGCGAATTCGTGCGCCAGGCGGCAACCTCGGGGGTCGATCTGTTCCGGGTGTTCGACAGCCTCAACTGGGTCGAGAACATGCGCGTGGCGATGGATGCCGTGCTCGAGCAGAACAAGCTGTGCGAGGGCGCGATCTGCTATACCGGCGACATACTCGACCCGGACCGCGACAAGTACGATCTGAAATACTATGTGAGCATGGGCGACCAACTGCGCCAGGCGGGGGCGCATGTCCTGGGGCTCAAGGACATGGCCGGGCTGCTGAAACCCACGGCGGCGCGGGCGCTGATCAAGGCGCTCAAGGAAGAGGTCGGGCTGCCGATCCATTTTCACACCCACGACACCGCCGGCGCGGCCATCGCCTCGATCCTGGCGGCGTCCGAGGCCGGGGTCGACGCGGTCGATTGCGCCATGGACAGCTTTTCGGGCAACACCAGCCAGGCGACCCTGGGATCGGTGGTCGAGGCGCTGCGCCACACCGACCGCGATACCGGGCTCGACATCGGCGCCATCCGCGCGATCAGCGACTATTTCGAGGCGGTGCGCGCCCATTACGCGGCCTTCGAGAGCGGCCTTCAGGCGCCGGCCTCCGAGGTCTATCTGCACGAGATGCCCGGCGGGCAGTTCACCAACCTCAAGGCGCAGGCGCGCAGCCTCGGGCTGGAAGACCGCTGGCACGAGGTGGCGCAGGCCTATGCCGACGTCAACATGATGTTCGGCGACATCGTCAAGGTCACGCCCTCCTCGAAGGTGGTGGGCGACATGGCGCTGATGATGGTGGCCCAGGGGCTGAGCCGGGCACAGGTCGAAGACCCGGCGGTCGACGTGGCCTTTCCCGATTCGGTCATCGACATGCTGCGCGGCAATCTGGGCCAGCCGCCGGGGGGATTCCCCGACGCCATCGTCAGGAAGGTTCTGAAGGACGAGGCGCCCAACACCGAACGGCCCGGCAGGCACCTGGCGCCGGTGGTCCTCGAGGACGTGCGCGCGCAGGTCAGCGCCGAACTCGACGGCAAGCCGGTCGATGACGAGGATCTGAACGGATATCTCATGTATCCCAAGGTCTTCATGGACTACATGGGCCGGCACAAGCTTTATGGCCCGGTGCGCACCCTGCCCACACGCACGTTCTTTTACGGCATGGAACCGGGCGAGGAGATCAGCGCCGAGATCGACCCCGGCAAGACGCTTGAAATCCGCTGTCAGGCGGTGGGCGAAACCGACGAGAACGGCGAGGTCAAGGTGTTCTTCGAACTGAACGGCCAGCCGCGCGTGGTGCGCGTGCCCAACCGGCTCGTGAAATCCGCCTCGGCCCGGCGCCCCAAGGCCGAACCCGGCAACCCGGCCCATGTCGGCGCGCCGATGCCCGGTGTCGTGGCCACGGTGGCCGCCGAGGCCGGGCAGACCGTCAAGGCCGGCGATCTGCTGCTGACCATCGAGGCGATGAAGATGGAAACCGGCATCCACGCCGAACACGCCGCGACCGTCATCGCGGTACATGTGAGCCCCGGCACCCAGATCGACGCCAAGGATCTGCTGGTGGTGCTGGAGTAGGCGCGAAACGGCCGCCGCGCCCGACAGTTTCGCGTTGGGCCGGTGCCGGCTCAGCCCGCGAGGACTGAGATCGCTTCGGCCCGGTGCAGGTGGCCGGACGGGCCGGGGCAGGACAGCACCACGCCGGCGCAGATGCCGAGCGCCAGAAGCAGCGTCTTGAGCGTTTCGAGTGCGGGCATGGCCTGAACCTCCGGGCAGCTTTCATGCTGTGGCGACGGGTTGAACGCACCGGGGCGGGCATTCCGTCGCGTCCGGGCCAGGCCATGGGTGGAAAATTTCCCGGGGCACGCCATTTTCCACTTGCAGCCCGGTCGGGTTGTTTATATCTCCCGCCTCACCCACGGACGCGGGCGTAGCTCAGGGGTAGAGCATTACCTTGCCAAGGTAAGGGTCGTGAGTTCGAATCTCATCGCCCGCTCCAATTTCTCCGACCGACATGACAGGCCCGACCCTGCCCCG
>JAGRMG010000050.1 GCA_020441385.1 Paracoccaceae bacterium
CCCGGTGCCGCGGGTGCGCTTTGCCCTGACCCGGGCGCGCGCCGAGATCGAGGACGAGCTGGCCGCGCTCGAGGCGATTCATGCCGGCCATGTCGGCGAGGCGCTGCCCTGCGCGCCGATGGTGTTCCGGGAGGTGGAGCGGACGTTCCTGAAGACCTATGCCGGCCAGCTGGAAAACCCGGCCGCCGAGGGCCGGCTGTTCGAGGAGCGGCCCTTCGAACCGGCGCCCTTCGTGCGGCCGGACTATCTGTTCGAGACCGGCGCCCTGAAGATCTACCGCGACATCCTGCAAAAGATCGGCGAGCGGGCGGCCGACGCGGCCTGATCACCCGGAACGGGTGTCGCCAGGCCATGTCCGGGGCGGGTGTCGCCGGACCGCGCCGGGGGACTACTGGTTCATCGCGTCGCGCAGATGGCGGCGCAGCAGCACCAGGCCGGCGGTGAAGAAGAGGCCCGCCAGCCCCAGCACATAGGCGATCGAGACGTAGTTGGCCTCGTAGGTGGCATATATCCCCGAGCGCATCTCGCCGATGATATGGACCAGCGGGTTGAACCACAGGATGTCGCGGAAGGGCTGGGGCACGTCGTCGAACAGAAAGAAGATGCCCGAGACGATGAACATGGGCCGGTTCAGGATCGCCCAGACCTGGGTATAGGACTGGAAGGCCACGAACATGTAGCAGTTGAAGGTGCCGATACCCAGGGTGAAGGCGCCGGCGACCGCCAGGGCCAGCAGGATCTTTTCCATGTCCAGGATCACCCGCAGATCGTAGATCGTGATGATGCCGGTCAGGATGATCGCGATCACCATCACCTGGGTCAGGAAGTTGAGCAGGAACCGGGCCAGGATCGCGTCGAGCGCGGTGACGGCGGGAAACTCCAGCAGCGGCTTGGAAAAGGTCACCGCGTTGGCGACGCTGTTGCCGACGCCGGTATAGATGGTGAAGACCAGATAGCCCGAGGCGTAGAACAGCGGAAAGTTCGACCCCAGCGCCGGGTTGCGCAGGAACACCGAGAACACGATGGTCATCAGCGCCAGGGCGGCCACCGGCTCGACCACGGCCCAGAGATAGCCCATCACCGAGCGGCCATAGGTGGTGGCCATCTCCCGCAGCATCAGCGCCACGATGGTGCGGGCGGTGCGCAGGCGGCGCGAGCGGGGCGTCTGGGGTATCTGGCCGGGTATCTGGGCGGGGGCGGTCATGAGGGGCGTGCGGTCATGAGGGGCGTGCGGTCGGCGGGGCGCTCTTGAGAGGTATCCAAGCGTCGGCTTGTGGTATAAGACGCAGGCCTAGCGAGTATTTCAAGAAGGTACAACGGTTTGACCGATACCGCAGCGAGCAGCCCGGCGCCCAGTGCCAGACCGGGTGCCAGACCGGGCGCCGAACCCGGGGCAAAATCCGGACCCGGGCCGGGCAAGGCCCCCGAGATGCCCGCGAACAGGGCGGCGGACAAGCCCGCCGCCGCGCCCGCCAGCAGACCCGCCGGCGCCCCGGCCGGTGCCCGGGTGGTCGAGGTGCCGCCGATGGCGAACCCGGCCCGGCTGCGGCGGCGGCACTGGGGCATCATGCTCAGCTTCGTGCTGTGCGTGCTGCTGCCTTCCGTGCTGGCGGCATATTACATGGCCGCCATCGCCGTGGACCAGTACGAATCGCGGGTCGGCTTCTCGGTCCGGGCCGAGGAATCGCAATCGGCGCTCGATGTGCTGGGCGGGCTGGCCGGCATTTCCTCGGCCTCGTCCTCGGATACCGATATCCTGTACGAATTCATCCGAAGCCGCGAGATGGTGGACCGGGTGAACGCCCGGATGGATCTGCGCGCGGCCTTCACCCGGCCCGGATTCGACCCGGTCTTCGCGCTGAAGGCCGACAGCACCATCGAGGAACTGGTCGATTACTGGCCGCGCATGGTGCGGGTGCATTACGAGGGCGGCACCGGCCTGATCGAGGTGCGCGCCTTCGCCTTCACGCCGGCCGAGGCGCACCGGCTGGCGCAGCTGGTGTTCGATGAATCCAACGCCAAGATCAACGCGCTGTCCGCGGTCGCCCGCGACGACGCCACCCGCTATGCCCGCGAGGAGCTGGACAAGGCCATCGCGCGGCTGATCGAGGCGCGCCAGACCCTGACCGCCTTCCGCATCCGCACCCAGATCGTCGATCCGCAGGCCGATATCGCCGGGCAGATGGGGCTGCTCAACACGTTGCAGGGCCAGTTGGCCGAGGCGCTGATCGAACAGGATCTGCTGATGCAGACCGCCCGCGAGGGCGATCCGCGGCTGGACCAGATCCAGCGCCGCATCGGGGTGATCGAGGACCGGATCGGGATCGAGCGCCAGAAGCTCGGCGTCGGCAGCCCGTCGGCCAGCGAGGCGGGCGACCCGTCGGAGGGCTATGCCGAGGTGGTGGGCCAGTTCGAGAAGCTGCAGGTGGAAATGAAGTTCGCCGAGACCGCCTATCTCAGCGCGCTCGGCGCCTATGACGCGGCCCAGGCCGAGGCGCAGCGCACCAGCCGCTATCTGACCGCCTATCTGGAGCCGACCATGCCCGAAAGCCCGACCGCGCCCAAGCGGCTGCTGCTGAGCGTTCTGGTCGCCGGGTTCGCCGTGGTCGGCTGGTTCATCATGGTCCTGATCTATTACAGTTTCCGTGACCGCCGCTAGGCGGGTGGAAGGACGCCGATGATCCGGTTGCAGAACCTGTGCAAGAGCTTCAACTTCCGCGGCGAAAGCAAGGTGGTCGCGGACAATCTCAACGTCACCTTTCCCTCCGGGGTCTCGATCGGGCTGCTGGGGCGCAACGGGGCCGGAAAATCGACCCTGCTGCGCATGATCGCCGGCAGCGTCACCCCCGATTCCGGGCGCATCCTGACCCGCGGCACGATGTCCTGGCCGGTCGGCCTGGCCGGCGGGTTCCACCAGGATCTGACCGGCGCCCAGAACGTCCGCTTCATTGCGCGCATCTACGGGGTCGATACCGGGGAGCTTCTGGATTTCGTCGCCGGCTTCGCCGATCTGGGCATGCATTTCCACCAGCCGGTGCGCACCTATTCCTCGGGGATGCGGGCGCGGCTGGGTTTCGGCGTGTCCATGGGCATCCGTTTTGACACCTATCTGGTGGACGAGGTGACATCGGTCGGGGATTCCAACTTCAAGGCCAAGAGCGAGGCGGTGTTCCTTGAACGCATGGCCCGCTCGGGCGCGATCGTGGTGACCCACGCACCGCCCATGATGCGGCGCATGTGCCAGGCCGGGATGGTGCTCGAGAATGGCCGTCTGACCTATTTCGACGATGTCGGCGATGCCATCGCCTATCACTGGGAGGTGATGAACGGGCCGTGAGCGCGCCCGCCGCCCGGCCC
>JAGRMG010000051.1 GCA_020441385.1 Paracoccaceae bacterium
CGTCCCGGTCGCGCCGGTGCAGATCCCTGCGCGGATCGTGCGCCGCAAGGCCGGCGCCGTGCAGGATGCGGACATTGTTCAGCCCCAGCCGTTCGCAGATCTCGGTCTGGTAGACCAGCGTTTCGGTGAACAGCATTCCGGTGTCGACGAAAAGAACCGGCGTCGTGCGCTCGATCACCGCCGCCATGTGCAGCAGCACCACCGATTCCGCCCCGAAGCTTGAAACCAGCGCGATGCGCCCCGCCTCGCGCAGCGCGTGGTGCATGACCTCGGTCGCGCCGTGATGGCGCAGGCGCGCGTTGAGCGCGCCGGCCCGTTCGGCCGCCATCGCCGTGGCGGCATCCGCATAGCGGGCTGGGGCGGTTTCGCCGCGATCAGGCCGCATCTGCGCGCGCCTCGGGATAAAGCGCCTCCCTGAACGGCGCCGGGCCCAGCCGACGGTAGGTTTGAAGGAAGGTTTCGGACCGCTCGGCGCGCAGGTCGAGATAGGCCATGACCAGCCGTTCGATGGCCGCCAAGATGTCGCCGGCGGAAAAGCCCGGCCCGGTGCGTTCGCCAAGCATCGCCGTTTCGGTGCCGTCCCCGCCCAGCGTGATCTGGTAGGTTTCCACGCCGGCGCGCTCGAGTCCGAGAATTCCGATATGGGCGACATGGTGATGGCCGCAGGCGTTGATGCAGCCCGATATCCTGATCTTCAGCGGCCCGATCTCGTGTTCCAACCTCAGTTCGTCAAAGCGGGTGGCGATCTGCTGCGCCACGGGAATCGAACGGGCGGTGGCCAGGGCGCAGTAATCCATGCCGGGGCAGGCGATGATGTCCGAGATCAGGCCGATATTGGCGGTGGCCAGCCCATGCGCGCGCAACGCCGCGTGCAGCGCCGGCAGGTCGGACTTGTGGACATGGGGCAGAATCACGTTCTGTTCGTGGCTGATGCGCAATTCGTCGTGGCCATAGCGCTCGGCCAGATCGGCCAGCAGCCGCATCTGGCCCGAGCTGGCATCGCCCGGCGTCGCCCCGTGCGCCTTGAGGCTGACCGTGACGATGGTGTGACCGGGGTCGCGATGCGCGCTCAGGTTGGTATCGGCCCAGGCGCGAAAGACCGGATCGGACCGGCAGGCGCGATCGAAGGCGCCGGTGGGGGCGCGGCGCAGGGCGGGGGGTGCGAAATCGGCCGCAATGCGTTCCAGCCGGTCCTGATCGGCGCCCCCGAAGGCCGCGCGGGTCAGGGCGAAACGGCGTTCCACCAGGTCGCGGACATGGTCCAGCCCGTGTTCGTGCACGGTGATCTTGATACGGGCCTTGAACTTGTTGTCGCGCCGCCCCAGGCGGTTGTAGACGCCCAGCACCGCCTCGAGATAGGGCAGCAGATCGGCGCGCGGCAGGAACTCGCGCAGCACGCGCCCGATCATCGGGGTGCGGCCCAGCCCGCCGCCGATGCTGACCTCGAAGCCCTGTTCGCCGTTGCGGGTGACGATGCGCAGGCCCAGATCGTTGATGCGGGTGGCGGCCCGGTCCCTGGCGCTGCCGGTGACGGCGATCTTGAACTTGCGCGCCAGGAACTGGAACTCGGGGTGGTCGGTGGACCATTGCCGGATCAGTTCGGCCACCGGGCGCGGATCGGCGATCTCGTCGGCGGCGGCGCCGGCGAAATGGTCCGACGTGACATTGCGCACCGTGTTGCCGCTGGTCTGGACGCTGTGCAGCCCGGCCTCGGCCAGCGCATCCAGCATGTCGGGCACGTCGATCAGGCGCGGCCAGTTGAACTGGATGTTCTGACGGGTGGTGAAATGGCCATAGCCGCGATCCCAGCGATCGGCGATATCGGCCAGCGCGCGCATCTGCGCGCCGCTCAGCGTGCCATAGGGTATCGCCACCCGCAGCATGTAGGCGTGCAGTTGCAGGTAGAGCCCGTTCATCAGGCGCAGCGGCTTGAACTCGTCCTCGCTCAGCGAACCGTTGAGGCGGCGTTCGACCTGGGCGCGGAACTGGGCATTTCGGGCGGCAAGAAAGCCGCGGTCGAATTCGGTATGGCGGTACATGGCGGATCGTCCTTTGCGGGGGCGGAATTGCCGTCAGGGGCGGGGCTGTCGGGGGTTTTCCTGCTTGCCGTGAAAATAGTTGGACGGGCCGGCGCGGCGGAAATCCTCGCGGAAATGCACGGGTTCGGGGCCATTTTCGCCGATGGCGACTTCGGCCAGATAGGCGCCGACGATGCGGTTTTGCTGCCGTTCGGCCTCGATCAGGCGCAGTTGGGCATGTGCCTCGTCGCAGAGAATCTCGGCCTCGGGCAGGGCGCGCGACCAGCCGTCCTCGGCGGTCTGGTAGATCACGTCGCCGACGGCCAGATCCGAGGCGGTGACGATCTTGGGCGAATACGGGCGCTTCATGTTCGGCTCCTGGGTTTTGTGGTCAGCATTGGTTTGCGGTTGGCGGAACATAGAAAAAATTCCTGCATTTGCGCCAGATAGCTTGAAAAATAAGAACCGATGTTCCATCAAGGCGGCACTTTCAAGCCGAACGTTCCGATAGCCGGGAACAATCAGAATGCCAGCGCGCATCGACGACACCGACCGGAAAATCCTTGCCGAGCTGCAACGCGATGCCGCGCAGTCGCTTGACGAGATCGCGCGCCGCGTCGGCAGTTCGAAAACCCCGGTCTGGACCCGCATCCGCAAGTTGCGCAATGCCGGGGTGATCGGCAAGCAGACCGTGCTGCTGGATGCCGAGGCGCTGGGCCTCGAGGCCTGCTTTTTCGTTCTGATCCGGACCTCGCAGCACGATGCCGCCTGGCAGCGCGCGTTTTTGAAGGCGCTGCGCGACCGTCCCGAAGTGCAGGAGGCGCACCGTCTGGCCGGCGATATCGACTATATCCTGAAGGTGCGGGTGAAGAACGCCCGTGCCTATGACGCGTTCTACCAGGCCCTGATCGCGCAGGTGCGGGTCCATAACGTCACCGCCCTGCTGTCGATGGAGGAAATCAAGTCCACCACCGATCTGCCGCTGGAGCCGTGAGCGCCTATCGCAGGCCGCGCAGCAGCGCGGGCAGGTCGCGGGCGCTATGGTCGGCCTCGCGCACCAGGCGGTCGAAATGCCGGGTAAAGGTCTCGATCCGGTCGCGGTCGCGAAAGGCCAGATAGTGCCCGCCGGCATAGAACACGCACAGAAGCGGGCCGAACACGGTGATCGGCGCCGAATATAGCCGCCTGGCATCGAACAGATAGACCCTGAGCCGCGGATAGAGCTGATCGGCCAGATCCAGGAACCAGTCGATCTGGTCCTGGCGCACCTTGTCGGGCAGATCGGCATAATAGCCGGTTCCGCGCGCGAAACTGTCGATCTCGTGCAACGGCATGGCGATCTCGTAATCCGACCGCGATTGCCGCATCCATGACAGCCGGTCCTGCGAGGCGCCGATGGCCTGATCGGCGGTGCGGCCGAGATGCGGGGCGTATTCCCATTCCAGCATCGCGCGCGACTTCAGCATGTCGGGCAGCGCGGCGGGAACGTGGCGGATCTTGTAGCCGGCCGCCTCCTTGTGCCAGTCGAAGATGTGCTGATCGACCAGCGCGCGCGGCGCCTCGGTCAGCGACAGGCTGGCCGACAGCAGGTCGGCGGCGCTTTCGGGCCGGTCCGACAGCGACAGCAGCCAGTCGGCCGACACCCCCAGCGCCGAGGCGCAGGCGCCGACCACATGCGCGTTGGGCAGGCGCGCGCCTTCGCCGCCCAGCAATTGCGAGATGGTGGAGCGGTCGACGCCCACGGCGCGGGCCAGCGCGCTCTGGTTGCTGCCGGCGTCGGTCATGGCGCGGGCAAGGCGGCTGCGAAACTGGGCGGCGCGGTGGCGTTTGTCGATGTTACCTCGCATGTGATGATAAATAACACGATTGCAGAGTTTTGTTAATCATATTCCGAATGGGCAACACGATGGGCGCGGCGTAACACGAACCCGACACAGCAAGAGCAGAGGCAACATGGAAACGCGGCGCAGATCTGTCGTGAAGGCGGTGGTTTGGAGTTTGATCGGCCTGGTGACGATGTCGCTCGTCGGGCTGGTGGCGACGGGATCGGCCGCACTGGGCGGCACGATGGCCTTGCTCAATACCGCCGTCGGGCTGGTGATGTACGTCCTCTATGAACGGATCTGGATGGCGATTCCCTGGGGGCGGCATGTCTGAGGCGCGCAGATCCCGGAACAGGCCGGAATGGATCACCCTCGGTCTGATCGCTGCCTGCTACGCCCTGTGGGCGGCGGCGCTGTTCTGGCTCTGGCCCCTGTTCGCGCCGGCGGGGTTCGTGCTGGCGGGGCTGTGCATCGCGCTGCATTCCTCGCTGACGCATGAGGCGCTGCACGGGCACCCGTTCCGGTCGCGCGCGCTGAACGAGGCGCTGATGTTCCTGCCGCTGTCGCTGGCCATCCCCTATGGCCGGTTCCGCGACCTGCATCTGGCGCATCACCGCGACTCCAACCTGACCGACCCATATGACGACCCGGAATCGAACTATCTCGATCCGGCGGTCTGGGACGTGCTGCCGCAGTGGAAGCGGCGGCTTTTCCGCATCAACAACACGCTGCTGGGCCGCATCCTTCTGGGGCCGGGGATCGGGCAGGCCCGGTTCATGGCCGGCGAATGGCGCCGGGCGAGGGCGGGACAGCGCGATATCGTGCGCGCCTGGCTGCTGCATGGCGCCGGCCTGGCGCTGCTGGTGCCGGTGCTGCTGGCGGCGCCGATGCCGCTGTGGGCCTATCTGGCCGCCGCCTATCTGGGGCTCGGCCTGATCAAGATTCGCACCTTTCTCGAACACCGCGCCCATGACAGGGCGCGCGGGCGCACGGTGATCGTCGAGGGGCGCGGGCCGCTGGCATGGCTGTTCCTGTTCAACAGCCTGCATGTGGTGCATCACATGAACCCCGGCGCGCCCTGGTACGCGCTGCCCCGGCTTTATCGCGACGGGCGGGCGCGGTACCTGGCCAGCAATGACGGCTATGTCTACCGATCCTACGGCGAGGTGTTCCGGCGCTATTTCTGGCGCGCCAAGGATCCCGTTGCGCATCCGCTCTGGCAGCGGCGCTGATTTCGCGCCATAGGGGGCCATGCCTCTCTGGATATCCGTCACCTTGGCCGCCGCCGCGTTCCAGACGCTCCGCTTCATGCTGCAAAAATCGCTGAGCGCGGCGAAGCTGTCGGCGCAGGGCGCGACATTCGCGCGGTTCGTCTATTCCGCGCCGCTGATCCTGGCCGGGCTGGCGCTGTGGCTTGGCGCGACGGGGCGCGCCCTGCCGGTGCTGGGGGGCGCGTTCTGGGCCGATGCGGCGATCGGCGGAACGGCGCAGATACTTGCCACCGTCTGCGTCGTGGCGCTGTTCAGGCAGCGCAACTTCGCGGTCGGCATCACCTTCAAGAAGACCGAGGTGATCCAGACCGCGCTGGTCGGGCTGGTGGTGCTGGGCGAAGGCGTCAGCGCCGAGGGCCTGGGGGCCATCCTGCTGGGGCTGGCGGCGGTGCTGGTGCTGGCGGGCACGCCGGGCAGCGCCCTGGCCTGGTGGCGCCAGCTGGGCAACCGGGCGACGCTGCTGGGTCTGGGATCGGGTGTGCTGTTCGCGATTTCGGCGGTGTTCTACCGGGCGGCCTCGCTGGAACTGGACGGGGCCGAACCGGGGCTGCGGGCGGCGGTGACGCTGGCCGCGGTGGTCGGGCTGCAGACGCTTGGCATGGGTGCCTGGCTGCTGTGGCGGGACCGGGGCGAGCTGCGCGCGGTCTGGGCGGCGCGGCGGACGGCGGTGTTCGTGGGTCTGTTCAGCATGGGCGGATCGTTCTGCTGGTTCCTGGCCTTCACGCTGCAGAACGCGGCCTATGTCAAGGCGCTGGGGCAGGTCGAGCTGATCCTGAGCCTGATGGCCTCGACCCTGTTCTTCCGCGAGCGCATCAGCGGGCGCGAGATCGCCGGCATTGCCCTGCTGGGGCTGAGCATCCTGGCGCTGGTGCTGGCGATCTGAGGCGGCGCCCGGCGGCGCCGGCGGGATTCGAGTATTTGTGACCAGAAAGAAGCGGGGGGATCGGGTGCGCGGCTCAGTCGTGCTGCGGCATCGGGTAGCCGCGCAGGCGCAAGAACAGGCTGGCCTCGTCGTCGTTGCGGAAGAACGGCACGGTTTCGGGCGGTTCGGGCCGGGTCAGGCGGGCCGCCACCTCTGCCAGCACGACCTCGGTTATGAAGGGCATGTCGAAGCCGCGCGCCCGTTCGAGCGGGATCCATTGCAGATGCGACAGCTCGTCCGTGGCATGGGTGAAATCGTCCGGATCGCCCGCGATCTCGTCGGCATCGACCAGGAAGAAGCGTGCATCGAAGCGGCGCGGCCGGCCGGGCGGCGTTATGGCGCGGAACACGAATTGCAGGGGATGTGCCGCGGGCAGGTTGCCGGTGGCGGCGAAACGGGTCCAGTCGGGCGGCACATCGCCGGACCAGGCGCCGCGCCGGCCCAGCACCAGGCCGGTTTCCTCCCAGAGTTCGCGGATCGCGGCGGCGGCCAGCGCGTCGGCCATGCCCGGGGGCGCGTGTTCGCACAGCCGGTCGCGGCAGACCGAGGGCAGCGGCGTCGCCAGCGCAATGCCTGAATCGGCGCGGTCCACGGCGCCGCCGGGAAAGACGAACTTGTTGGGCATGAACGCGGCCCTGGCGCCGCGCTGGCCCATCAGGATGGAGGGTTCGCGCAAACGGTCGCGCAGCACGATCACCGTGGCGGCGTTGCGAAGGGCGGACTTGTCGATGCTCATGATGCTGCCTCGTCTTGCCGGCGGGTCAGGACTGCCGGCCGAAACCGTGCATCCGCCGCGCCCATTGGAAGGCGACAACGGCCCCCTTCAGTCGCGGCAGAAGGTACAGCGAGAGCGCCAGACAGCCAACCGCGAAAATCGCGAACAGCACCAGCGGTTCGGGGCGCCAGATCCGGAACACCACGAGCAGCAGCGGCGCCACCATATGCCCGACGATCAGGATGGTGAGATAGGCCGGGCCGTCATCGGCGCGATGGTGCAGCAGTTCCTCGGCGCAGGAGGGGCAGGTGTCGCGGACCTTGATATAGCTGTGCAGCATCGGCCCCTTGCCGCAGCCGGGACAGCGCAGGCGGAAACCGCGCAGCAAGGCCGGACCCAGCGGCCGTTCGCCGGGCTCGGGGGCGGCCTGGGCGGAATGTTCGGCGGGGTCGGTTTGCAGGGTCATGCCGTTTCCTCGTTGTGGAACTCATAGAATTGGGGCCATGCCGGGCGCTTGCAAGGGGCAGGGCGCTTGTGCGCGGCCCGCCGCCTTGCCCCGCCTGCGGATGTGCCATCATTTTCATCGAAGGAAAAGCGACGGAATCGGATCGGCCCGGCGTTTGGTGTATGAAGGGCGGCGGCACGGGGCCGGCGCGCAACGCAAGGAAGGGTCAAGGGATGACAAGGGCAAGATATCTCACGGGTGTCGCTGCAGTGATCGGGATCGTCGGGGCCAGCGGGGTACTGGCGGCCGGGTCGGGCCAGGGCATGGGCGACCGGCAGGGCATGGGCGGCATGCACCGGATGCATGCGCAGATGCCCGGCTTTCAGGAACTGGACGCCGATGACGACGGTCAGGTCACGCCCGACGAGATGCAGGCCCGGCGCGCGGCGCGGTTCGCTGCGGCGGATGCCGACGGCGACGGCCGCCTGACGCTTGAGGAAATGCAGGCGCAGGCGCGCAAGCGCGCCGATGACCGCGCCGCCGCGATGCTGGCGCGCATGGACAAGGACGGCGACGGCGCGCTGTCGCCCGAAGAGATGCCCGCGCGGCAGCAGTCGCGGATGGCGGGCATGTTCGAGCAGATGGATACCGATGGCAGCGGCGGCCTTTCCGAACAGGAATTCGCCGCCATGCGGGCCAACATGCAGGAGCGCATGCAGCGCCGGAACGCCGGCCAGGGCGGGATGCAGGGCAAGATGCGGCTTTATCGGGAAGGATACAGGGACGGCTTCCAGGACGGCCACCAGTACATGCGCCGGGACGGGCGCGGTACGGGCAGGAACTGACGCGCGCCCCGTGTGGTTGGTGCGGCGTTCATATCCGGGCCGGGTTTGTCCGGCGGGCGGCCGCCATGAGCCGGCCCGGCGCCGAGCCATCCGACGATGAACTGCTGGCGCGGTTCGCGCGCGGCGAGGCGGCCGCAGCCTCCATGCTGACCGCGCGTCTGGGGCCGCGGACCCATTCGCTTGCCCTGCGGGTGCTGGGCGACGGGGCCGAGGCCGAGGACGTGGCCCAGGAGGCGATGCTGCGGCTTTGGCGCATGGCGCCCGACTGGCGGCCGGGGGCGGCCAGGGTCAGCACCTGGCTTTACCGCGTGACGCTGAACCTGTGCCTGGACCGCAAGCGCCGGGGCCGGCGCGGGCCGGTCGGTCTGGACTGCGTGCCCGAACCGGCCGATCCGGCGCCGGGGCCGGCCGAGGCGATGCAGGAGGGTGCCCGCGCCAAAGCCTTGCAGGGTGCGCTGATGCAATTGCCCGACCGGCAGCGGCATGCGGTGGTGCTGCGCCATATCGAAGAGCTTTCGAACCCCGAGATCGCGGAAATCATGGGGGTCGGTGTCGAGGCGGTCGAAAGTCTGACCGCGCGGGGCAGGCGCGCGCTGGCCGCGGCCCTGGCCGGGCGGCGCGAGGAACTGGGGTATGAGGATGGCTGAGAGCGAACGAGACAGCGACGACTTGCGGGCGCATTTCGCCGCCGCGCGGCGCCGGACCGCGACATTGCCGCCAGCACTCGAGGCGCGGATTCTGGCCGATGCGCACCGTGTCCAGGGGCGCATGGCGGGCCGGCCTTCCGCCGCCTCGCTGCCGGGGCGCCTGCGCCGGGTCGTGGCGATGCTGGGCGGCTGGCCGGCGCTGGGCGGGCTGACGGCGGCCTGCGCGGCGGGCGTCTGGCTGGGCTTTTCGCCACCGGCGTTCCTGCCCGATCCGCTGGGTATCGTGGTGCAGACCGACTTGGGCGCGGATCTGGATGTTCTGGGCGGCGGCGACCTGATCGGCGCGCTGACGGAGGAGGGATAGATGAGCGACCGGGATCAACCTCGGCAGGGCCGGTGCCCGCGCTGGATGCGCGTGCTTCTGGGGGTGTCGCTGGCGCTGAACCTGCTGGTTGCGGGGCTGGCCGCGGGCGCCGCGCTGCGCCATGGCCGCGCCGGGGGGATGCACGCGGCGCCGCACTCGCTGGCGGGGGCGATGATTCGCGAATTGCCGCCGCAGGATCGCCGCGCCCTCAGCGCGCTGGCCCGCGACGATCTGGCCCGCGACGGTCACGGCGACCGTCGCGCCCGCCGCCGGGCCGAGGCCGCCGCGGTGACCGGTGCCCTGCGGGCGGTTCCCTTCGATGCGGCGGCGCTGCGGGCGGTTCTGGACGACCAGACCCGGCGCCGCGCCGCCGTGCAGGGCGAGCTTCGCGAGTTCTGGCTGGCGCGGGTTGCGGCGATGAGCGATGCCGGCCGGGCCGATTATGCCGACCGGGTGGAACAGGCGATGCGCGCGGGCGGCCACCGTACCCGCCACCGGCCCGGCTGGCGCGACTGAACCGCCGGCCCGCTCAGCCCTCTCCGGCAAGGATGCGTTCGGCGCGGGCGCGCAGCGCGTCGCCATCGGCCAGGAACTCGGCCTGCCAGCGCGCCGGGTCGGCCCGCACCGCGCAATCCGCGCGTTCAAGCAGCACGCGGAAGCGGGCCAGGGCCGCCGCCTCGGCGAGCGCGATGCCGGGCAGGGCGCGGATGCGCGCCATTTCCCGGATGCGCGCGCGGCGCAGCGCGTCGGGCATCGGGCAGGGGACGGCGTTGGCATTCATCGCAGACCGGGTTGCAAGCCCCGGGCGCACCCGCCTCCTGGGCGTCAGGCAGCCGTATCCGCGCAGGATCTTGAGGTGAAATTCGGCCCGGGATTTGCAGTGATAATGGTGGATGGCCGCCCGATCCAGCGCCGGGGGATCCAGCACATGCCCCTTGCGCAACGTCTGCGCGATGTCGCGGCCCGCCGCGTCGCGCCAGTTCACCGGCGCGCCATCGAAACGCGGCCGGTGCTGTTTCCAGAGCGTCGTGCGGCCGGGGCGGAACAGCGTCTTGACCTGCCAGTATGGCCGCGCCGCGCCCGGGTCGTCCGCCCGGGCGGCCAGCGCAAAACGCTCTGCCACCGGGTCCGGCGCGAAGCCGTCCTGCGCGTTGTCGCCGAACACGCGCCAGGCGAAGGACACCGCATCGGGATGGCCCAGCCGGCCGAGCAGCGCCCGCGCGTCACCGTCGCCGTAGGGCACCAGGAACTCGTCCACGTCGCAGACCAGCACATAGTCGCAGGACGCCGCCAAGTCGGACTGCCGCGCCCGGTTCAGGGCCCGGATCACCGGCGGCTGATCACGCAGCCGTGCCCGCCGGTAGGTCCGGCCCGAGGAATTGTCGCGCCAGTCGATCAGACCCTGCGCCGCCAGCGCCGCCAGCAGGTCGTCGGTGCCGTCGCGCGAGTCGTTCTGATAGACGAGGATGGGGCCGAAGCCCAGCGCGCGGTAATGCGCCACCCACTCGATCAGATAGGCGGCCTCGTCCCGCACGGATGCGACCAGGCCCAGCCGCATGGGCTATTGCAGGTAGGGCATCGGATCGACGCTGTCAAAGCCCTTGCGGACCTCGAAATGCACATAGGCCTTGTCGCCCGCGCGCAGCCGGGCCAGCGTCTGTCCGCGTTTCAGCCGGTCGCCCTTCTTCACCGCGATCCCATCGAGATTGGCATAGACCGTCAACAGGTTGTCGCCATGATCCACCACCACGATCGGCACCTTGTCGGCATCCGCCGTGACCGCCCGCACCGTGCCTTCGTCCGCCGCGCCGACCGCCGCGCCGGGGCTGCCGGCGATGTCGATGCCGTCGTTGCGGCCCTTGGAATAGGTGCGGATGATCTTGCCCGCGACCGGCATGGCCATGCGCGCGCTGCTGGTCTGGGTCGGCTGGCCCACCGATACCGCCGGCGGTTCGGGCGGTGTCGGGTCGATGCGTTCGTCGGGCAGCGGCGCCGAGGCGCTTGGCGGCGTCGGCGTGGGCGACCCCTGCCCGGGCGCGGTGGTTGCCGTTTCGGGGAGGCTGCGCGGGGCGGGCTGGTCGGTGATCGGTATCAGCAGGTACTGACCCTCGCGAATGGAGAAATCCGGGCCCAGCCCGTTCCATTCCGCCAGCGCCTTGACCGGCACCTGATACAGCCGCGAGACGGTATAGGCGGTTTCGCCCCGGATCACCTTGTGCCGCACCGGCTCGGGCGCCGCTTGCGGGGCTGGTGCCCGAGGGGCCGGGGTCAGGGTCGTGGTCTGCACCGGCGAGGTGTCGGGCGCGCTGTCGATGGCGCTGCCGGCCAGCGCGGCGATATCCACGCCGGTCGCCGCCGATGGCTCGGCCACGCGGCGGGGCAGGGCCAGAACCTCGCCCTCGCGCAGCCTGACGTCGGGTTCCATGCCGTTGAAGCGGGCCAGATCCCCGGCGGGCAGGCCGATCCGCGCCGCGACATCGCTCACCGTGTCGCCACGCCGGGCCACCGCGACCTGGTAATGCGGATAGGAGATGATGCCCCGGTTGTCCGGGTCGGGCCGGTTGGCGGTGCTGACCGAGCGGGCCGCCGGTGCGGTGCTGAAGGCGCCGATATTGCCGCGCAGGTCGAAATCCAGCGGCTCGGAGCAGCCCGCCAGCAGCGCCAGGGCCGAGATCGCGGCGCCAAGGCGGGCCGGCCGGGTCAGGAAAACTCTATGCATCTCACCATCCTCAATATGCCCTTCCCCCTGTTGTCCGGGGGTTCGCGGTTCACTCGCACGATTCAGCCATCCTTGCCCAGCCCCTCGAGCAGCGGCACGAACCGGACCGGGCGGATTTCCTCGTAGTCGAACCCGGTTGCGGTCCGGCGCACCCGGATCAGCGTCTGCACCGTGTCGGACTGGCCGACGGGCACGACCATGATACCGCCAATCTTCAACTGCGCCAAGAGCGGCCCGGGCGGATCCTCGGCGGCGGCGGTCACGATGATGCGGTCGAACGGCGCCTGTTCGGCCAGCCCGTGCGATCCGTCCGCGATGACGGCCGTGATGTTGACCAGCCCCAGCCGGTCGAACAGCTCGCGCGCCTCGCGCACCAGCCGCGCGTGGCGTTCCACCGTGTAGACCCTTCGCGCCAGACGGCTGAGGATCGCCGCCTGATAGCCCGAGCCGGTGCCGACCTCGAGCACCTTGTCGCGCGGCGTGACCTGCAACGCCTTGGTCATGATGCCCACCACCGAAGGCTGGCTGATGGTCTGGCCGCAGGCGATGGGCAGGGGCATGTCCTCGTAGGCGCGTTCGGAGAACAGGCCGCGCACGAAGGCGCCGCGGTCGATCTCCTCCATCGCGCCCAGAACCCGGGCGTCGGTGACCCCCTTGGAGCGCAGCGCGTAGAGGAACTGCATCTTGGTTTCTGCCGCCGGCCCGCTCATTCGATGGCCTTCATCGCCCCCAGCACGTCATGCGCGGTCAGGTCGGCGCGCATCGGCGTGACCGAAACGAAGCCCTCCAGATTGACCGCCGCATCGCTGCCCGGCGCGGTCGGCACATGCTGGTTGCCGCCCTTGATCCACAGGAACCGGCGCCCGGAGGGCGAGGAATGCGGCTCAACCTCGAACCGCGTGCCGCGGCGAAACCCCTGCGGTGCGATCCGCACGCCCTTTACCGAACTGGCGCGAACCGGGGGGAAATTGACGTTGAAGAACAGCCGGTAGCCGTCGTCCGCATCAGGGCAGGCGTCAAGCACCTTGCGCACCACCGCCGCGCCATGGGCGGCGGCGGCCTCGAACGGGTTGTCGAGGCCCAGATTGCCCGGCCCGTAATACTGCGACAGGGCCAGCGCCGGAATGCCCTGCAAGGCGGCCTCCATCGCACCGCCCAGCGTGCCGGAATAAAGCGCGTTCTCGGCCGAGTTGTTGCCGCGGTTGACGCCCGACAGCACCAGATCGGGCGCCGCCCCGCGCATCACGTCGTGCAGCCCCGCCATGACGCAGTCGGCCGGGCTGCCCTCGGCGGCAAAGCGCCGCTCGCCCAGCCGGGCGATCATCATGGGATGGGTATAGCTGATGCTATGGGCCACGCCCGACTGCTCGAAGGCCGGCGCCACCACCCAGACCTCGCCGTCGGAACCCGCCAGATCGGCGGCGATCGCCTCGAGAACCTCAAGCCCCGGTGCGTTGATGCCGTCGTCGTTGGTCAGAAGAATGCGCATGAACCCCGCCTCGTTTCAGCCTTGATAGACGCCGCGCGCGATCCCGGCAAGAAACCGCGTTTCGGTTTGCCGCCGGAAGTTGCGCGCAACCGGCCCCGACCGCCCGGCGCCCCGGCCCGACAACGCCCCGGTAGAGCCGTTGAATTGCGCTGTCCAGTCGTTTAGCCTTTGCCCAGTGCCATTTCAAAGGAGGCGAGTGTCGTGCTGCGTTTTTCCGCGATCGCTGTGTTTCTTGCCGTTCCGGCCTGCACGGTGCCGTTCGGCCCGCTGCCTTCGACCGGTGCCCCGACGCCCGAGGCGGTCGCCCAGGCGCAGGCCGTCTGTCCGGGCGCCACCTTCGAGACCACCGCGCCCACCGATCACGAAGCCTACTGGTTCCGCTGCTAGGGCGGGGTGCGCGGAACGGGATTCAGCCTGCGCGTCCCGCGTAGCGGACCTTCGCTCTCGCCCCGACGGTTCCCGCGCACGGCAAGGGCCAGGACGATGCCGCGCTACAACAACGCCAGCAGGCGGGCGGCTTCGTCGGCGGGGCTGGCCAGGCCGCTGCGGTCCTCGCCCGGGAAGAACCGGGCCCGGGTCGCGGTGGGCATCGGCTGCGGTGCCAGAATGCGCACGCGCGGGCCGATGTTCTCGCTTTCGGCCGCCCAGCTGCGCGCCAGGGCCATCTGCGCCGCCTTGGTCGCGCCATAGGCGCCAAAGAACTTCTGCCCCGCGCGCGGATCGTCGAAGAACGCCGCGCGGCCCTCGCGGCCCAGGAGCGGCGCCACATAGGCGATCAGAACGGAAACGGCGCTGGCGTTGATCGCCACCGATTTTTCCCAGTCCTTCGGGTCGATATGGCCGGCCGGGGAAAGCGGCGCGGCATGAATGGCGCAGTGCAGCCACAGATCCAGCCCGCCCCAGCGGTCGTAGATGCCCCGGCACAGCGTCGCCATCGCCTGCGGCTGGGTGATGTCCATCGGCGCCAGCGTCGCGGCGGCGCCGCCGGCCGCGCGGATGCGGTCGTCAAGCTCTTCCAGCGCGCCGGTGGTGCGGGCCACGGCGATGATGTGATGGCTGGGCGCCAGCGCCTCGGCGAGTGCCGCGCCGAGACCGCGTGAAGCGCCGGTTATCAGGGCTGTCCTGGTCATGGCGGCGGGTTTGACCCGTGCCCGCATCAGCGTCAAGGCCCGATTTCGGCGCCGCTCAGCCGCCGGGAAGGGCAAGCCGGCGGGTCTTGCCGTTCTTCTGAACCATCACGCCATCGGCGTCGATGCCCACGACCCGGCCATGCGCCAGCCGGTCGCCGGCGCGCACGGTCTCGATGCGCCCGCCCGGAAGGCGCACCATCGCGTTCAGATCGCTGTCCTTGCCGAACAGGCCGATCAGCGAAACGTCGTTGCGTTCCAGAACGGCGGCGATCGTGGCCTGTGCGGCCACGTTTGCGGGCGTCGCGCCCGCGTCGGATGTGCTTGTCATGGGTATCTTGCCTTCCGGCCGTCGCGATGCGGCCTTGTGCGCTCTCTCGTGTGCGTATCGAGGCGGCGCTCTAGCAGGGCGCGGCGCAGGGTGAAAGCAGCCTTTGCCGCACTGCGGCGAAAACCGGCCGGCCACCGCGCGCGTACCGGCGGAAAAAGGCCGATCGGCCTATTCGGCCGCCGTCTTGATCTGGAATCCCTGTTCGATCATGTCGGCCGGCTCGACCGGGTATTCGCCCGAAAAGCAGGCATCGCAGTATTGCGGGCAGGCGGCATCGCGGCCGCCGGGTTCGCCCACCGCGCGGTATAGCCCGTCCAGCGAGATGAACTTCAGGCTGTCCACCGCCAGATGCTCGCGCATCTCGTCCTCGGACATGGCGGCGGCAAGCAGTTTCTCGCGCTGCGGCGTGTCCACGCCGTAAAAGCAGGGCCAGGCGGTCGGCGGGCTGGCGATGCGGAAATGCACCTCGGTGGCGCCCGCGTCGAGGATCATTTCCTTGATCTTGCGCGAGGTGGTGCCGCGCACCACCGAATCGTCCACCAGGATCACCCGCTTGCCGCGGATCAGGGCGCGGTTGACGTTCAGTTTCAGCCGCACGCCCATGTTGCGGATCTGCTCGGTCGGTTCGATGAAGGTGCGCCCGACATACTGGTTGCGGATGATGCCCATGGCAAAGGGAATGCCCGATTCCAGCGAAAACCCGATCGCCGCCGGGGTGCCGCTGTCGGGCACCGGGCAGACCAGATCGGCATCGACGGGTGCTTCCTTGGCAAGTTCGCGCCCGATCGCCTCGCGGGTCTCATAGACCGACCGACCACCCAGGATGCTGTCGGGACGCGAGAAATAGACATGTTCGAAGATGCAGAACCGCGACGGCCGCGGCCGGAACGGAAACCGGCTGTCGATGCCGTCATCGTCGATCACGACCATTTCGCCGGGCTTGATCTCGCGCAGGAACTCGGCGCCGATGATATCGAGCGCGCAGGTCTCCGAGGACAGCACCCAGCCTTCGCCCAGCCGGCCCAGCACCAGCGGACGCACCCCGAGCGGGTCGCGCACGCCGATCAGCTTGGTGCCGGTCATCGCGACCACCGAGAACGCGCCCTCGACCCGGCGCAGCGCATCCTCCATCCGCTCGGGGATCGAGCGTTGCAGCGACCGCGCCATGAGATGGATGATGCACTCGCTGTCGCTGCTGCTCTGGAAGATCGAGCCGCGGTCGATCAGTTCGCGCCTGAGCGCGTTGGCATTGGTGATGTTGCCGTTATGCGCGATGGCGGCACCGCCCATGGCGAATTCGCCAAAGAACGGCTGCACGTCGCGAATCGCGGTCTGGCCCTTGCTGCCGGCGGTGGAATAGCGCACATGCCCGATGGCCAGCGGGCCGGGCAGGGTCTCCATCACCTTCTGGCTGGTGAAATTGTCGCGCACATAGCCGAAGCGGCGGGCGTTGTTGAAACCCTGTTCGGCGTCGTGGCTGACGATGCCGCCGGCCTCCTGCCCGCGATGTTGCAGGGCATGCAGGCCCAGGGCCACGAAATTCGCCGCGTCGGCCACGCCGATGATGCCGAAGATTCCGCACTCTTCCTTCAGCTTGTCACCGTCAAGGCACCAGCCGTCGAAGTCGAAAGGATGGGCTGGGGGCATCTGGCGCATGGGGTTGGAGGCTCCGAATCCCGGCTGTTGTCCGTTGCCCTCTAATAAAGGCTGACGGATGCGGAGTCACGATTCCATGCCGGGCAAACGACCCCGCTAACTGCGCCTTGCGGTCGCGCCCGCTATGGCTTGTCGCAGACGCCGACCAGTTCGTCGTATTGTTTCGTGACCCAGCCCAGCGCCTGTTCGGGGTCGCGCTCGGCGATCTTGTCGTTCATGCGCGAGAACACCGCCGCCGAGCGGCTTTCATCGACGATGGTGAAATTCTGCCCCGTCATCACGTTGTCATAGACGAAGAACGCGATGGCGACGAGCAGGATGCCGCGCGCCACGCCGAACAGAAAGCCCAGGCCCTGATCGACCCCGCCAAGCGCCGATCGCTGCACCAGCGACGAAAACAGCGGCGTGAAGAAGGACATCACGATCAGCGCCACGGCAAACACCGCGGCGAAGGCGGCGATGATGCTGAGTTCGCAGCTGTCGGCGATGAAATCGCCCAGAACCGGTATCTCGGTGATCAGCGGTTCCACCTGCGGGGCAAAGATGAAGGCCAGCACGGCGGCGGCGATCCAGCCGACGATGGCGAGTATCTCGCGGACCACGCCGCGCGAATAGGCCAGAAGCGCCGAGATCACGATGACCAGGGCAACCACGCCGTCGATGATGGTGAAACCTTCCATATGCCCTGCCTGTCCCTGGCGCCCGCTGCCGGGCTTGTTGCTGCCCCTGCCGGCGATCCTAGCCGGCTCCGAAGATTTCGCCAACAAATCCCGTCAGGTCGGCAAGCTGCATCAGCTTCAGCCCGCCGCCCGCGACGGCCTTGCCGCCCGCCGGAGCGATGGCTGCGGTGAAACCAAGTTTTCGCGCTTCTTTCAACCTGTTTTCGGTCTGCGGCGCCGGGCGCAGGGCGCCCGACAGGCTGATCTCGCCGAAAATCACCGTTTCCGCCGGCAGGGCGACGTCCTCGCGCGCGCTCAGCAATGCGGCTGCAACCGCCAGGTCGGCGGCCGGTTCGCCGATCTTCAGCCCGCCGGCGACGTTCAGGTACACGTCGAGCCCGGCGAAGGGAATGGCACAGCGCGCCTCGAGCACAGCCAGGATCATCGCAAGACGGCCGCCATCCCAGCCGACCACCGACCGGCGGGGCTGCGAATGCGGCGAGGGCGCGACCAGCGCCTGCAATTCCACCAGCAGCGGCCGCGTGCCCTCGATCCCGGCGAACACCACCGAACCGGGGCTGGGTTGCGTGCGCTCACCCAGAAACAGCGCCGACGGGTTGGGAACCTCGGCCAGGCCCGCGCCGGTCATCTCGAACACGCCGATCTCGTCGGCGGGGCCGAAGCGGTTCTTGACGCTGCGCAGGATGCGGAACTGGTGGCCGCGCTCGCCCTCGAAATAAAGCACCGTGTCGACCATGTGCTCGACCACGCGGGGCCCGGCGATCTGGCCCTCCTTGGTGACGTGGCCGACCAGCACCACCGAAAGACCGCTGCGCTTGGCCAAGGCGGTGAGCTCGTGCGCGCCCGCGCGGACCTGGGAAACCGAACCCGGCGCGCTGTCGACATTGTCCGCCCACATGGTCTGGATCGAATCGATCACCACCAGGTCGGGCCGCTCGGCCTCGAGCGTGGTCAGGATGTCGCGCAGATCGGTGGCCGAGGCCAGCTTCACCGGCGCGTCCGCCAGCCCCAGCCTGCGGGCGCGCATCCGAATCTGGGCGCTGGCCTCCTCGCCCGAGACGTAAAGCGTCTTCAGCCCCGCATGCGCGAACCTGGCCGCCGCCTGCAACAGAAGCGTGGACTTGCCGATGCCGGGATCGCCGCCCACCAGTATGGCGCTGGAGCGCACCAGACCGCCGCCCAGCACACGGTCGAATTCCTCCATTCCGCTGGCGGTGCGCGGCGGCGGGCGTTCGTCGCTGTCCAGATCCGACAGCGCGATCGCATGGCCGCGCCGCGCGCCGAGCGACCGGCCCGCCGGGCCGGGGGCAAGGCCGGCATCCTGCACGATGCTGTTCCATTCCCCGCACGCATCGCAGCGCCCCGACCATTTGGCATGCTGCGCACCGCAGGCGGTGCAACTGAATGAGGCGGGCCTGGCCATGGCCGTCTTATGACCCCGAAGCGGCGGGCGGCTCAAGCCCCCGCCCGCGCCGCCTGCCGGTCAGATGGCCGATCGCGATCGAGGCCAGCACGCAGGCGGTGAACAGATAAAGCCCCCAGGCGATTTCCACCCGGGCCATTCCGATGCCCTTGACCACGACGACATAAAGCGCGATCAGGAAAACATCCGCCATCGCCAGCTTGCCCAGGATCTCAAGCACCGGGAGCATGCGCCGACGCATCTGGCCGAAATGGATCAGCGCCAGCCCGATGGTCTTCATGTAGGGCGCGAACACCGCCAGGAAGGTGACGAGCAAGGCCAGCGCCACGTCGCTTTGCCACAGGCTTTGCAGGCCCGAGATCACCGAGATTTCCGACAGCCCGAACAGCGGCAGGGCAATGCCCGCGCGCAAGAGCGGCGCGAACCAGGCGACCGGAAACAGGACCAAGAGGGCGAGGTTGGCCAGCCGAAGGATCATGGGCGCGAAAATTCTTGCAAGAATTTTGCCAAGAAAATTCGAATTTTCTTGCCCGGTCTCATCGTACCGCCTCGATCGGGCCGTCGGCGCGGCCGTGGATGAACTGGTCGAGGTAAGGGTCGCCGCTGTCGTCCATTTCCGCCACCGGTCCGGTCCACTTGATGATCCCGCCATGCAGCAGCGCCACATTGTCGGCGATCGCACGCACCGAGCGCATGTCGTGGGTGATCGTCATTGCCGTCGCCCCCATTTCCACCACAATTTCGCGGATCAGGTCGTTGATGACACCCGACATGATCGGGTCCAGCCCCGAGGTCGGTTCATCGAAGAAGATGATCTCGGGTTCGGCGGCGATGGCGCGTGCGAGGCCGACGCGCTTCTGCATGCCCCCCGACAGTTCCGCCGGGAACAGATCGGCCACCTCCGCCTTCAGCCCGACCCGGCGCAGCTTGTCGACGGCCACGGCGCGGGCCTCCTCCAGCGGGCGTTTCAGCGACCCGCGCAGCAGGCGGAACGACACGTTCTGCCACACGGGCAGCGAATCAAACAGCGCGCCGCCCTGGAACAGCATCCCGAAGCGCGCGAGGAAGGCGTCGCGGTCGCCCGATCCGGCATCCTTGCCATCGACCAGAATGCGCCCCGCATCGGGCCGGATCAGGCCGAGGATGCATTTCAGCGCCACCGACTTGCCGGTGCCCGAGCCGCCGATGATCACCATCGACGTGCCCTTGCCCACCTCCAGGTCGACGCCCTGCAGCACGCGGTTGGCGCCGAACGCCTTGTGAACGCCCCTCATCGCGATCATACCGAGAAGAACACCCCCGTGAGCACGAAATTCGCCGCCAGGATCATCACCGCCGCGGCCTCGACGCTGCCCTTGGTGGCGCGGCCGACCCCCTGGGCGCCGCGGCCCGAATTCATCCCGTAATAGCACCCCATCAGTGCGGCGATGACCCCGAACACCGCGCCCTTCACGAGGCTGGAAATCACGTCGAGCGGTTCGAGAAAGTCAACGGTGTTCTTGAGATAGGCGGCGGCGTTGAAGCCGAGATTCTGCACGCCCACGCCATAGCCCCCGGCGATGCCGATGATGTCGCCGATGCCCACCAGCAGCGGCACGACGATCAGCGCGGCGAATACCCGCGGCGCCACCAGGTATTTCATCGGATGGGTCGAGAGCGTGACCAGTGCGTCGATCTGTTCGGTCACTTTCATGGTGGCGATCTCGGCGGCGATGGAAGAGGTGACGCGCGCCGCGATCATCAGCCCCACCAGAACCGGGCCGAGTTCGCGCACCATGCCGATGGCGACGATCTGGGGCACCACCGCCTCGGCGTTGAAACGCGCGCCGCCGGCATAGATCTGCAAGGCCAGCGCGCCGCCGGTGAAGATCGCGGTCAGCCCGACCACCGGCAGCGACAGCCAGCCCACGTTCATCAGCGCATGGCCGAATTCGCGCGGGTAGAAGGGCGGGCGCAGGATGTGGCTGGCCGCGCCCAGCGCGAACCGGGTGATCCGGCCGATGGCCGCCAGCGCCAGCAGCACGGCGCGGCCAAGCCGTTCGAGTGGCACCAGCGGGTTCATTTCAGGTAGGTCCGCGCATAGCGGTCGCCCAGCGCGGTCAGGATCTCGTAGCCGGTGGTGCCGGCGGCCTCGGCCAGATCGTCGACGCTCTGGTGCGGGCCGAGGATCGACAATGCCTCCGGTTCCCGCGCCAGCCCGGTGATGTCGGCCGCGATCAGATCCATGGACACGCGACCGACGACCGGGCAGGCGGTTTCGCCGTGATGGACCCGGGCGCGCGATCCCATGGCCCGGATCAGGCCGTCGGCATAGCCCGCGGCCAGCGTCGCGATGCGGCTGGGGCGTTCGGCCGTCCAGGTGTTGGAATAGCCGACGGTTTCGCCGGGATGGACATCGCGCACCTGTATCACCGGCAGATCGAGCGCCACCACCGTTCTGGCCTGCGCGAAGGGCAGGCCGCCATAAAGGCCGATGCCGGGGCGGGCCAGGTCGAAATGCCACTCACGCCCGAGCAGGATGCCGCCGGTCGCGGCCAGCGATCTCGGCACGTCAATGCCGGCGGTCATCTCCTTGAAAACACGCAATTGCCGGGCGTTCATGTCATGGTCCGGGTCGTCGGCGCAGGCCAGATGGGACATCACCATCACCGGCATCTGGCGGATGGCGATATCGCGCAGCGCGGCCCATTCGTCCGGTTCGAGGCCCAGCCGGTTCATGCCGCTATCGAGCTGGATGCCGAAGGATTGCCGCGGCGTGCGTTCGACGTGGCGCAGCATCTGGTCGATCGAACTTATCATCGGCGTCAGGTCATGGGCGCGCAGCAGCGCGCTGTCGCCGTCCATGTGGCCCGACATCACCGAGATCAGCGGCCCCGGCCCCAGCGCCTCGCGCACCGCCGCGCCTTCTTCGGCGACGGCGACGAAGAACTTGCGCGCCCCGGCCCGGGCCAGGGCGCGGCACACCTCGGCGACGCCGAGCCCGTAGCCGTCCGCCTTGACCACCGCGCCGGTTTCGCCCGAGCAAAGCGCATCGAGCGCGCGCCAGTTGGCGGCCAGTGCCGACAGGTCGATGGTCAGTTTCCCGGTGCTCATGCGTGGGGTTTTGACAGGATGCGGGCCAAGGTCAAGCAAAAGGGTGCCGCATGGCCCCGCGCGGCCCGCGGCGCCGGGTTCATGGCGCCGGCGGCGCGACCGGGCGGGGCATGGAATGCCACCAGATGCGCACCTCGCGGGCCAGGCCGCCGGGGTCGAAATGCGCCAGCAGCGTCCCGTCCAGTTCCATCCGGGGCAGCGGATCGCCCGGCTCGCGGTCGGGCAGGCCGGTGCCGGTGGATTTGGCCCAGATCCGGAACAACTCCTCGGAGGCCACCTGATAGGTGACGTTCCAGTGCCCGACGCCGCTTTCGCCATTGTCCGCAAGAACCTCGTAGCGCAGCGAAATGTCCTGCTGAAGCTTGATGCGGTCCCAGTAGCCGGCCAGTTCGGCCGGGCCGGTCTGAACCTGGAACGGCGTGTTGTGATAGACCCCGTCGGGCGTGAACAGCGCGGCGAATCCCTGCGAATCCTGCCCTTCCCAGACCCGCTTGTAGGCGGCCATGAACTCCCTGATTCCCATGTCTCAGAACTCCGCCTCCTCGCCCTTGTGCCAGGGCTTGGCCAGATTGCCGAAGCGGGTGAATCGGCCCTCGAAACTCAGTTCCACATTGCCGATCGGCCCGTGGCGCTGCTTGCCCACGATCACCTCGGCGCGCCCGTGAAGCCGCTCCATGCGTTCCTGCCATGCCGCGATCTCGTCCAGCCTGTCGTCGGATGGCTTTTCGCGCTCGGCATAGTATTCCTCGCGGAACACGAACATCACCACGTCGGCATCCTGTTCGATCGAGCCGGATTCGCGCAGGTCGGACAGTTGCGGGCGCTTGTCCTCGCGATTCTCGACCTGGCGCGACAGCTGCGACAGCGCGACAACGGGGATGTCCAGTTCCTTGGCGATGGCTTTCAGCCCCTGCGTGATTTCGGACACCTCGTTGACGCGGCTGTCCTTGGCGGTGGCGGGGCGCACCAGTTGCAGATAGTCCACCATCAGCACGTCGAGCCCGTGGGTGCGCTTGAGGCGGCGGGCGCGGGCCGCCAGCTGGCTGATCGGCAGGGCCGGCGTATCGTCGATGTAAAGCGGGCAGGATTCCAGCGCCTTGGCGGCATCGACGAACCTGCGGAACTCGGCCTCGGTCATGTCGCCGCGGCGGATTTGTTCGCTGGGCACCTCGGCGGCTTCGCTGAGGATCCGCGCCGCCAGTTGTTCGGCGCTCATCTCGAGCGAGAAGAAGCCGACGACGCCGCCATCGACCGCGCCTTCGCTGCCGTCGGGCAGCGTGCCGCGCTTGTAGGCCCTGGCGATGTTGAAGGCGATATTGGTGGCCAGCGAGGTCTTGCCCATCGACGGGCGCCCGGCGAGGATCAGCAAATCGGAGCGGTGCAGCCCGCCCAGCTTCTTGTCCATGTCGATCAGGCCGGTGGACAGGCCGGCCAGCCCGCCATCGCGCTGATAGGCGGCGTTAGCAACATTAACCGCGTCGGTTACGGCCTTGAGAAAGCTTTGAAAACCGCTGTCTGTCTGGCCCATCTCGCTCAGCTTGTAGAGCTTCTGTTCGGCCTCGACGATCTGTTCCTTCGGCTCGCTGGCGACCTCGACCCGCGCCGCCTTGTCCGAGATGTCGCGCCCCAGGTGGATCAGCTGGCGGCGGATCGCCAGGTCATAGATCATCTGGGCATAGTCGCGCACCGCGAACGCGCTGATGGCGGCACCGGCCAGGCGGACCAGATAGGCCGGGCCGCCGAGCTCCTTCAACCCCTCGTCGTCCTCCATGAACGCCTTGAGCGTGACCGGCGAGGCCAGGGCGTTGCGGGCGATCCGGGTCGAGGCGATTTCGTAGATGCGGGCATGCACCGGGTCATAGAAATGCTGCGGCCCGATGATGCTGGAAACGCGGTCGAATATGTCGTTGTTGGTCAGGATCGCGCCCAGCAGCTGCTGTTCGGCCTCGATCGAATGCGGCATCGAATCCTCGGATCGCGCCTGTGTCGTGCCGGTCTCGAAATTGGCGATCTCGTTCATGTCGGTCCCTCTGCCTGTCCCTGCCCGCCCCGGTCAGCGTCATAGACCAGGGCACGCGCGGCAGGCAAATTGTATGTTTTGTGGATAGTTTCGGTTTTCGCCGCGTCGCCCTTCATGTTGACGCCGATCAAGTGATTGCGTCAACATGTTGTGTGTCGTCTTGGCGCGAGTCTGCCGGGGATGGGCGAAAATTCACCGCCCCTGCGTCAATCTTTCCGGTTCGCTTCCTGCCAGGTGCGCGGCGTGGTCAGGAAGGATTCGACCTCCTTCAGGGTCTGGGCGTCGAATGCCTCCGATTCCCTGGCCTCGGCCAGGACGTCCCACCAGGTGCAGAGGTGGTGCAGCCGGATGCCGTGATCGTCCAGGGTCTTTGCGGTTTCCGCGAAGATGCCGTAATAGAAGATGACGGCGGTATGCGCGCAGGTGGCGCCGGTGTCGCGGATGGCATCGACAAAGCTCAGCTTGGAGCCGCCATCGGTGGTCAGATCCTCGACCAGAAGCACCCTCTGGCCCTCGCTCATCGCGCCTTCGATGCGGGCGTTGCGGCCATAGCCTTTCGCCTTCTTGCGCACATAGGTCATGGGCAGGCCCATGCGCTCGGCCACCAGCGCGGCAAAGGGAATGCCCGCGGTCTCGCCGCCGGCGATATTGTCGAACGCCTCGAAACCCGCGTTGCGCATGACGGTCACGGTCAGGAAATCCATCAGCGTGGAGCGGATGCGCGGAAACGAGATCAGCTTGCGGCAGTCGATATAGGTCGGGCTGGGCAGGCCCGAGGCAAGCGTGAACGGCTCGGCCGCGTTGAAGTGCACCGCCCGGATTTCCAGCAGCATCCGGGCGGTGAGACGGGCCATTTCATCGGCGCCGGGGTAGGAGGATGGGATCATGCGCGTTTCGTCCTTGGGCTGGAGCCGGGGAGGTTCGCGATGCCCCGGCGGATTTCTTCGAAGGCGTCGTCAGTTCACGCGCCGACCTTCCAGTGCAGCTTGAAGCCGGGGTCGAACACGGTCACGGGGCCGTCGCCGCTGTCGATCCTTTCGGGGTAGGTCACAGGCGCGCCGCGGGTCAGGGTGAGGGTTTCTTCATTGACCGGCAGGCCGTAGAAGGCCGGCCCGTTGCGCGAGGTGAACCGCTCCAGACGGTCCAGCGCGGATTCCCGTTCGAACACCTCGGCCAGTACCGACAGCGTGTTGGTGGCGGTGAAGCAGCCGGCGCAGCCGCAGGCCTGCTGCTTGCGGGCGTCGGTATGGGGCGCGCTGTCGGTGCCCAGAAAGAACCGCGCATCGCCCCCGGTGGCGGCCCCGACGAGGGCGCGGCGATGGCGTTCGCGCTTGGCCACCGGCAGGCAGTAGTAATGCGGCCTGATGCCGCCGGCCAGGATGTGATTGCGGTTGATGACCAGATGGTGCGCGGTGATGGTGGCGGCCAGCCCGGTTTGCGCGCCCTTCACATAGTCCACCGCTTCCGAGGTGGTGACATGTTCCATCACCACCTTCAGCCCCGGTGTCGCCCTGCGCATCGGGTCGAGCACGCGGTCGATGAACACCGCTTCGCGGTCGAAGATGTCGACCTGCGGATCCGTCACTTCGCCATGCACGCAAAGCGGCAGGCCGATCCCGGCCATCCGTTCGAGCACGGGGCGCACGCGGTTGAAATCCTGCACGCCGCTGGCGGAATTCGTCGTGGCGCCCGCGGGGTAGAGCTTGACGGCCCGGACCAGCCCCGAACCGGCCGCGGCGGCGACATCGTCGGGGTCGGTATCCTCGGTCAGATACAGCGTCATCAGCGGCTCGAACCTCATGCCTTCGGGCAGGGCGGCCAGGATCCGGTCGCGATAGGCGGCGGCCTGGGCGCCGGTGACCACCGGCGGCACGAGGTTGGGCATCACGATGGCGCGGGCGAAATGGCGCGCGGTTTCGGGCAGGACGGCGGCCAGCATCGCGCCGTCGCGCAGATGCAGGTGCCAGTCGTCGGGGCGGCGTATCGTCAGGGTCCGGCTCATGGGGCTGCGCTAGCACAGGTGCGACGATCCGGCCAGAGGGCCGAGACATTTTGCGCGGTTCCCCCGCGCGCCCCGGCGCGGCAGGCTGCGCGCGGTTGGAGGACGCATGGCCAGAACCCTGACATTCACGCAGCACTATCCCGTCGGTGCCGACCGGCTGTTCGATCTGGTCATCGACCTGGACACGCTGGATGCCGTAACCAAGCCCTGGGTGCAGTTCCATCACCTGCCCTCCGGGCCGGTGCAGGCGGGGCAGGTGATAGATGTGGCGCTGTCGCTGCTCGGGGTGCTGCCGGCGCGGCCCTACACCATCCGGATCGTCGAATGCGACCGGACGGCGCGCCGCATGAGGTCGCGCGAAAGCGGCATGGGCGTGCGCGGGCTGTCACATTGCGTCGAGGTCGCGCCCGGGGACGGCGGTTCGGTCCTGACCGACCGGGTCGAGATCGACGCGGGATGGGCGACGCCGCTGGCCGCGATCTTTGCCTGGTTCACCTATCGCTGGCGGCATCATGTCCGGCTGCGGTTGCTGGGCGCGGTGTAGGCGGCCGTCAGATACCGTTTGCCGGCATCGTGAATTCACCCGCCGCGGCGCGTTTTTCCAGCGCCAGAAGGCGGCGCCGGAAGCGGCGCGCGTTCACGCGCGAGATCACGTTGCGGCACAGGAGCGCGTTCAGGTAGGGCCGGTTGCGCGCTTCGAGCAGATCGGAAAGCCCGCGCAGATAGGCCAGGTTGTCGCGCCGGGCGCGGTAGAGCCAGTAGAAGCTGCGCGCGCTCAGCCGTCCCTTCGAGGCAAGCAGGATGATGCGATAGAGAAACTGCATCTCCATCATGCTCGATTGCAGCGCCCCGCCCATCCGGCGCATCCGCAGCCGCGTCACGTTGGGGCGTTCGAACAGGGTTGCGTGCATCGCGTCGAGTTCCTGCGCCGGGTCGTAGATGACAAAGGCATGATCGGCCGCATCGAGCATGTCGGGCGCATAGCCGAACCGGTCGGTAAAGGAGGTGCGGCGCATCTCGGCAAAGCGGTCGTCCCATTCGGTCATGCGCGGATCCAGCGTCGCCTGCGGCTGGATCGCCAGAACCGTGGCCCCGGGGGCGGCCACCGAAAATGCGGCTGCCGCATATCCGCAGGGGCCGGCGCCGTAGAAGACAACGGTTTCGAATTCCTCGAAGAAGCCGTCGTCGATCAGCTGATCGAAGAACCCGTAGACGCGGGCGTCGCGGAACCAGGTGTCACCGTCCGAGATCACGCACAGATGCGACCAGCCCTGGGCCTGAACCATGTCGAAACCGAACGGCTGGGCGGTCTTGGACAGCGCGCGGATGCCCTGCACGGTTTCGAAGCTGACCAGAAGCGTGCTGTTCTGGTCGATGAAGGTGGCGAAGTGACGTTCACCCAGCAGTTGAGACATGCCGCCCACATCGGCCTGGGCGATCAGGCGCGCCTTCCAGTCGGCCTTTTCCAGCCCGGCAAGCGATACCTCGATACTGTTGTCTGCGTCCTGCATTCTACTGGTCCTCGGAACTCCGGCCACTTCCGGGCCGGTCGTCTGGACATCAGCACTAGCCGGGGAATGCGGCCAAATTAGGAAGATCTCGCGCCGGTTTCTGGTTTGTGGCCGCCCCCGGAGTGCCGGGGGCAGGGGCCGCATGGTCTGGCGGGGCCGGCCTGCGGAGCACGCTCAGCCGCCCGATTTCATGCGCGCTATGTTGGCAAAACCCGTCAGCGTGCGCGCGGTTTTGGCGGTGATCGGGCGCGAGGGCGGGATCATCATCAGCCGGGCGAACAGGGCGCGCATCTCCTCCTGCTCCATCAGGTGCAGGAACCGCGCCTTGCGCCAGCGCACCGCCGCCTGGTGCAGATCGGCCAGCACCGGATCGCCGTGCAACTCGTCGCGCCAGGCACCCGCCGCCGGTGCCATTGCCGTGATGCTGGTGTCGGTATCGGTGTTGAAATTGCGTTCCACCCAGTAATCCGCATCAAGCAGGTGATCGGAATGCACCGCGCGGCCGCGATCGGCCTTCAGCACATAGCTTTCCATCGCGCCCAGCGGATAGTGGTTCAGTTGCACCAGCCCGTAATTCGGGCGCCCGTAGTTGGAAAAGATCCGCCTCGTGCGGAACTGGTCGTCCAGTTCGCGGCCCTCGCCGTCGAACCAGCGCGCCTGGTTCAGGCGGTCGGGGTCGGGGTTGCGCGGGCGATGCACGCCGAGCTTGCGATAGGTGCCGTCGTTGCGGAACAGCGTCTTGAACATCGCCGAGCGCCACGGCCAGAACATCACTTCGGGCGCGCAGCGGGTGAAGGTTTCCGTCACCGGCCTGTCCTCGTAGCGCAGGATGCCGCCATTGCCGAACAGCCGCCAGGTCAGGGTGATCGCGGTCGCGTCGGGCAGGGCGGCCAGCAGCGCGGGCAGGGTGCGCTCGCCGGTGTGGATGTTGACGAACTCGTCGATATCCAGCGCCAGCAGCCAGTCGGCGCGGCGCACCTGTTTCATCCGGTCGGCGCGTTTCAGCGCGGTGAACTGGATGCCGCCCTTGTCGTGGGGGCCGTCGTTGCGCACATGGCTCAGCCAGCCCAGTTCTTCCAGCCGGTCGAGCATGGCGTCGGTGCCGTCCTGGCAGTCGTTGGAAAACACCAGGAAATCGGTGAAGCCCACCGCGCGATGATGCGCCAGCCATTCCAGAAGAAACGCCGCCTCGTTGCGAACCGTCAGAACGGCAACGGCGCGCAACGGCCTACCAGCCACGGCGGAAGGCCACCACCTTGCCTTCCGACACCCTGGGGAAATAGGTCAGCCCGGCGCGGTTCATGGTGTCGAAAACGGCCTGCACGCCGGCCTGGCCGATCCACTGGGGGTGCAGTTCGATGACCGCGGCGCGCAGACCGGTGAAATCGGCACAGGGCAGCAGCGTCGCCTCGGCGCCCTCGATGTCGCAGATCAGGACCGTCGGCCTGATTTCGGCCAGCGTGACGGGCAGCGAGCGGACCTCGACGCGCTCCACCGCGACGATCTGGCCGGCGTTCTCTTCGATCATCGAAGAGGCGAGCAGGTTCTCGCGCACGAAGAAGTCGGCCGCAGGCCCGGCCTCGGGCGCCAGCAGGGCGTTGTGCACGGATGCGCAGGTAACGCCGTTGGCGGCGTGAACCTCGCCGATATAGTCGATCAGGCGGGGATTGGCCTCGAAGGAATGAATCGCGGCCGGCTTGCATTTGGTGGCAATGAGCGACGACATGTAGCCGATGCCGGCGCCCAGCTCCAGCACCACGTCGCCGGGTTTGACGACATGCAGCGCCGCCTCGGATTCCTTGTACTCGTAGACGTTGCGGCGCAACAGCTTGGCGATCTTTCCGGCCATGATCTGCGGATGATGTGGAAATTTCAGCCCGCGCGAGTGCAGTTCGCGGGGCGGGAGGGCCTGCCCGTCTTCCCCGGTTCGCAGCGCCGCCGCGGTGTCGTCCTTCATGTCAACTCTCCATGTCTAGGGCCAGCGCGTAGGCCGCGCGTTCGGTCCCGGTCAGCTTGACCTTCAGTGCCTGGCGATAGAGGTCTTCGAATTCGGGCATGCCGTGCAGTTCGCGCGCCTTGGCGCGGTGCCACTCAAGCCCCCTCTGGTGCCATTCGCGCAAGCCGTCGTCGGCCAGCAGCCGGTCGTATTCGGCTTGCAGGCGGGGGATGTTGCGCTTGATCGTGATGTCGCGATAGTCCGACCAGTCCATGCGGATCCAGTAGTTCAGCCCGATCGAGCGGTCTACATGCAGGGCGCGGCCGCGCTGGCGCTTGATGAGAAAGCTCTCGGCGCTGCGCAGCGCATAGTGGTTGAGCTGCAACAGGTCGTAGCCGATGGACTTCTTCGAGTTGCGCCAGCCGTTGTCGGCGGCCTCCCGGGTCATGTCGCGGCCCGACCCGTTGACCCATTTCACCTTGTCGCGAAACCCCTCGGCCAGTTTGTTGGGCCGGTGGCAGCTGATCTTGGCATAGGCGCCGATGTTGCGGAACATGGTCTTGAAGCCCCACACGGTGTGCGGCTTGGGGCAGAATTTCGGCGCGCAGGTATCGAACTGGTCGATCACGAAGCGGTCCTGCAACCGGGTGACGCCGTTATGCCCGAACAGCCGCCAGGTCATCGCCACGTTGGTCGCATCCGGCACCCGGCCAAGGAAATCGTCCAGCGTGCCGTTGCCGCAGCGCACGTTGATGAACTCGTCCACGTCGATATGGATGATCCAGTCGGCCTGCCGTATCAGCGGCTCTTTCAGCGACCGGTTCAGCGCGTATTGCTGGGGCGAATTGCCCTTCCAGTCGTCGTTCAGACGGTGTTGCAGGATGCCCATGTCCTGCAACCGGTCGAGAATCTCGTCGGTGCCGTCCTCGCAGCCATTGGTATAGATCAGGAAATTGTCGACACCGATGGCGCGGTGATAGGCCACCCATTCCAGGATATAGGGCGCCTCGTTCTTCATGCAGCCGACGATCACGTTGCCGGTCGATTGCCCGGGCAGGGCGCGCGGCGGCATCGGCGCAAAGGCCGCGGCCAGGTCTTCCTCGTTCACCGCGCCCAGCCGGTTGTGCGGCGCAAAGGCCGACCCGCGCAGGGTTTCGAACTTCTCGATCGCCAGCGGCGGCAAAATCGCGCGGCCCTCGGGCGTGAGGCCATCGCCGGAAGCGGGGGGGGCGCTAAGGGTCGATGCGGCCTTGACCGGCGTCGCCGGACCGCCTGCCGTCCCGTTCATGCGCGCCAGATCGGCGGCCTTGCCCTTGCGCTCGGCGCGCGTGGCGCGGTCGATCCGGTGCATGAAGGCCAGAAGGTATTGCGAGGCGCGATAGCCGCGTTCGGTATCGGCCTCGGCCCAGTCCTGTGCCTCGCCGGTGCGCGCGGCGCTGAAATCGCCGCCCGCAAGGCCGGGATGCGCCTCGGCCAGGGCGGCGTTCGGCGCGGCAAAGCGCGCCGAGATTGCCGACAATGCGCCGGGCGCGATCGGATCGCCGGGAATTTCGATCTCGTTCATGAAGGTGCGCCACAGAGGGCGGGGCAGGATCCGCTTGCGCCCCGCCAGCACCTGAAGGATCAGCGCGTTCAGCTGTCTGGCGCGCGCCACCCAGGCGGCCGAAGGGTCCTGCGGCAGGGCGGCCGGTTCGGCCCGCCCGATGTCCTGCGCGATGCCGAAGGCGGCGCGGATCTCCTCGGTGACGCCCTCACCGGCGAAAACCGCCGGATCATGGCGGCGCAGCGTCACCGACCCCTGGCCGAAACCGCCTTCCCAGAACCGCACGAGTTCGGCGAAATCCAGCCAGAAGGGCGGCCCCTGCGTTTCCTCGAACACCCCAGCGGCCGGGTCGATCGCGGGCATCGCGCCTTGGCAGGCCCGCCACCAGTCATCCGCGTTCGCCAGCGCAAGCTCGCGCTCCAGCGGCACGCCGCGCCCCTCCATAACCTGCGCCCCGTAGTGGCGCGCCAGCAGCCGCGCGGGTTCGTCCAGGTGCGCGACGATACGGATATCGTCCGCCAGCGGCGCCAGAAACGCCGCGAGCCGGTCGCGCTCCGAGACGCGGTGCAGCGACGCGCCCAGCTGGCTGGCCGAAAGGATCACCAGGTCGGGGCCGGCCTCCTCGATCTCGCGGCGCAGATCGGCGGCAAGACCCTCGCAAAGCCTGCGCTGCGCCTCCGGCGCGATGAAGCCGCGGTTGAAGCGCAGCGGATCGACATGGCCCGGATCGGTCACGGCCATGAACAGACGGGTATGGTTGCGTGCCCCGGGCGAGCGCGGAAACAGGATGCCCTTGCCGGCCAGCGACTTGCGCTTGTCGGCCAGCACCCGTTGCAGGCGGTCCGCGCCGACCTGTTCGGGCCCGATATGCAGGACGATGCGCATCACGCCGTCCTCGCCCTGCGGTTCACGTTGGCCTGGCCCCACCAGGGCAGGTCGCGGCCGAGATGCGCCGCCGCCCTGGCCCGCGCGTCCGGGTCGGCCACGTCGAGTTCAAGAAAATCCGGATCGTCGCGGAACCAGTGGCGCAGATTGGCATAATGGCCCTCGATCCATTTCACCTGCTGGCCGGTGCTGCCGCCCCAGCCCGGCGGCAGGCCGGGAATGTGGCTGGCGGGGATGCGGGTCTTGCCGAGGTTGTTCCAGGCCATCATGGAGCCCGACAGCGCCGCCGCGTCGCGCCGCGTGGCGATGAATTTCAGCCCCGGGTGATGGTCGCGCAGCGCCCGCAGCAGCGCGAAATCGCATTGCGGCCAGACCGAATGGCGGCCATGCAGGAAACTCATCTCCGAGATCGCCTCGTATTCCGGCATCAGCGCCATCGGGTCGCCCCGTTCGAAATAGCCGCGATAAAGCAGGTTGGCGACGAATACCCGCCGCTTGCCGGGCCGGTCCTCCTCGCGCTCCTTCAGGCGGTGGTCGGCGACCTTCAGGCCGGCCCGGGCCAGCGCCTGCGCCAGCGTCGTGGTGCCCGATTTCGGCAGCCCCAGATTGACGACGGCCAGCGTCACGGGACAAGCCCGAGTTCGGCGATCATCGCCGCTTCGGCGGGCGGCAGGGCCGGGGCGGCGCGCAGCTGCGCGGCCATCTCGCGGTATTCCGGGCGGCTCAGCAAGGCGTCGCGGCGCGCCAGATGCAGCGCCACCGCCTCGTCGTGAGCCGCGCCGATTTCGGGGTCGGATTTCAGTTCGGCCAGCGCCGCCTGAAGGTCCGGCAGGTAGCGTGCGATGCTGGTATCCTCCCAGGCCGGATCGTTGCGCTCGCGCCAGTAGGTGTCGTCAAAGGCGCGGTTCTCGCGGTTGACATCGCCGCGGTCGGTCTTGACGAGATAGCTGTCGAGGCTGCGCAGCGCGTAATGGTTCAGCGTCGCGAAGTCGCGCGCGCCGCGTGCGGGAAATTTGCGGATCCGGCGCGGATTGGCAGCCACCAGGAACCTGTGCGCCACCTCGCGGCCCGACCCGTCGCACCATGCGGGGCGCTTGCCCGGGGCGAGGTTCTTTCTGAAGAACGGCCGGTGCGCGCCGTAATACTGCAGGGGAAAATCGCGGCGCACCAGCGTCTTGACCTCCTGCGCCGTTTCCCCGCACCAGATGTCGGGATTGTGGCTGCGGGTGAACTGCGCGATCACCGGCCGGTCAACGAACGTCTCGATCCCGTCATTGGCGAAGAACTGGAAACTGACCGAGATCGCGGCCACATCGCCGCAGGCGGCGATCAGCGCCGGAATGGTGTGATCGGCGCAATGGATGTTGAGGAACTCGTCGACATCGGCGATCCAGACCCAGTCGGCGCCCTGCACCACGCCCTGGTGCGCGGCGTCCTTCAGCGCCTCCATCTGGTAGTTGCGCCCCTGTGCCGGGTTGGGCAGATGATGCACCATGCCGCGCCTGGCCAGCGCATCCAGCAACCTGTCGGTCCCGTCGCTGCAATCGTTGGAATAGAACAGGAAATCGGTGACGCCGATCAGCCGGTTGAAGGCGATCCACTCCAGCAGGAACGGGCCTTCGTTCTTGACGCAGGTAACGGCGGTTATCCGCATCGTCTCGCCCCTGGCGCGCCGCATTCGCTGCCGCTCATCCCACCTCGCCGCCTCCGGTTTCGCCGCTCCTGCGCCGGTAGCACGCTGTTGTTTGCCAATTCATGACATTTCGGGCGGAATCCGTCAACATTGACGCGGATTTCCGCATGACCGCGCCGCCGCCCGACCGGCTTGACCTCGCCGCCAAGCCGTGACCTCTTGGGCGGCGGAGGACGTACATGAAGATACCACAATCCATCGACGCCACACAGAGCATGCTCGCCCAACAGAACTACGTCTGCGGCCGGGCGCTGGCCACCGTGGTGTTCCTGTCGCTGAAACTGGGTCGGCCGCTGTTTCTGGAAGGCGAGGCGGGCGTCGGCAAGACCGAGATCGCGAGGGCGCTCGGCGCCGCGCTGGGCCGCCGCCTGATCAGGCTGCAATGCTATGAGGGACTGGACGCGGCGAGCGCGGTCTATGAATGGAACTTCCCCGCCCAGATGGTGGCGATCCGCACCGCCGAGGCCGCGGGCGGCGCCGACCGCAAGGCGCTGCAACGCGAACTGTTCAGCACCGACTACCTGATCCGCCGCCCCCTGCTGGACGCGATGGAGCCCGACCCGGCCGGCGCCCCGGTACTGCTGATCGACGAACTGGACCGCACCGACGAACCCTTCGAGGCGTTCCTGCTCGAGGCGCTCGGCGATTTCCAGGTCACGATCCCCGAACTGGGCACCATCAGGGCCCCCGAACCGCCCATCGTCATCGTAACCAGCAACCGCACCCGCGAGGTGCACGACGCGCTGAAACGCCGCTGCCTGTATCACTGGGTCGATTACCCCGATTTCGACCGCGAACTCGAGATCCTGCACGCCCGCGCCCCCGAGGCCGCCGAACGCCTCAGCCGCGAGATCGTCGCCTTCGTCCAGCAACTCAGGACCGAGGATCTGTTCAAGAAACCCGGTGTCGCCGAAACCATCGATTGGGCCAGATGCCTGCTGGCGCTCGACGTGATCGACCTGTCCCCGGAAGTGATCGCCGACACCCTGGGCGCCGTGCTGAAATACCAGGACGACATCGCCCGCCTGCAGGGAAGCGAGGCCAGGCGCATCCTCGAGCAGGCCCGCGCCAGCCTCGAACCGGCATGACTCTTCTTCTGGCCGGAAATATCCCGGGGGTGTGGGGGCAGCGCCCCCACGCGGCCTGAATGCCCGAAAACGCGCCCCTCGACCTGCCCGAAAAGCCCAGGCTGGCGCGCAACATCGTGCATTTCGCCCGCGCGCTGCGCAAGGCCGGCCTGCCGATCGGACCGGGCCGGGTGATCGGCGCGATCCGCGCGGTGGCAGCCGCGGGGTTCACCGAAAGGCGCGATTTCTACTGGACGCTGCATGCCTGTTTCGTCAACCGCCCCGAACAGCGGACGGTCTTCGCGCAGGTCTTCCGCCTCTACTGGCGCGACCCGCGTTTCCTCGAACACATGATGGCGATGCTGCTGCCGGCGGTGCGCGGCGTGCAGGAGGACCGCCCCGCGCAGCCGGGCGAGAAACGCGCCGCCGAGGCGTTGCTCGACGGAGTCCGGCGCGACCCGCCCGGGATCGCCGCGCAGGAACGCGACGAAGATCCCCGGATCGAAATCGACGCATCGCTGACCATGTCCTCCGAGGAACGGCTGCGCCGCCTCGACTTCGAACAGATGAGTACCGAGGAGATGGCGCAGGCCCGGCGCATGCTGGCCCGGATCAGCCTGCCGGTCAGACCGATCCCCTCGCGGCGCGGCCAGCCCAGCTCCACGGGCCGGCGCTACGACCGGCCAAGAAGCCTGCGGGCGTCGATGCGCCAGGGCGGCGAATTGCACGATCTGTATCGCAAGACGCCCCGGCCACGCTGGCCCAACCTCGTCGTGCTTTGCGACATCTCCGGATCAATGAGCCAGTACAGCCGCATGATCCTGCACTTTCTCCATGCCGTATCCAACACGCGCGGTCAGGGCTGGGCGCGGGTGCATGCCTTCACCTTCGGCACGCGGCTGACCAACATCACCCGTCATCTGGCAACGCGCGATGTCGATGCCGCGCTGGCCGCCGCCGGGGCCGAGGCGCAGGACTGGGAGGGCGGCACACGGATCGGCGCCTGTCTGCACGAGTTCAACCGCGACTGGTCGCGCCGGGTGATGGGGCAGGGGGCCGTCGTGCTGCTGATCAGCGACGGGCTCGAACGCGACGATCCCGACGCCCTTGCCGGCGAGATCGAGCGGCTGCACCTTTCGGCGCGCCGCCTGATCTGGCTCAACCCGCTGTTGCGCTGGGACGGCTTCGCACCCAGGGCGCGCGGCATCAGGGCGATGTTGCCGCATGTGGACAGCATGCGCGCCGGCCATTCCATCGCCTCGCTGGAAGATCTCGCGCAGGCGATCTCGCGGCCCGAGGATTTCGGCGAAAGGGCGCGGCTGGCGGCGATGCTGACCGGTTGATCGCCGCGCGCCGCCAAAGCCTTGAGAAAGGCTTTGGTCCAAACGGTTGATTAACCGTTTGTCCGC
>JAGRMG010000256.1 GCA_020441385.1 Paracoccaceae bacterium
ACCGCTTCAAGCCGCTTGATCTCGTCGCGCAGGCGCGCCGCCTCCTCGAATTCCAGGTTCTCGGCGGCCTTGCGCATGTCGGTGCGCAGACCGTCCAGAACCGCCTCGAGATTGGCGCCGTGCAGGGGCCTGTCCACCTTGGCGGTGACGCGGTTCATGTCCACATCGCCCTTGTAGAGGCCGGCCATCACGTCCGCGACGTTCTTCTTGACCGTCGCCGGCGTGATGCCGTGTTCCTCGTTATACGCGATCTGCTTGGCCCGCCGCCGGTCGGTTTCGGCCAGCGCGCGTTCCATGCTGCCGGTGATACGGTCGGCATACATGATGACGCGCCCCTCGGCGTTGCGCGCGGCGCGGCCGATCGTCTGGATCAGTGAGGTTTCCGAACGCAGGAACCCTTCCTTGTCGGCGTCGAGGATCGCCACCAGCCCGCATTCGGGAATGTCCAGCCCCTCGCGCAGCAGGTTGATGCCCACCAGCACGTCGAACGCGCCGAGCCGCAAATCGCGCAGAATCTCGATGCGTTCCAGCGTGTCGATGTCCGAATGCATGTAGCGCACCTTGATCCCCTGTTCGTGCAGGTATTCGGTCAGATCCTCGGCCATGCGCTTGGTCAGCGTCGTGACCAGCGTGCGAAAGCCGCTGGCGCTGACGCGGCGGACCTCGTCCAGCAGATCGTCGACCTGCATCGAGACCGGGCGGATTTCCACCTGCGGATCGAGCAGGCCGGTGGGCCGGATCACCTGTTCGGTAAAGACGCCGCCGGCCTGTTCCAGTTCCCATGCCGCGGGCGTGGCCGAGACGAACACCGATTGCGGGCGCATGGCGTCCCATTCCTCGAACTTGAGGGGGCGGTTGTCCATGCAGGACGGCAGGCGAAAGCCGTGTTCGGCCAGCGTGAACTTGCGCCGGTAGTCGCCGCGATACATGCCCCCGATCTGGGGCACGCTGACGTGGGATTCGTCGGCGAAGACGATGGCGTGATCGGGAATGAACTCGAACAGGGTGGGCGGCGGCTCGCCCGGGGCGCGCCCGGTGAGATAGCGCGAATAGTTCTCGATCCCGTTGCACACGCCGGTCGCCTCGAGCATTTCCAGATCAAAATTGGTGCGCTGTTCCAGCCGCTGCGCCTCAAGCAGCTTGCCTTCGCCGACAAGCTGGTCGAGGCGCTGGCGAAGCTCCTGCCGGATGCCCACGATCGCCTGGCGCATGGTCGGTTTCGGGGTGACATAGTGCGAATTGGCGTAAATCCTGATGCGCTCGAAACTGTCCGTCTTCTGGCCCGTCAGGGGGTCGAACTCGGTGATCGATTCCAGATCCTCGCCGAAGAACGACAGCTTCCAGGCCCGGTCCTCGAGGTGGGCGGGCCAGATTTCCAGGGAATCGCCGCGCACCCGGAAACTGCCGCGCTGGAACGCCTGATCGTTGCGCCTGTACTGCTGGGCCACCAGATCGGCGATCACCGCGCGCTGGTCGTAGCGCTCGCCGACCTTCAGATCCTGGGTCATGGCGCCATAGGTTTCCACCGACCCGATACCATAGATGCAACTGACCGAGGCGACGATGATCACGTCGTCGCGTTCCAGCAGCGCCCGCGTGGCCGAATGGCGCATCCGGTCGATCTGTTCGTTGATCTGGCTTTCCTTCTCGATATAGGTGTCCGATCGCGGCACATAGGCTTCGGGCTGGTAGTAGTCGTAGAAGCTGACGAAATACTCGACCGCGTTTTCCGGAAAGAAGCCCTTGAATTCGCTGAACAGCTGCGCCGCCAGCGTCTTGTTGGGCGCCAGGATGATGGCCGGGCGCTGGGTTTCCTCGATCACGCGCGCCATGGTGAAGGTCTTGCCGGTGCCGGTGGCGCCCAGCAGAACCTGGTTGCGTTCGCCATCCCTGATGCCCTGCGTCAGTTCCTCGATGGCGGTGGGCTGGTCGCCGGCGGCGGCAAATCCGGTGTGCAGCACCAGCCGCTTGCCGCCCTCGAGCTTGGTGCGCGCCTTCACGTCGGGCGCCGGGGCGTGCAGCATCGGCTGCGACTTGTCGGAATGGGCATAGGGCATGAAGCAATCCTCTCGCCCGTCAGATTTGATCTCTTTTTGTTCCAGATCAAGGCGGCAAATCGCACACC
>JAGRMG010000257.1 GCA_020441385.1 Paracoccaceae bacterium
CCTCAGAGGGATATGCATGCCGCCGGCCGGGCCGCTTCTTCCTGGTGCGGTCATCGGCTCTCCAGCCTGTACCGCAGGACCAGTTTGCGCGATTCCGGTTAACAAACGGTATCCGTTTCTTTCTGGTGACAAATACTTGTCCGTTGGTTTTTTGTATGAAGGTGTAGGGCGGGAGGTCGTGAAATACCTGATCCCGAGAGATCGTCTTGAGCGCGATCCCCCCCGCCCTTCGGGCATGGCCCGACTCCGAACTGTTGGTTGGCCCGCCCATGCAGGCGAGGCCGTGGGCAAGTCAGGATGGCTCCATGATACACGGCTGTCTCGCCGGATGCGGTATTTCTTCGCGCTGGCTCGATCTCTGCATTCTCACCGCCAATGGCTCCCGTCATGCTTGCCTTGGCAACGACCCCGAAGGGAGTGCCGCGATGAGCGCTCCGGCGGCTACGAGGCCCCGCTCATGGCGGCACTGTGGGCAGCCGGCCGCAAGGTGGGTGCCCGCACAGCGCATCCGCCATCTCGCCCGCGCGGCCGGGGAGATGGCCAAGACCGACGCGGTCGATGCCCGCATGCTGGCCGAATACGCCGCCCGGATGCGTCCCGGCCCGACCCCGCCGCCGGATGAAAACCTGCGCGTTCTCAGGGCCTTGGTCGCGCGCCGACGGGTGCTTGTCGCCACCCGTGCCGCCGAAAGGATGCGCCGCCGGCAGGTCGCGCTGGCGCGCGTCCAGGCCTCCGTCGCGCCTCGCCGAGGTGCTGGACACCGAAATCGCGGCACTCGAAGCGGACATCCGCGCCGCCGTCCGGGCCTGCCGCGAGACCGCCGCCCGCGCCGCCCGGATCGAGACCCTGCCCGGCATCGGCCCGGCCACCTGCGCCGTGCTGATTTCCGATCTGCCCGAGCTGAGACGCCTGCGCGCCGGCCAGATCGCAGCACTCGGCGGGCTTGCGCCACACACCCGCCAGAGCGGGGCCTGGCGCGGGCGCAGCTTCATCTCCGGCGGCCGAAAACCGGTGCGCGGCGCCCTCTACACGGCCGCAACCAGCACCGCCTTGCGCGGATCGTCCCGCTTTGCCCGGCACTACAAAAGTCTGCGCGCCAGAGGAAAACCCCATTAACTCGCCCTCGTCGCCGTCATGCGAAAAATGCTCGTCACCCTCAACGCCATGCTCCGCGATAACGTCGAATTCCAAACCTGAAAAAACACTGTCGCTCATTTTTCCGGGCGACGGCCGGCATGGCGGCAAACCCGTCGAACCGCCCTTCCGGCCGCTGCCCGGGGCGCCTCGTCTGCACCATGCGGCATCGGAAATCGCGTTCGCGCCCGGCGCCATGCCGATCGGGGCCGCAATCTCCCGTTCAGATCGGGCGGCCTGCGCTCATTTCTGAAACACGTAGGTGCCGGGCGCATCGGCGACGGGCGCCCCCCGCCCCATGCGCGGCGGCGCGACCGGTTTTCCCGCGTGCGCGGCCAGCCAGTCCGCCCAGGCCGTCCACCATGATCCGTCCCGTTCCGGTGTCTTCTCGACCCAGGTCTCGGCATCGACGTGAAGGTCAGCCTCCTTGCGCGTCGCGACCCGGAACGAGCGGCGCGGATGGCCCGGCTTGGACACGATGCCGGCATTGTGCCCGCCGCTGGTCAGCGCGAAGGTCACGTCGGTGTCGCTCAGCATGTCGATCTTGAAGACCGATTTCCACGGCGCGACGTGATCGCTGAGGGTTCCGACCGCGAAGATCGGCACGCGGATATCCGACAGGTGAACCGTGCGCCCCTCGACCCTGAAACGCCCCTCGACCAAGTCGTTGTTCAGATAGAGCTTGCGCAGATATTCCGAATGCATCCGGTAGGGCATCCGCGTGGCATCGGCGTTCCAGGCCATGAGGTCGAACATCGGGCCGCGGTCGCCCATGAGATAGTCGCGCACCACCCGCGACCAGACCAGATCGTTGGATCGCAGCATCTGGAAGGCGCCCGCCATCTGGGTCGTGTCCAGATAGCCCTGCCGCCACATCACGCTGTCGAGAAACGCAAGCTGGCTTTCGTTGATGAACAGCTGCAATTCGCCCGGCTCGGTGAAATCCACCTGACTGGCCAGGAGCGAGATCGTGCCCAGCCGATCGTCGCCATCGCGCGCCATGGCCGCCGCCGCGATGGCCAGAAGCGTGCCGCCCAGGCAATAGCCGACCGACTGGATCCTGCGGTCGGGAAGGATCTCCCCGATCACCTCGAGCGCCTCCATGATGCCCAGCCGGCGATAGTCGTCCAGCGTCAGATCGCGATCCCCGGCATCCGGGTTCTTCCACGAGATCATGAAGACCGTGTGGCCCTGTTCAAGCAGGTAGCGCACCATCGAATTCCGCGGCGACAGATCCAGGATGTAGTATTTCATGATCCAGGCCGGGACGATCAGGATCGGCTCGGGCCGGACGGTCTGCGTGAGCGGGGCATACTGGATCAGCTCGATCAACCGGTTGCGGTAGACCACCTTGCCTTCGGCTGTCGCGACATCCCTGCCCGGCCGGAAATCATCCAGTTCGGCCGGGCTTTGCCCGCTCATGACATTGCGTGCGTCTTCCATCAGATGCTGCATGCCATGCAACAGGTTCTGTCCGGCCGTGTTGCGCGTTTTCCTGAGAACTTCGGGATTGGTAAGCAGGAAGTTGGAGGGTGAGAACACGTCGAGCATCTGGCGCGTCATGAACTGCAACTCGCGTTCGTGCTGCGCGCTCACTCCGGGGACGCCGGTGACGACATTGTGCCACCATTGCTGCTGGAGCAGAAAGCCCTGATGGATCAGGTTGAACGGCTTGACCTGCCAGGCGTCGTCGCTGAAACGCCTGTCCTGGGGCAGCGGTTCGATGCAGCGATGCGCAGGTTCGGACGAGTTGGCGCATTCGATGGCATAGCGCATGTATTTCCCGGTCTTTTCGGCGGCCTTTTCGGCCAGCCGCAACTGTCTGCCCGGCGCCGCCGCCATATGCGTCGCCCAGTCGAACCATGCCCCCATCACCGCCGCCGGCGACAATCCGTGCGTGAAGCGCGACAGCCAGACCTGCGTGGCGTGATCGAGCGTTTGGTGAATGCCCGAATCGGTATCGGGTGCGCGTTCGGGCTGCGAGTCGCGCGCAGCCGCGGCGCCGCCAGTTCCGTCCCCGGCGGGCTTGACGGCGCGCTTGCTGATCCCGGCCGCCGTTTCGGGCACCGTCTGCGCCCCGGCCCTGTCAGAACCGGGTTGCCTGCGGATCTCGCGCGGCATCATCGCGGGTTCCCTTGCCTTTCGCTGCATCGCCCTCTCTCCCGGATGCGCGGCGCCGGTCCGCCCGACCCCGCCGGTTTCTGGAGGTGTCGAAAACACTTGAAACAAGAAAGTAATTACTTACTATCAGAATTCAAGCCATGATCCGAACGATCGCCCCGGCCATTTCAGATAGGGCCACGATACGCACCGGCAAGACCGACATCGCGGCCCGCGC
>JAGRMG010000258.1 GCA_020441385.1 Paracoccaceae bacterium
CGCCCCGGCGGCGGCCGATCCGGTGGCGGCCGCCCGGACGGCGGCACGGGCGGCGGCGACGCTGGAGGCGCTGCACGCCGCGATGAACGGGTTCGGGATGTGCGAGTTGAGGAAGGGCGCCCGCAACCTGGTCTTTGCCGATGGCGTGCCCGGTTCGCGCGTGATGATCATCGGCGAGGCGCCGGGCCGCGACGAGGATCGCGTGGGGCGGCCTTTCGTGGGCCGTGCCGGGCAGCTGCTCGACCGGATGCTGGCCGCGATCGGGCTGAGCCGCGAGCAGAGCGTCTATATCACCAACGTTCTGCCGTGGCGCCCGCCGCAGAACCGCGAGCCCAGACCCGAAGAGATCGCGATGATGAAGCCGTTTCTCGAACGTCATGTCGCACTGGCGGATCCGGCCGTTCTGGTATTGATGGGCAACGTGTCCTGCGACACGGTGCTGGGCCGGCGCGGCATCACCCGGATGCGCGGCAAGTGGGAACGCGCGATGGACCGCCCGGTGCTGCCGATGCTGCACCCGGCCTATCTGTTGCGCCAGCCGCAGGCCAAGCGCGAGGCCTGGGCCGATCTGCTGGAACTGAATGCGAAACTCAAGGAAAGTGAATGAAAATCCTGGCATTTTCCGATCTGCATCTGGCACGCGCCCGCGCCGCCGATCTGGTTGCCGCCAGTACTCAGGCCGATCTGGTGATCGCCGCCGGCGATTTCTGCGGCAAGCGCGAGGGGCTGGACCGGGCGATCGCGATGCTTGCGGGGCTGTCGGCGCCGGTGGTGGCGGTTCCGGGCAATGGCGAAAGCCTGGAGGAACTGGTTCAGGCCGCGCCGGAGGCCTGGACCATCCTGCATGGCGAGGGCACCGGTATCGGCGGTCTCACCCTGTTCGGCCTGGGCTATGGCGTTCCGGTGACGCCGTTCGGAGACTGGTCGTGCGATCTGAGCGAGGACGAGGCGGCCGCCCTGCTGGCGCGGTGCGAAAGCGCCGATGTCCTGATCACCCATTCCCCGCCCAAGGGTATCGGCGACCGGTCGTCAAGCGGTGCGTCGCTGGGCTCGGTATCGGTGCGCGCCGCCATCGAACGGGTGCAGCCGCAACTGGCGGTCTGCGGTCATATCCACGAAGGCTGGGGCAGTCGCGGCCGGATCGGGCGCACCGAGGTCGCCAATCTCGGCCCCACGGTCAACTGGTTTCAGGTGTCGGCGTGATCGACCCCCTGGTGCTGCTGGCCTATGTGCCCGCCGCGCTGGCGCTGAACCTGACGCCGGGGGCGGACATGATGTTCTGCCTTGGCCAGGGGCTGCGGGCGGGTCCGCGCGCCGCCATGGCGGCAAGCGCGGGCATCTCGACGGGCGCGATGGTGCATGTGGCGCTGGCCGGGCTGGGGCTGGGCGCGGCGGTCGCGGCGCTGCCGTGGCTGTTCGACGCGATCCGCTGGGTCGGCGTGGCCTACCTGCTGTGGCTGGCCTGGGGCGCGATCCGGGGGCGCGAGGCGGCGCCGGAGGCGGTGACGGGCACGGGGGCGGGCCGGGCCTTTCGCGCCGGCCTTTTCGTCAACCTGACCAACCCCAAGGTCATCCTGTTCGTGCTGGCCTTCATCCCGCAATTCGTGGACCCCGCCGGGCCGATCCTGGTGCAGTTCCTGATCTTCGGGTCGGTGCTGGCGCTGGGCGGCTTCGTCATCAACGCCGCCGTGGGCCGTTTCGCGGGCGGCGCCGGCCGCCGCCTGGCCGGATCGCCTGCCACGAGGGTCTGGACCGGCCGCGTAAGCGGCGGCATCTTCGCATTGCTGGCCCTGCGGCTGGCGCTGATGGAAAGGGCCTGAGACATGGCGCGCACAGACGAAAGCAAGGATTTCATCCCGGTCCGCATCGCGGTGCTGACCGTATCGGATACCCGCACCCCCGAGGAGGACCGCTCGGGCCAGGTGCTGGTGGACCGGCTGACGGCGGCGGGCCATGTTCTGGCCGACCGCCGCATCCTGAAGGACGAGCGCGGCGAGATCGCCGGCCTCTTGCGGACCTGGATCGCCGACGAGGGCATCGACGTGGTGATCTCGACCGGCGGCACCGGCCTGACCGGGCGCGACGTCACGGTCGAGGCGCACCGCGACGTCTACGAAAAGGAGATCGAGGCGTTCGGTACCGTGTTTACCATCGTGTCGATGCAGAAGATCGGCACTTCGGCGGTGCAGAGCCGCGCCACCGGCGGTGTCGCCGGGGGCACCTATCTGTTCGCGCTGCCCGGCAGCCCCGGCGCCTGCAAGGATGCCTGGGACGAGATCCTCGAACGCCAGTTCGATTACCGCC
>JAGRMG010000052.1 GCA_020441385.1 Paracoccaceae bacterium
CCTCGCGCACCGGGGCCACGTCCGAGGCGACGATGGTGGCCTGCATCGCCATCGCCTCGAGCAGCGACCAGGACAGCACGAAGGGCATGGTCAGGTAGATGTGGCAGCGGCTGATCTGCACCACCTGCACGAAGGCCGGATAGGGCACCCGGCCCAGGAAATGCACCCGGTCCCAGTCGACGCTGCCGCCCAGCCGCGCGGTCAGTTCGGCCCTGAGCCCGCCCTTGTGCCGCGACTTGCGCCCGTAGGAGACCTCGTCGCCGCCCAGCACCAGCACCCGCGCGTTCGGGCGGGCGGCCAGGATCTTCGGCAGCGCCGCCATGAAGATGTGAAAGCCGCGCGCATGTTCGAGGTTGCGCGCGACATAGGTGAACACCTCGTCCTCGCGGCTCAGCGCCCGGCCCAGCCGTTGCAGCGGCAGCGACACCTCGCCGTCGGGCCCCAGCCGGTCGGTACGGATGCCGTCATGGCAGGTGTAGAACCGGCCGTGAAAGCTTTCGGGAAAGGTGTTTCTCTGCCATTCGGTCGGTACATGGCCCAGATCGACGGTCTGGATGTTGGCAAACGGCACCGCGTTGCGGGCATGCATGAGAAACGGCATGTGGTCCGAAACCGGCTCGTCCGGGTCGAAGCCCACCAGCCCGCCCTCGGCGAGATAGAAATACTCGAAGAAGCCCAGGATCGGCACGTCGGGCCAGATCTGCTTGAAGAACAGCAATTCGCCCCAGCCGGTATGGCCCAGCACCAGATCGGGGCGAAAGCCCTCCTCGCGTTCCAGCCGGCGGGCGGCCATGGCGGCGCCGAAACCGGCGCCGGTGGCCTCTTCCCAGACCCTGGACAGCCCGTAGGCATCGCCGGCCGGCTTGTGATGGGGGGCATAGACATACGCTTTCACGCCCTCGATCTTCGGCGGGTTGCGGCGCTGGGTCAGGAACACGATCTCGTGGCCGCCCTGCGCCACCAGCCACATCAGCAACTCGCGGTACTGGCCCGGCATGTTCTGGTGAACGAACAGGATGCGCACGGCCCCCGCCTCAGCGCAGCAGCGCCGAGAGATAGGCGCCATAGCCGTTCTTGGCGAACAGATCGGCGCGCGCGGCCAGGTCGTCCCGGCTGATCCAGCCGTTCTGGAAGGCGATCTCCTCGGGGCTGCCGGTCTGGAGCCCCTGGCGCTTTTCCAGGGTGCGCACGAAATTGCCGGCATCCAGCAGGCTGCCATGGGTGCCGGTATCGAGCCAGGCATAGCCCCGGCCCATGCGGGTGACGCCGAGCGCGCCCTCGCCCAGGTACATTTCCAGCAGCGATGTGATCTCGACCTCGCCGCGCGGGCTGGGCTGCACGAGCCGGGCCCGCGCCGGGGCCGTGCCGTCGAGAAAGTAGAGCCCCGTGACCGCGAAATTCGACGGCGGCACGGCGGGCTTCTCGATGATGGTCTCGGCCCGGCCGTCGCGGTCGAACCCGACCACGCCATAGCGTTCGGGGTCGGCCACGTGATAGCCGAACACGGTGCCGCCCTCGGTGCGCGCATCGGCCTCGGCCAGAAGCTGCGGCAGCCCGTGGCCGAAGAAGATGTTGTCGCCCAGCACCATCGCCGAAGGCGCGCCGGCCAGGAAATCCTCGGCCAGGACATAGGCCTGCGCCAGCCCCTCGGGCCTGGGTTGTTCGACATAGCTCAGCCGCACGCCCCACTGGCCGCCATCGCCCAGGGTGCGGATGAACTGGTCGCGGTCCTGGGGCGTGGTGATGACGCAGATGTCGCGGATGCCCGCCAGCATCAGCACCGAAAGCGGGTAGTAGATCATCGGCTTGTCATAGATCGGCAGGAGCTGCTTGGAGACGCCCATGGTGATCGGATAAAGCCGCGTGCCTGAGCCGCCGGCCAGGATGATGCCCTTGCGCCCGGTGGTGGAAGTGGTCATGTCTCAAATCTCTCCAAGATCTCGCAGGATGTCGGCCAGCCCGGCCCGCCAGTCGGGGCGGGAAATGGCGAAATTCGTCTCTGTTGCGGAGCAATCGAGCCGCGAATTCAGCGGCCGCGCCGCACGCGTCGGGTAGCCGGAACTGGGAATGCCGGTCACGGTGCAGGCGATGGCGGCCTGGGCGAATATCTCGCGGGCGAAATCGGCCCAGCTTGTATCCGGGGCGCCGGAAAAATGGTAGATGCCGGTCTTTTCAGGCTCTGACAAAAGGGTTTCGGCCATTTTCACGCAGGCCGCGGCGATGGCGCGGGCCGGGGTCGGCGCGCCGATCTGGTCGGCGACGACGCCGAGCGCGTCGCGTTCGCGGCCCAGCCGCAGCATGGTCTTCACGAAATTGGACCCGTGCGCCGAGACCACCCAGGAGGTGCGCAGCACCGCCCAGTTGCCCCCCGCCGCCGCCACCGCCCGTTCGCCGGCCAGTTTCGAGCGCCCGTAGGCGCCCAGCGGGCCGGTCGCGTCGCCCGGCCGCCAGGGCGCATCGCCGCTGCCGTCGAACACGTAGTCGGTCGAGATCTGCACGAAGGGAATGCCGAGCCCGGCGCAGGCCCGGGCCATGGCGCCGGGCGCCTCGCCGTTGATGCGCGTGGCCAGCGCCTCCTCGTCCTCGGCCCCGTCGACGGCGGTCCAGGCGGCGGCGTTGATCACGGCATCCGGGTTCGCGGCCCCGATCGCGGCGGCGCAGGCGGCCGGATCGGCCAGGTCGGCGGCCTCGCGGCCCAGGCAGGCGATGCCCTTGAGCCGGCCCAGTTCGGTGGCGACCTGGCCGTTGCGCCCGAACACCAGGATCGTCACCGCCCCGGCCCTCCCGCGCCGGGCCGGCGGGCGCGCGCGCGGTTTTTCGCGGAAAAACCGGTTTCGCCTTCGGCGAGGATATTTGGGGTCAGAAGAAGCGGCGGGACAATCATGCCGACACCCCCAGCCGCCGCCCGACGCCGTCGCGCGATTGCAGCGCGCGCCACCAGGGCTCGTTGTCGAGGTACCATTGCACGGTCTTTTCCAGACCCTGTTCAAGCGTGACCGAGGGGCGCCAGCCCAGTTCCTCGCGGATGCGGGCCGGGTCGATGGCATAGCGCGCGTCATGGCCCGGGCGGTCGGCGACGAAGGCGATCTGTTCGGCGTAGGGCGCCGATCTGGGCCGCTTTTCATCGAGGATGGCGCAGATCATGCGCACCAGGTCGATGTTGCGGGCCTCGTTCTCGCCGCCGATATTGTAGGATCGCCCGACCGCGCCGCGCGCCAGCACGGTCAGCAGCGCATCGGCGTGATCCTCGACATAGAGCCAGTCGCGCACGTTCTCCCCCGCCCCGTAGACCGGGATCGGCCTGCCCGCCAGCGCGTTCAGGATCACCACCGGCACCAGTTTCTCGGGGAAATGGAAGGGGCCGTAATTGTTGGAACAATTGGTCAGCACCACCGGCAGCCCGTAGGTCTCGTGCCAGGCCCGCACCAGGTGGTCGCTGGCCGCCTTGGAGGCCGAATAGGGGCTGCGCGGATCGTAGGGCGTGGTTTCGGTGAACTTCACCGACCGCTCGGGGGGCAGCGAGCCATAGACCTCGTCGGTGGAGATGTGGTGAAAGCGGAAACTTTCGGGCCGGCCGGCGCCGGTCCAGTATTTGCGCGCCGCCTCCAAAAGCGTGTAGGTGCCGGCGACATTGGTGTCGATGAACTCTCCGGGGCCGTCGATCGAGCGGTCGACATGGCTTTCGGCGGCCAGGTGCATCACCGCGTCGGGCGCATGGGCGGAAAACACCGCGTCCATCGCCGCGCGGTCGCGGATATCAGCCTCTACAAAGGCATAATTGCGGGCGTCCGCCACGCTGGCCACGTTGTCGAGGCAGGCCGCATAGGTCAGCGCGTCGAGGTTGATCACGTCGTGGCCCGCGCGCACCGCCTGGCGCACCACCGCCGAGCCGATGAACCCGGCGCCTCCGGTCACGATCAGTTTCATGTGCTCATCCTTCCCAGACGAAGGGGTTGTCGAGATCGGCCAGCAGCGGCGCCGCCTCGTCCTTGGGCGACAGCACCGGCTCCCCGCCCAGGCCCCAGTCGATGCCGATCGCGGGATCGTCGAACCGCACCGCCCCGTCCGAGACCCGGTCGTAGTAGTCGGTGCATTTGTAGACGATCTCGGTATCGGGCGCCCTTGTGGCGAAACCGTGCAGAAAGCCCTTGGGCACCAGCAGCTGGCGGCCGTTCTCGGCCGAAAGCTCGATGCCGAACCACTGCCCGAAGCTGGGCGAGCCGCGGCGGATGTCCACCGCCACGTCCAGCAGCGCCCCGCGCCCGCAGCGCACCAGCTTGTCCTGGGCATGCGGCGGGGCCTGGAAATGCAGCCCGCGCACGGTATCGACCGCATGCGACAGCGAATGGTTGTCCTGCACGAAATCCAGCGCGATCCCGTGTTCGGCCAG
>JAGRMG010000053.1 GCA_020441385.1 Paracoccaceae bacterium
GTTATACCCTGTTCGTGGTCAGCTGGGTCAACCCCGATGCCACTTTCGCCGATGTCGGGATCGAGGAGTATATCCAGGACGGTTTCCTGACCGCCATCAATGAGGTCAAGGCGATCTGCGCCACCAGCCAGGTGAACGCGGTGGGATACTGCATCGCGGGCACCACGCTCGCGATGGTGCTTTCGCTGCTGAAACAGAGGGGCGACAAGTCGGTCAGGTCCGCGACGTTCTTTACCGCGCTCACCGATTTTTCCGACCAGGGCGAATTCACCCCGTTCCTGCAGGACGATTTCATCGACGGGATCGAGGCCGAGGTGGAAGAGCAGGGGGTGCTGCGGTCCTACATCATGGCCCGCACCTTCAGTTATCTGCGCTCCAACGATCTGGTCTATGGCCCGGCGATCCGCAGCTACATGATGGGCGAGACGCCACCGGCCTTCGATCTGCTTTACTGGAACGGCGACGGATCGAACCTGCCGCGCAAGATGGCCATGCAGTACCTGCGCGCCCTGTGCCAGCGCAACGAATTCGCCGATCGCGGCTATGACCTGATGGGCCACACGCTGCGGCTGGGCGATGTCGATGTGCCGTTGATGGCGATCACCTGCGAAACCGACCATATCGCGGCCTGGAAGGACTGCTATCGCGGCGTGCAGATGATGGGATCGAAGAACAAGACCTTCGTGGTCTCGGAATCGGGCCACATCGCCGGCATCGTCAACCCGCCCAGCAAGAAGAAATACGGCCACTATACCAACGGCGATTTGTCGCTGAGCCCCGAGGACTGGCTGGAAGGCGCGGATTATCACCAGGGGTCGTGGTGGCCGCGCTGGGAAGCCTGGCTGAAACCGCGCTCGGGCAAGCAGGTGCCGGCCCGCGATACCGGCGATTCGGACCATCCCGCGCTTGCCCCGGCGCCCGGAACCTATGTCGTGAAGAAGCCAACGAGCTGAAACGAAACGCAAAAACATCTTTTTCTGCAATGCAGCAAAAAATCCTTGAAATGCTGCGGTGCAGAATGCATATTGTGGTCAGACACAACGATCCGGTGTTGACCGGACAAGCAACGAAGGATCAAGACAATGGCCAAGACCCAAGATTACTCCGCCGTCATGAAAGACATCATGGGCGCGTTTCCCGTGGACACCACCGCGTTCGAAGGCGCGTTCAAGAACTCCGCCGCGCTGAACGAGAAACTGTCGGGCGTCGCCCTGGACGCCGCCGGCAAGTCGGTCGAACTGTCCACCAAATGGACCAAGGACACGCTGAACAAGCTGTCCGACCTGTCCAAGGCCAAGGCCGAGCCGGCCGATTACGCCAAGGCGATGACCGATTTCGCGAGCGCCTCGGCCGAGGTCGCCTCCGAGCACATGGCCGCCTTCGCCGAGATCGCCAAGAAGGCCCAGACCGAAACCCTGGAACTGATGATGGCCGCCGGCAAGGACGCCACCGAAGAGGCGACCGCCGCCGTCAAGAAGGCCACCAACGAGGTGACTTCGGCCGCCAAGAAAGCCGCGGTGAAGTAAGATAACGGCGCCTCTGCACCGACCTTCTCCTCCCAATCGGTGCAGACGCCGGGGCGGGCTTCGGCCCGCCCTTTCTTTTTGTTCTGCGCTCGCATAGTGTCTGCCGCATCGCAACATGTCGCGGAGGAACAGACATGGCGGACAAGGACGAACCCCTGCTGATCAAGCGGTACGCCAGCCGCAGGCTCTACAACACCGAAACCAGCGACTACGTCACGCTGGAAGATATCGCCGGCTTCATACGCGCCGGGCGCGAGGTTCAGATCGTCGATCTCAAGACCGGCGACGACCTGACGCGGCAATACCTTCTCCAGATCATCGCCGAACACGAAAGCCGCGGCGAGAACGTGCTGCCGGTGGACGTGCTGAACGACCTCGTGCGCAGCTACATGGTGCCGGGCGGGGGCCTGATGCCGCAGTTCCTGCAACAATCCTTCGAGATGCTGCGCGAAAGCCAGACCAAGATGATGGAGAACATGTCGGCCATGAACCCGATGGCGCGGATGCCCGGATTCGAGGCGTTGCAGTCCCAGCAGGAGGCGTTCCTCAAGGCGATGGCCTCGGGTTTCGGCGCTCGCAAGGGCGGGGCCGGTCCGGCCGGAGACGGTGAAAAATCCGCCGCGCCGGACAGCGGGAAATCCGAGGATCTGGACGCCATCAAGAAACAGCTCTCCGAATTGCAGGACAAGCTGTCGCGGATGAAGTGACCGGCGCCACCCGTCACGGATAGGCGATCGGGCTGCGCAGGTCCGCCCGTTCCATCCAGGCGAAATAGTCGCGGCGCAGCATGCGCGCCACCGGCCCCGGCGCCGCGTTCGAGAAATGCCGGTCATCGACCCGCGCCACCGGGATCACGCCCCCGCCCGAGGACGACAGGAACACCTCGTCGGCGGTCCAGAATTCCTCAAGCGGCAGGGCGCGGGCTTGCACGTTCAACCCGCGCTCGTGCGCCATGTCCAGCACCGTGCGCCGCGTGATGCCATGCAGGACGCCATTTTCCGGTGTCACCAATCGGTTTTCGAACACCGCGAAGACGTTGAACCCCGGCCCTTCGGTCACGTTGCCGGCGTGGTCCAGCAGCATCGTGGTCTCGAACCCGCGGTCCTTGGCCTCGAACAGGCCCGAGGTGAAATCGCCCCAGTGATAGTTCTTCACCCTCGGATCGACGCTGTCGGCGGGGATGCGCCGCACCGACTTGGCGATCCAGACCGATGTGCCCTTCTCGGCCAGATCGGGCTTGACGATATGCACATAGGGCACGCACCAGGCATAGAAATGGTTCTTGCAGTCGCGCGGGTCGCGGCTGCCCGGCACCGGGTTGGGGCCGCGCGCGGCGACCATCGCGACATAGGCATCGCGCAGGCCCGAGGCGGCGACCATGTCGCCCAGTGCCGCGACCATCCCGGCGCGCTCCATTCCAAGATCCATCCGCAGCGCCGCGACCGAGGCCACGAACCTGTCCATGTAATCCTCGAGCCGGAAGAACGCGCCGCGCCAGACCGGCACGACGTCATAGCCGATGTCGCAATGCGTCACGCCCCAGTCGGTGACGGCGATGCCGGCCTCGCCTATGGGGATGATTTCGCCGCGCATCCAGGCGGCGCCCTTGCTCAGATCGCTCATGGCACCCAGTGTGGCGGCCGCCCCGGCACCTGGCAAGGCGGCATCAGGTGGCGTAGACGCGCAGGCCCCCCGCCGCCTCTGCCGCCGCTTCCAGCAGGATGTCGGCGATCACATCCAGTTCGCCGCGGGACAACCTGACCGGCAGCCGCACGTCGCAGGCGCGCATCAGCATGGCGCGGGTTTGGGGCAATTCGGGCAGGTCGGGAATGAAGTTCCAGTTCCAGAACGCGCGGGCATTGTCCGCGCTCATCCCGAACACCTGCACGTTGACGCCGCGGCCCGCCGCCGCCGCCGCGAAGGCGCGGGTTTCGCCGTCGCCCAGCCCGACCAGGTTGAACTGGATCGAATCCGGCGCCCGCCGTTCAGGGCCAAGCTTGTCCGGCACCTCGATCCAGGGCGACGCGTTCAGCCGCGCCGCGACGTGATCGTGATTGACCCGGCCGCGCGCCACCCGGCCCGCCAGTTCGGGCAGTTGCGGACGGATCACCGCCGCGCTCAGGTTCGACATGCGCAGATTGTAGAGCGGCAGGCGATTCTGCCAGCGGCCGAAGGCGTCCTGCAAGACAGGATGCTTCTTCCAGTTGTGCTCGTAGGCGCCGGACATGATGATCGCCCGCGCCACCAGATCGGAATCGTCGGTGACCAGGACGCCGCCCTCGCCGGCATTGATCATCTTGTAGGACTGGAAGGAAAAGCACCCCGCCCGGCCCAGCGTACCGATGTTGCGCCCGTTCCAGGTGGTGCCCAGCGAATGCGCCGCGTCCTCGATCACCGGCAGGCCGCGCGCCTCGCACATATCCATGATCGCGTCCATGTCGCTGGTATGGCCGCGCATGTGGCTGATGATGACGGCGCTCACACCCTCCAGCCGAGCCTCGAAATCGGCCAGGTCGACGCGGTAGTCGCTGCCCACCTCGCAAAGCACCGGAACGCAATCGGCATGAATCACCGCCGAGGGCACCGCGGCAAAGGTGAAACCGGGGATCAGAACGCGCGCGCCGCGGGCTGGGTCCAGCGCCCTGAGCGCCAGGAACAGCGCCGCCGAACAGGACGAAACCGCCAGCGCGTATTTCGCCCCGATCAGATCGGCGAATTCCGCTTCCAGCAGAGATACCGGCGCGGCCTCGGGCGCGGTATAGCGGAAAAGATCGCCCGACCGCAGCAGCGCCTCGATGGCGGCACGCGCGGATTCGGGGATCGGCTCGGCGTCGTGGACGTTGGGAACCTGCATCGTATTTCGATTTCCTGAATTCGTTCTTCGGAAAAGATAAAACAATCGGCCGGGCGTGCCAAGCGCCTTGGCCGCCGTGCCGGGCGGGTTTTCGCGCGCGGCCCGCCGCGTGGCGCCAGGGTCTCGGGGTTCAGACGCCCAGACGGTCGCGCAGCGCGAACCAGGTCATCGCCAGCACCAGCAGGGGCGAGCGGAAGGCCGGACCGCCGGGAAAGGCCGGGGCAGGGACGCGGGCCATGGTGTCGAACCCCTCCGCCTGGCCCTGGATTGCCAGCGCCATCAACTGCCCGGCATGGGTGGCGGTGCCGACCCCGTGGCCGGAATAGCCCGAGGCCGACAGGATATTGGGCGCCACCCGCGCCAGGTAGGGCATGCGCTTCCTGGTGATCGCCAGCGTGCCGCCCCAGGCGAAATCTATGCGCGTGTCCTTCAGATGGGGAAAGATCTCCAGCATCGGCCTGCGCACCAGGGCGGCGATGTCGCGGGGAAAGCGGTAGCCATAGCTTTCCCCGCCGCCGAACAGCAGCCGCCGGTCGGCGCTGAGGCGGAAGTAGTTGACCACGAACCGGCTGTCGGCAACCGCCACGTCGCGGGTCAGCACGCGCTCGGCCATGTCGCCCAGCGGTTCGGTGGCGACGATGAAATTGTTGATCGGCATCACCCGCGCGGCAACCTTGCGGTTCAGCCCGCCCAGATAGCCGTTGCAGGCCAGGACGACATGATCGGCCACCACCCGGCCGCGATCGGTGCGCACCGTTGCGGGCGCGCTTTCCACGACGTGATGCACGGCCGTATCCTCGAAGATCCGCACCCCCGCATCCGCCGCCGCGCGCGCCAGTCCCAAAGCGAAGTTCAGCGGATGCAGATGCCCCGCCCCCATGTCGAGAATGCCGCCGACATAGTCGGGCGACGGGCACAGCGCGGCGCAGGCATCGCGGTCCAGCAGTTCCAGCCGGTCATAGCCATGGCGGCGTTCCAGCAGACGGGCATAGTCGTGCAGATGCGCCACGTCCCGCGCACTCGACGCCGTCCAGGCCACGCCGGGTCTGAGATCGCAGTCGATCCCGTGCCGGGCCACCAGGTCGCGCACCAGCGCCTTGGCATCCTCCCCCAGCCGCCACAGGGCGGCGGCCTCGTCCCGGCCCGCCAGCCGTTCCAGGTCGTCCTGGTGCATGCGCTGGCCGCTGCCCAGCTGGCCGCCATTGCGCCCCGAGGCGCCGAACCCGACCCGGTGCGCCTCCAGCAGCACCACGTCAAGGCCGGCTTGCGCCAGATGCAGCGCCGCCGACAGCCCGGTATAGCCGCCCCCGACCACGCAGACATCCGCGCGGGTTTCCCCGCGCAGGGGCGGGAACGGCGCCAGCGCATGGGCGGTGGCCGTGTACCAGCTGTCGGGATATTCCCCCTGCCGGTCGTTGGAATAAAGAAGATTCAGGCCCATCGCCGCCTCCGCCGGGGCTTTCGCGCCCCTGCTTCTTTCTGGTTGCAAATACTCGATCTTGCCGCCGACGCGCCGCGCGCCGCCCGCTCACACGTTCAGCAGCAGGTGCTCGCGCTCCCAGGGCGAGATCACTTGCAGGAACTCGTCGTATTCGGACCGTTTCACGATGGCGTAGACCCGGGCGAATTCCGGCCCCAGAACCTGATGCAGTTCGCCGGCCTCCTCGAACAGGTCCAGCGCATCGCCCATCACCTGCGGGATGTCGCCCTCGCCCTCATAGGCGTCGCCCTTGAACTGCCTGGACGGCCAAAGCTCGTTGACCATGCCCAGATAGCCCGAGGCCAGCGATGCGGCGATGCCCAGATAGGGGTTGCAGTCCATGCCGGCGATGCGGTTCTCGATGCGCCTGGCCTCGGGCCCCGACAGCGGAATGCGGATGCCGGTGGTGCGGTTGTCCCGGCCCCATTCCAGGTTGATCGGCGCGGCGTGGGATTTGACATAGCGCCGGTAGCTGTTGACATAGGGCGCCATCACCGCCAGCGCCGCCGGCATGTGGGTCTGCAACCCGGCCAGAAAACCGAAGAACAGGTCGGTCTCCCCGCCCTGGGGGCCTGAAAAGAGGTTCTTGCCGCTGGCCCGGTCGATCACCGAATGATGGATATGCATGGCGCTGCCCGGTTCGTCGGCGATGGGCTTGGCCATGAAGGTGGCGAAACAGTCGTGGCGCAGCGCCGCCTCCCGGATCAGGCGCTTGAAGTAGAACACCTCGTCGGCCAGCTTGATCGGGTCGCCATGGCGAAGGTTGATCTCGAGCTGCCCGGCGCCGCCTTCCTGGGTGATGCCGTCGATCTCGAAGCCCTGGGCCTCGGCGAAATCGTAGATGTCGTCGATCACCGGGCCGAATTCGTCCACCGCCGTCATGGAATAGGCCTGGCGCGCCGCCGCCGGGCGGCCCGAGCGGCCCATCATCGGCTCGATCGCCTTGGCCGGGTCGATGTTGCGCGCCACCAGATAGAATTCCATCTCGGGCGCCACCACCGGCTTCCAGCCCCGGTCGTGATAGAGCTGCACCACCTTCCTGAGCACGTTGCGCGGGCTGAACGGGATCGGCTCAAGCTCGCGGTCATAGGCGTCGTGGATCACCTGCAACGTCCAGTCCGCGGTCCAGGGCGCGGCGGTGGCGGTGCTCATGTCCGGTTTCAGGATCATGTCGCGCTCGATGAAGCCCTCCTCGCCCGCGGCTTCGCCCCAGTCGCCGGTGATGGTCTGGAAGAAGATGCTGTCGGGCAGGTGAAACTGCGTCTGGCGGCGGAACTTGCTGGCCGGCACCGCCTTGCCGCGCGCGATGCCGGGCAGGTCCGAGATGATGCACTCGACCTCATCCAGCCGCCGCCCCTCGAGATAGTCCCGCGCGGCCTGGGGCAGGGTGTCCATCCAGTCGTCGTCGGCCATCACGCCCTCTCTTTCCGCTTGAGGAATTCGGCCATGAAACCGGCCATGTCCGCGTTGTCGACCGCACCGTCCAGGTTGGCGTCGGCCCGATCGAGGATCGCGTCGGGCACGTTGCCGCGACCGCGGGTCTCGATCAGACCGCGGATGAAGCCGGTGCCGTATTCGGGATGCGCCTGTACGGTCCAGATGCTGTCGCCATAGGCCAGCATCGCGTTCTTGCAGAACGGGTTGGTGCCCGCCACGCGGGCGGTTTCGGGGGCCTGCGTCACCTGGTCCTGATGCCAGGCGTTCAGTGTCACCTTGCGCGCGCCAAGTTCATATTCGCTGCGCCCCACGGCCCAGCCGCCGGCGAACTTCTCGACCTTGCCGCCCAGCGCCTGGGCGATGATCTGGTGCCCGAAACACACGCCGATCATCGGCCGGCCGCTGGCGTGGATGTCGCGGATCAGCGCCTCCAGCGGCGCGATCCAGGGCAGATCCTCGTAGGCGCCGTGGCGCGATCCGGTGATCAGCCAGCCGTCGGCGGCATCGGGCCCGGGCGGAAAGGCCCCGTCCACCACCGCCCATGTCTCGAATGAAAAGCCGTGCCCGTCCAGCAGGTCGCGGAACATTTGATCATAATCCCCGAAGGTCGCAATCAGGGCGTCCGGGGCGTGTCCGGTTTGCAGGATTCCGATTTTCATGTGCCATCCGTTCTTGGCTGTCAGGTTATGGCGGCGGGGGCGGCGCGGCAAGCGGGCTCAGACCGTATCGAGATAGATTTCCACCTGCTCCTGGGGCGATGCCTCCTGCATGAAGTGCAACTCCTGCCGCTTGGTCATCACATAGTTGCGGATCAGGTCGGGGGTGAAGATGCGCGCCACATGCGGGTCGGTCTCGAAGGCGTCGATGGCGTCCTGCCACAGCGTCGGGATGCGCGCCAGATCGGCGGTATAGGCGTTGCCCGTGATCGGCTCGGGCGGCATCGCGCCGTCCTCGATCCCGTTCAGCGCGGCGCCCAGAACCGCGGCGATCACCAGATAGGGATTGACGTCGCCGCCCGCCACGCGGTGTTCGATGCGCCGCGCCGCGGGCGGGCCGCTGGGTATGCGGATCGCGGCGGTGCGGTTCTCGTAGGCCCAGCAGATGCCGGTCGGCGCATGCGCGCCCGGCACCATCCGGTCATAGCTGTTCGCGTGCGGCGCGAAGATCAGCGTACTGCCCGGCATCGAATCCAGGCAGCCCGCCACCGCATGCAGCAGCGCGTCGCTGCCGCGCTCGGTGCCGTCGTCGAAGATGTTGCGGCCCTCGCCGTCCAGCACCGAGAAATGCATGTGCATGCCCGATCCGGCGTAATCCTCGTAGGGTTTGGCCATGAAACTGGCGGCAAACCCGTGCCGCCGCGCCATCCCCTTGACCAGCATCTTGAACAGCCAGGCGTCGTCGGCGGCGCGCAGCGCGTCGTCCTGATGCATCAGGTTGATCTCGAACTGGCCCAGCCCGGCCTCGGAAATCGCGGTGTCGGCGGGAATGTCCATTTCCTCGCAGGCGTCGTAGAGCTCGGTGAAGAAATCGTCGAACTGGTCGAGCGCGCGCAGGCTGAGGATCTCGCCCGCCTTGCGCCGTTTGCCTGATCGCGGCGAGGGCGGCACCTGAAGACGCCGGCCGCTGTCGTCGATCAGGAAGAACTCGAGTTCGACCGCCACCACCGGTTTCAGCCCGCGCGCGCCAAAGCGCCGGACCACCGCGTTCAGCGCCTGGCGCGGGTCGCCGTCGAAGGGGCGTCCGTCCTCGTGAAACATCCAGATCGGCAAAAGCCCGGTCGGTGTCTCCAGCCACGGCATCGGCATAAAGCCGCGCCCGGTCGGCAGCAGGACGCCGTCGCGGTCGCCGGTGGCCAGCACCAGCGGGCTGTCGTCGATGTCTTCGCCCCAGATGTCGAGGTTCAGCACCGACAGCGGAAACCGCGTGCCGCCATCGAGCACCTTGTCGGCAAAGCGCACCGGCACGCGCTTGCCGCGCGGCTGCCCGTTCAGATCGGCGGCGGCCACGCGTATGGTTCTTACCTGCGGGTTCTTGCGCAGCCAGGTTTTCGTTTGCATGGGTCCTCGCGGGGCCACTTTCCGATAATTTGATCAAATTTCTAACCCCCGAACGGGGGACGACGCAAGCGAAATCTCTGCCCGGGCGGCGAATGCGTGATGCGCCGGCGCGGCCGGGGCAGGCGGCCTGAAAACCGGTTCCTTCCAGCGGGATTGCGCACTAAAGAGGACCGCACCCGCGCCGCGAGGTTTCGATGGCCATATCCGCCGGCAAGTTCTTTTCCGACCAGTTCGCCCAGGGCCGCGATGCCCTGCGCAAGGGGCTGCGCGTGCTCCAGCAGCGCGGCCCAAGCCAGATCCAGTTCTGGTTCATCGCGCTGGTCATCGGCATTGCCGCCGGGTTCGCGGCGCTGGGGTTCCGCAAGTCCATCGACCTGCTGCAATCCACGCTTTACCGCACCGACGACGTGCGGCTTCTGCATACCCATGCCGAATATCTGCCGTGGTACTGGGTGCTGCTGATCCCGGTGCTGGGCGGACTGGCGGTGGGGCTGATCCTGCACCGCTTTACCCCCGGCGGGCGGGTGCGCGCGGTGGCCGACGTGATCGAGGGCGCCGCGCTGCACGATGGCCGCGTCGAGACCCGCGAAGGGCTGGCCTCGATCGCGGCGTCGCTGATAACGCTGGGCAGCGGCGGGTCTTCGGGCCGGGAAGGGCCGGTGGTGCACATGGCCGGGGTCATCTCGACCTGGGTGAGCGACCGCATCCGCGCCGACGGCATCACCGGGCGCGACCTGCTGGGCTGCGCCGTCGCCGCGGCCGTCTCGGCCAGTTTCAACGCCCCCATCGCCGGTGCGCTGTTCGCGCTCGAGGTGGTGCTGCGCCATTTCGCGGTACACGCCTTCGCCCCGATCGTCGTCGCCTCGGTTGCCGGCACCGTCATCAACCGGCTCGAATTCGGCGACGTGGCCGAGTTTTCGCTGATCACCCCGGGATCGCTGCAATTCTATGTCGAACTGCCGGCCTTCCTGATCCTCGGGCTGGTCAGCGGCGTCATCGCGGTGGTGCTGATGCGCTCGGTGTTCTGGGCCGAGGATGTCGGTGCCTATGTCCAGGACCGCACCCGCATGCCGCGCTGGCTGCGCCCGGCGCTGGCGGGTGCGCTGCTGGGCGGGCTGGCGATCTGGTATCCCCATATCATCGGGGTCGGGTACGAAACGACGCTGGTCGCGCTCAAGGGCAACCTGCTGCTGCACGAGGCGATCGTGTTCACGGTGCTGAAAACCGCCGCCGTCGCGATCACCTTCGGCGGGCGCATGGGCGGGGGCATGTTTTCGCCCTCGCTGATGGTCGGGGCGCTGTCGGGGCTGGCGTTCGGTCTGATCGCCACCGGATTCATTCCGGACTATTCGGGCGCGCCGAACCTCTATGCCTTTGCCGGCATGGGGGCGGTGGCGGCGGCGGTGCTGGGCGCGCCGATCTCGACCACGCTGATCGTGTTCGAACTGACCGGCGACTGGCAGATCGGCATCGCGGTGATGGTGTCGGTCAGCATGTCCACCGCGCTGGCCTCGCGGCTGGTGGACCGGTCGTTCTTCCTGACGCAGATCGAACGCCGCGACATCCACCTTGCCGCGGGGCCGCAAGCCTATCTGCTGGCGATGCTGCGCGCCGGCGCGGTCATGCGCCCCCTCGGCGATGCCCGCGCCCCCGATGAAGACGCCTGCCAGGACATGATGGAGCGCGGCCTGTGCATCGACGCGTCGGCCACGCTCGAGGCCGCGATGCCGATCTTCGAGGCCGACGACCTGGCCTTCGTTCCGGTGGTCGCGGACCGCCACGGCGATGGCGCGCCCGAACTGCTGGGCGCGCTGTTTCACGTCGATGCGCTGCGGGCCTACAACCGCGCCCTGGCCGCCACCGCGGCCGAGGAGCATTCCTGACCTTCAGTAGAGGCTCGCCATCAGCCGCTCCGCGTCGCCGATCGGCCCTTCGGAATTGACGATCCCGGACAGGTCGCGGTCGCGCATGATCTCGGCCAGGGGGCGGGGCTTGCCATCGACATAGGCCGTCTGGCTGACCAGGCGAACGCCGTGGCTGTAATCGGCGTAGGATGCGCCATGCACGGTGCTGAGCGGCTGGATGGGCCGGCCATTGGTGCGGTGCCAGCCATAGATCGCCACCCGCCCGGGTTTCGAGCGCAGCCTCTCGGTCAGCACGATATCCTTCTTTTCGCCGGCGATCAGTTCCGATGGCGAGTGCCCGGAGCGATGGCGCTGGTCCTCCAGCGTCGCGTTGTGGCGCATCAGATAGGCTGTCGAACTCATCTGGCTGGTCGGCTTCATCGGGCTGGGCGCGACGCGCAGCTGCGCCTGGCTGTAGATGGCATCCACCATCCGGGTGGTCGGCAGGAAGAAGCCGAAACGGTCGGCGATCTGCGCCGCCGCCGCCAGCCCCAGCGGCACGCGCACGAAATCGTCGTCATCCCCGACGGCGAGATAGCCCGGCGTCACGCAGATGGTGATGAGCACCGAACGCCCCCCGGCCAGGGTGCCCGGAATCGTCACCGGAACCAGATGGCGCAGGAACGAGGGCACATTGCCCGACAGCACCTGGCGCATGACCGCCTTGTCGCGCGCCTCGCCGCTGGTGTCGGCCAGATCGTGCATCACCGCGCTGCCCGACGGCGCGCGGCTGGCGCGTTCGGGAATGGCGCGTGTCAGCGGATCGGAGCAGATGCCCCGGGCGGCATTGGCCGTGGCGGGAACGGCAAGGCAGATGAGCGCAAGCGAGACGGCGCGGGCGATGCGCCCGCGAATGACACTGTCCAACATGTTTCACCGATTGTTCGGGTTGTGGTTCCGTGAGTGGTCGTGAGTGGAGTGGTCTTGAGTGGTCCTGGGCGGCGACTTTCCAAATTCGCCGCGCGGGATCAACCCGCCCCCGGGGCGGATGGCGGGAATCCGCCGCCGGGCAGGGGGCGAAACGGCAAACGGGCGCCCAATCGGGCGCCCGTTCGGGAAAATGCCGGCCGGTTTCCGCCTGCGGCGTGTCGCGGTCCTTCGGATTCGGGCATGCACCCGCCGGGGCGAGGCAGCGTCCTCAGGGAACGGCGCGCTCGGCCCGACGCGTGCATTCGGTTGAACGCGGCATGGTCTAGCGGCCGGGATAGACCGGGAACCTGGCGCAGAGTTCCGCGACCTCGGCTTTCACCTTCGCCTCGACCGCCGCGTTTCCGTCCTCGCCGTTGGCGGCCAGCCCGTCCAGCAACTCGGTGATCCAGTCGGCGATCCGACGGAACTCCGCCTCGCCGAACCCGCGGGTCGTGCCGGCCGGCGTGCCCAGCCGCAGGCCCGACGTCACCGTCGGCTTTTCGGGGTCGAACGGGATGCCGTTCTTGTTGCAGGTGATATGCGCGCGCCCCAGCGCCTGTTCGGCGGCGTTGCCCTTGACGCCCTTGGGCCGCAGATCGACCAGCATCAGATGCGTGTCGGTGCCCCCCGTCACGATATCGAGCCCGCCCCTGATCAGTTGATCGGCCAGCGCGGCCGCATTGGCGCGCACCGCCTTCTGGTATGTCTTGAAGGACGGATCCAGCGCCTCGCCGAAGGCCACCGCCTTGGCGGCGATCACATGCATCAGCGGCCCGCCCTGGATGCCGGGGAAGATGGCCGAGTTGACCTTCTTGGCGATCGCCTCGTCATCGGTCAGGATCATGCCGCCGCGCGGACCGCGCAGCGTCTTGTGGGTGGTGGTGGTGACGATATGGGCATGGGGAAACGGCGAGGGATGTTCACCCGCCGCCACCAGCCCGGCGATATGGGCGATATCGGCCATCAGATACGCGCCCACCTTGTCGGCGATGGCGCGCATGGCCGCAAAGTCGATCACCCGCGGGATCGCCGAGCCGCCGGCGATGATCAGGCGCGGCCTGTGTTCGTCCGCCAGTGCGGCGATCTGGTCGTAGTCGATCAGGTTGTCCTGCCGGCGCACGCCGTATTGCACGGCGTGAAACCACTTGCCCGACTGGTTGGGCGCCGCGCCGTGGGTCAGGTGCCCGCCCGAGGCCAGGTTCATGCCCAGGATGGTGTCGCCGGGCTTGATCAGCGCGTTGAAGGCGCCCTGGTTGGCCTGGCTGCCGGAATTGGGCTGCACGTTGGCAAAGCCGCAGCCGAACAGCCGTTTGGCCCGTTCGATGGCGAGGTTCTCGGCGACATCGACGAACTGGCAGCCGCCGTAATAGCGCCGCCCCGGGTAGCCTTCGGCATACTTGTTGGTCATCACCGAACCCTGCGCCTCCATCACGGCGGCCGAGACGATGTTCTCGGATGCGATCAGCTCGATCTCGTCGCGCTGGCGGCCCAGTTCGTCGCGGATGGCGCCGAAGATCTCGGGGTCGCGGGTGGCGAGCGGTTCGTTGAAAAAGCCGGTGTCACGGGTTGGGGCGTTCATGGCGGTTCCGATTTCCTGCTGTGGCGGCGTGAAGGGGTGGGTTGGCCGGTTTCCTAAAGTAAAGCGTTCCCTGCGGAAAGCCTGTTATGCGACGCTTTGCGCGAAATGGGCGGCAAGGCTGGTCTTGCCGGGAAAGGTGTGCTTGTTTCGGAACCGAAAGTGCTGCACCGGAAACGTCGCCATGCCCCTGAGAATCGCTTTTCTGGCCAGCGAGGTGGCGGTGGCGCAGACGGCGCGCGCCACGCTGATCGGGCGCTATGGCGATGCGCCCTGCGACAACGCGGACGTGATCGTGGCGCTGGGCGGGGACGGTTTCATGCTGCGCACGCTGCACGCCACCCAGCATCTTTCGGTTCCGGTCTACGGCATGAACCGGGGCACCATCGGGTTTCTGATGAACGACTACGGCGAAAGCGACCTGCCCGAACGCCTTGCCGCGGCCGAGGAAGAGGTCATCAACCCGCTGGCGATGCGGGCGATGGACCGGGCCGGCAAGCTGCACGAGGCGCTGGCGATCAACGAGGTGTCGCTGCTGCGCGCCGGCCCGCAGGCGGCCAAGCTGCGCATCACCGTGGACGGGCGGCTGCGGCTGGCCGAACTGGTCTGCGACGGCGCGCTGCTGGCCACGCCGGCGGGATCGACGGCCTACAATTATTCGGCGCATGGCCCGATCCTGCCCATCGGCGCCGATGTGCTGGCGCTGACGGCGATCGCGGCGTTCCGTCCCCGGCGCTGGCGCGGCGCGCTGCTGCCCAAGACCGCGCGGGTGCGCTTTGACGCGGTCGAGGCCGACAAGCGCCCGGTGATGGCCGATGCGGATTCGATCTCGATCGACGATATCGACTGGGTGGAAATCCGCTCCGAGCCCGATATCCGCCACCGCATCCTGTTCGATCCGGGGCACGGGCTGGAAGAACGCCTGATCGCGGAACAGTTCAACTGATGCCGGCCGCCTTCGGCCCGGCGGGCGGGCGTTCGCGGAGTCCCTGACGGCGCGGATGCCGCCCCGGTCAGCCCAGGCTGACGCTGGCCGCGCTTTCGGGCAGTTCCTCGTCAAAACAGCGCTGGTAGAACTCGGCGACGGTCTGGCGTTCCAGCTCGTCGCACTTGTTCAGGAAGGTGACGCGGAAGGCATAGCCGATATTGCGGAATATCTCGGCGTTCTGGGCCCAGGTGATCACCGTGCGCGGGCTCATCACCGTGCTGAGTTCGCCATTCATGAAGGCGGTGCGGGTCAGATCGGCGACCGTCACCATCTGGCTGACGATGCGGCGGCCCTTTTCGGTGTTGTAATGGGGCGCCTTGGACAGCACGATGGCGGTTTCCGCGTCGTGGCTGAGATAGTTCAGCGTCGCCACCAGGCTCCAGCGGTCCATCTGCGCCTGGTTGATCTGCTGCACCCCGTGGTAGAGGCCCGTCGTGTCGCCGAGGCCAACCGTGTTCGCGGTCGCAAACAGGCGGAAGGCCGGGTGCGGCGTGATGATCTCGTTCTGGTCCAGAAGCGTCAGCTTGCCGTCATGCTCCAGCACGCGCTGGATCACGAACATGACGTCGGCGCGGCCGGCGTCGTATTCGTCGAAGACGATCGCGGTCGGGTTCCTCAAGGCCCAGGGCAGGATGCCCTCGTGGAACTCGGTCACCTGCTTGCCGTCCTTCAGCTTGATCGCATCCTTGCCGATCAGGTCGATCCGCGAGATGTGGCTGTCGAGGTTCACCCGCACGCAGGGCCAGTTCAGATGCGCCGCGACCTGTTCGACATGGGTCGACTTGCCGGTGCCGTGATAGCCCTGGATCATCACCCGGCGGTTATGCGCAAACCCGGCCAGGATCGCGAGCGTCGTGTCCGGGTCGAACTTGTAGGTCGGATCGATTTCGGGCACGCGTTCGGTCCGCTGCGGAAAGCCATAGACTTCCATCGCGGTCTCGATGCCGAAAAGGTCCTGCACTGAAAACCGCTTGTTGGGCTCCGTCGGCATATCCATCTGTCGTCTTCCTGTCATTCGATCCCAAGGCACCGGACGGATCCGGCGCGCAACCCCTGTTGTGTGGAGGATTCCGCGGGGATGCGCAAGCCTCGGCAGGCCACGACGCTGCGGCCTGTTGGCGCTCGCGCCTCAGCCCGCTTTCAGGAGCACTTCGGCCGCCGCCCGCGCCTCGTCGGTGATCCGCTCGCCGGCCAGCATGCGGGCGATCTCGGCCGTCCGCGCAGCCCCGTTCAGGGGCGAGACCTGCGTCACCGTCTTGCCGCCCGCACTCGACTTTTCGACCACCCAGTGATGGCCTGCCAGCGCCGCCACCTGCGGCGAGTGCGTGACGACCAGGATCTGCCCGCCCTCAGCCAACCGCGCAAGGCGCCGGCCGACCGCATCCGCCGTGGCGCCGCCGACGCCCCGGTCGATCTCGTCGAAGATCATCGAGAGGCCCTCCTGCCGCGCGGTCAGGCAGACCTTCAGGGCCAAGAGGAAGCGGGACAATTCCCCGCCCGAGGCGATCCGGTCCAGCGGCCCCGCCGGTGCGCCCGGATTGGTCGCGACCGTGAAACGCACAAGGTCGGTGCCGTCCGGTCCTGCCTCGGCCGTCTCGACCTCGGTCCGAAAGACTGCGCGCTCCAGTTTCAGGGGCGCCAGTTCCGCCGCCATCGCCGCGTCCAGCCGTGCGGCCGCCGTGCCGCGCACCGCGGACATCGCCGCCGCCGCCTTGCCATAGGCCGCCTCGGCCGCCGCGACCTCGGCCTCGAGCTTCTTCACCCCCTCGGCCCCGCCTTCGACCGCCTCGAGATCCGCCCGTATGCGCGCGGCGAAATCACCGAGGTCGTCCGGCGCCACCCCATGCTTGCGCGCAAGTGCCCGGATCGCGAACAGGCGCTCCTCGACCCGCTCCAATTCGCCGGGGTCGAAATCGAGCGCGTCCAGGCAATCCTCGACCCCGCGCAGCGCCTGCGCCAGGTCCTCGGCCCCGCGCGCCAGTGCCTCGAGCGGCGCTTCCAATCGTCCCTCGGCCTGCCCCGCCACGCCCTGCAGCCAGCGCTGCGCATCGCCGATCAGCCCGTCGGCCCCGTCCGCCCCAAGCGCCGCCGCCGCCTTGGCGATGTCCTCGCGGATCCGCTGCCCCGCCTGCATCAGCCGCCGCCGCGCGTCGAGGGTGCCGTCCTCGCCCGGCTCAGGTGCCAGATCGTCCAGTTCGGCCACCGAATGGATCAGGAAATCGCGGTCCCGTGCCGCGCGCTCGACCTCGTCGCGCCGCCTCGCCAGCACCTTCTTCAGCGACGCCATCGCCTCCCAGGCCCCGCGCACCGCGCCAAGCTCGGCCTCGGCGCCCGAGAACGTATCCAAAAGCGCCCGGTGCCCGCGCGCGTTCAACAGGCCCCGGTCATCGTGCTGCCCGTGCAGTTCGACCAGCGTGTCGGAAATCTGCCGCAGCATCTCGGCCGAGCAGCGGCGGTCATTCACATAGGCCTGCTTGCGGCCGTCGGGCGCGACCGTCCGGCGCAGGATCAACTCGCCCTCGGCCGGAATGCCCGCCTCGTCCAGCACCGCAAAGGCCGGGTGCCCGGCCGCGAGGTCGAACTCGGCCACCACCTCGCCCGCCTGCGCGCCTTCGCGCACGAGGTCGGCCCGGCCCCGCCAGCCCAGCACGAACCCGAGGGAATCCAAAAGGATGGACTTGCCCGCCCCGGTCTCGCCGGTCAGCGCGTTCAGGCCCGGCTGAAACGCCAGTTCCAGCCGTTCGATCAACAGCATGTCCCGGATCGATAACGTGCTGAGCATCCGCCCTGCCCCCGGCTCAGATTGTCAGAGCCATTCGCCCTTGATCACGCGGCGGTAGACCGTCGCCAGCCAGCCGTCTCCCTTGGCCTTCATCTCGAGGCCGCGCCCGGTCAGCAGCTTGTAGCTGTAGTCGTACCACTCGGTGGACTGGAAGTTGTGCCCGAGGATCGCCCCCGCCGTCTGCGCCTCGTCCGTCAGGCCGAGCGACAGATAGGCCTCGACCAGCCGGTGCAGCGCCTCGGGCGTGTGCGTCGTGGTCTGGAATTCCTCGACAACGACCCGGAAGCGGTTGATTGCCGCCGAGTAATGGCCACGCTTCAGGTAATAGCGCCCGACTTCCATCTCTTTGCCGGCGAGGTGATCGATCGCCAGGTCGAATTTCAGCCGCGCCGATTTGGCGTATTCGCTGTCCGGATAGCGCTCGATCACGGTCCGAAGCGCCTGCAGCGCCTGGAAGGTGTTGCCCTGGTCCCGCGCGGTCTTGGCGATCTGGTCGTAATAGCTCAGCGCCATCAGGTATTGCGCATAGGCGGCATCCTCGTCCGCCGGGTAGAAATCGAGGTACCGCTGCGCGGCGGCGCGCGCCTCTTCGTATTTCTTGCCCTGATGATAGGCATAGGCCGACATCACAATCGACCGCTTCGCCCATTCCGAATAGGGATAAAGGCGCTCGACCTCGCCGAACAGCTTGGCCGCCTCGTCCTCGTCACCCTTGGCCAGCGTCGCCTCGGCGGTCTTGAAGATCTGTTCCGGGCCCTGCTGCTCCAACGGCACGGTGCCGTCATCGCGCTTGCCGCAGGCCGCCACCAGCACGAGCGCCGCCAGAAGCGCGATACGAACCGCCTGTCCGAAAGCCGATACCATCAAACCCGAATCCTCACCCACGACCCGACGGCCGCATCATGACGTATTTTGGCGTGACCTAGCATAGAAAGCCAAGAGTAAAAACCGTTTAGAAGGGTTCAGGACGCCCCGGCACCAGCCCGTCACATGAAAAGCGCGCGCGCACTCGTTGCCCAGTGGGTTCTCGATACAGGTTCGGGGGGCCGACGCGCCGACAAATGGCACCTTCAGCGCGGTCTGCCTCAGGCGACGCGGACCAGGTCCGACGCCTTCACGCCCACGCCCGGCAGCTTGCGCGCCATCGTGGCGTCGCAGGTCACCATCTCGTAAGCCATTGGCGTGGCAAACAATTTCCGAAGCAGGAGGTTGGTCGAGGCATGCCCGGCCCGGCGCCCGCGATAGTGGCCCAGGATCGGCGCGCCCGCCAGCGCGAGGTCGCCGAGCGCATCCAGCATCTTGTGGCGGATGAACTCGTCATCATGGCGCAGGCCGGTCGGGTTCAAGACCTTCTCGCCCTCGACCACGATCGCATTGCCGAGATTGCCGCCGAGGCCCAGCCCCTGGCTCAGCATCCAGTCGACATCGGCCTTGCGGCAGAACGTACGGCTGTTGCACAGCTCGCGCACGAAGGCGCCGTTGGCCATGTCCAGATGTTTCGCCTGCCGGCCGATTGCGGCGTCCGGGAACTCGATCATGAAGTCGATTTCCAGGCTGTCCGACGGGTCGATCGACACCGTCACGCCCTCGGCCTCGACCTCGACGCGCTTCAAGACGCGGATCGCGCGCACCGGCGCGTCCAGCACCTGGATGCCGGCGGTGATGATCTCGCGCACGAAGCGGTCGGACGATCCGTCCATGATCGGCACTTCCGGCCCGTCCAGTTCGATCAGCGCGTTGTGGATGCCACAGCCCATGAGCGCGGCCATCAGGTGTTCGACGGTCGAGACATTCGCCCCGGCCTCGTTGGAAATGTTCGTGCAGAGACGGGTGTCGGTCACATTGTCGTAGCGCGCGGCAATCATGTTGTCGCGGTCGGTGATGTCGACTCGGCGGAACCAGATGCCGTATTCGGCCGAGGCGGGCAGGATCCGCATGCGCACCGGACGGCCCGAGTGAAGGCCGGTTCCGATCATGCCGATCTCTGTCTTTACCGTGGTTTGCAAGGTTTCACCCCAAAGTCTCAGCCGACCCTGATCCGGTCGAGGCCAGCCCTAATGAAGCCATAGTTTAACCTCAACTCAATCTTTGTGACCGTTTGCAACATAGCCAAAATGCATGTGCGGAATTCCGCCGACATCGTTTGGAAACAATCGGTTTCCGTCTCACAGGCCCCCGAAAAAAGGGCGCGCACCGATTCGCACCGGTACGCGCCTGGAGGAGTTCCTGGGGCTCCGCTGGCCGGAACCTAGTTCGCCTGGCGGCGCAAAAACGCCGGGATATCAATACGTTCCTGATCCGGATCATGGGTGCGCGATTCACCCAGATTGGCCCGCGGATGGACGCGCTGCGGCTCTTCCCGCTGCGGCGGTTCTGCCGCGTGGCCGGTCATCCGGTTGATCAGAGTGTTGATTCCGAAACCGCCCTTTTTCTCGGGCTGTGCGGCCGGACGCCCCGCGGCCGGTGCGTGGTCGCGCGGCTTCGGCTGCTTTTCGATCGCATGTTTCAGACGTGCCATCGTCTCGGCGCTCGGACGGCCGGGCGCCGGGGCCTTGGGGGCCACGAAGGCACGGACGTCGGGATCCGGGAAATCCTGATAGGCCTCGGCACGCGCCTGTGGCTGCGCCATCGGGCGCCGCTCGGGCTGGTAGACCGGGGCCGGCAGATCGTCGGATTCCATTTCGGGCATCGGATCGTCGAACAGCGACGAGACATCCTCGGCCGCCTCGTCGAGGCCGCTCAGGAAATCGGGCTGATCGTCTTCCTCATACTCGCGCGCAACCGGCTCGGGGCGGCGCGAGGGCGCCGGCGCGGCGGGCGCCTCGGCGGCAATTGTCTTCGGCTGCAGGGGCGCCGACATCGGGCGGCGCGGCACCGGCGTCTCGTGCACGATGTCCGAAGCGTCGATCCCCGTCGCCACGACCGAGACGCGCATCATGCCGTCCATCGCGGTGTCCAGCGTCGAGCCGACGATGATGTTGGCGTCCTGGTCCACTTCCTCGCGGATGCGGTTCGCCGCCTCGTCCAGTTCGAACAGGGTCAGGTCGTGACCGCCGGTGATGTTGATCAGGACCCCGCGGGCGCCCTTCAGGCTGATCTCGTCCAGAAGCGGGTTGGCGATCGCCTTCTCGGCGGCCTGGATCGCACGATCCTCGCCCGA
>JAGRMG010000054.1 GCA_020441385.1 Paracoccaceae bacterium
GGTGGTGATCCGGTGTGACATTTTGTTTCGCGCATGTGACGCGCGCCCAGGCCGCGCCTTGTGGACCGGGCGACTCGGCCCGGGCCGGCCCGGTTTCCCGCCGCGCACCGGCGCGCTGTCCGCCAAGGGGTTGGCAGGGCCGGGACGAGGCGCTAGCCTTGATCGCAAGCGGGCCGTGCGACAGGCCCGCAGCAAAGGGAGAGACTTGCATGAACCGTATTCTGACCGGCGCCGTTGCGGCGGCCGCAAGCGTGGCGTTCGTTTCCGAGGCAGCGGCCCTGGAATGGAACGTGTCCGTCTGGGGTAAGCGGCGCGCCTTCACCGAACATGTCGAAAAGCTGGCCGAACTGGTCGCGGAAAAGACCAACGGCGAATTCACCATGAATGTCAGCTATGGCGGGCTGTCCAAGAACAAGGAAAACCTTGACGGGATCAGCATCGGCGCCTTCGAGATGGCGCAGTTCTGCGCCGGCTATCATCGCGACAAGAACCGCACCATCACGGTGCTGGAACTGCCCTTCCTGGGCGTCGACAACCTGAACGAGGAAGTGGCCGTGAGCCACGCGGTCTACCAACATCCGGCGGTCAAGGACGAGATGGCGCAGTGGAACGCGAAGATCATCATGACCAGCCCGATGCCGCAATACAATATCGTGGGCACGGGCGAGCCGCGCGACACGCTGGACAAGATGAAGGGCATGCGGGTGCGCGCCACCGGCGGAATCGGCAACGCCTTCGAGGCGATCGGCGCCGTGCCGACCAGCGTCACCGCGACCGAGGCCTATCAGGCAATGGAATCGGGCGTCGTCGATACCGTCTCTTTCGCCCAGCATGCGCACCTTTCCTTCGGGACGATCAACAAGGCGGACTGGTGGACGGCCAACCTGAACCCGGGCACCGTGAACTGCCCGGTCGTCGTCAATATCGACGCCTACGAGGCGCTGTCGCCCGAGAACCGGGAGGCGCTGGACAGTTCGATCGACGAGGCGATCGCCCACTATCTGGCCAATTACGGCGAGTTGCTGAAGAAGTGGGATCAGATCCTCGACGAAAAGGGCGTGCAGAAGGTGGTGATCGCCGACGAGGAACTCGCCAAGTTCCGCAAGATGGCCGCCGACCCGATCCGCGAAGCCTGGATCGTGGACATGTCGGCCCAGGGCATTCCCGCGCAGGAGCTTTACGATCTGGTGATGGCCACGCTCGAAAAGACCCGCGCGGGCAACTGATCGGGGCGTGAACGGGATCGGGCCGGGGGTGTGTGCGCGCACCCGGCCGTTTCGGCGGCCCCCCGGCGACAACAAGGCGGCAACAGGGAATCTGATCCATGGCCGGTGCTTCCTCGGTGCTGTCGGACGGCAGCCTGCTCAGCCGTCTTGACCATGCGCTCCTGAAACTGGAACGCGCGCTGGCGCTGATATCGGGTTTCGCGGTGTTCGCGCTGATGGTGCTGGCGGTGATCTCGGTGGGGGGGCGCAACGCCCTCAACACGCCACTGCCGGGCTATGTGGACTGGATCGAACAGGCGATGCCGCTGATCGCCTTCATGGGCATTTCCTTTGTCCAGCGCGACGGCGGCCATATCCGCATGGATATCCTGATCGGGCAGTTGCGGGGCAGGGCGCTGTGGCTGTTCGAACTGATCTCGGTGATCCTGATCCTGATCCTGATGCTGGCCCTGGTCTGGGGCAGCTGGGCGCATTTCCTGCGCAGTTTCGATCTGTCGGCGCCGTTGTGGAGCCGCGACAGTTCCATCGACATCGGCCTGCCGATCTGGCCGGCGAAACTGCTGGCCCCGGTGGCGTTCTCGGTGCTGTGCCTGCGCCTGCTCTTGCAGATCTGGGGGTTCGGGCGCGCCTTCGTGCTGGGCCTGGAAAACCCGGTCGCGGTGCCGCTGATCCAGGACAGCGCGGCGCAGGCGGCGCACGAGGCCGAACAGCTGGAAGGGCGGGACTGACGCATGGACAGCATCGAGATCGGCCTGTGGGTCACGGCGGGTCTGCTGGTGATGGTTCTGCTGGGAATGCGGGTGGCCTTTGCCGCGGGCCTCGCCGGTCTGGCGGGGCTGATCTGGATCTTCTGGGCCAAGTCCGGCTATGCGCCCGACAAGTTCACCAAGGCGCTGGTCGTCAGCGTCAAGATCGCCGGACAGGTGCCCCATTCGAAGGTTTCCAGCAATGCGCTGAGCCTCATTCCCACCTTCATCCTGATCGGATACCTCGCCTATTACGCCGGTCTGACCAAGGCGCTGTTCGAGGCCGCCAAACGCTGGATCGCGTGGCTGCCGGGCGGGCTGGCGGTGTCCACGGTGTTTGCCACCGCGGGTTTTGCGGCAGTATCCGGGGCCAGCGTGGCGACCGCGGCGGTGTTTGCCCGCATCGCCATCCCCGAAATGCTGAAGATCGGCTATGACAAGCGGTTCGCGGCCGGCGTCGTGGCGGCGGCCGGCACGCTGGCCTCGATGATCCCGCCCTCGGCGATCCTGGTGATCTATGCCATCATCGTCGAACAGGATGTCGGCAAGCTCCTGCTGGCCGGCTTCATCCCCGGCGCGTTCTCGGCGCTGGTCTATGCCGTCCTGATCGTCGGCATCGCGGTCGTGTTCAGATCGGTCGGCCCGCCGGTGCGCGGGTTCACCTGGCGCGAACGGCTGGTGTCGCTTCCCCCCGCGCTGCCCATCGTCTTCGTGATCGTGATCATCATCTTCTTCGTCTACAACCCGTTCGGCGGCGACGCCTGGGGCACCCCGACCGAGGGCGGCGCGCTGGGCGCCTTCGTGGTGTTCTGCATGGCGCTCTGGCGCGGCATGCGCTGGACGCAGCTGAAACTGGCGCTGCTGGAAACCGCCAAGCTGACAGCGATGATCTTCGCGATCATCTGGGGCGTGCTGATCTATGTGCGCTTTCTGGGCTTTGCCGATCTGCCCGGCGCGTTTGCGGACTGGATCACCTCGCTGCACATGTCGCCGATGCTGATTCTGGTCTGCATCCTGCTGGCCTATGCGGTTCTGGGCATGTTCATGGACGCGATCGGCATGCTGCTGCTGACCCTGCCGGTCGTCTATCCGGCGGTGATGGCGCTGAATGGCGGCGAATACGTCTCGGCGGCCGATGCGACCTTCGGCATGTCGGGGCCGATGTGCGCCATCTGGTTCGGCATCCTGGTGGTCAAGATGGCCGAGTTCTGCCTGATCACGCCGCCCATCGGTCTCAATTGTTTCGTCGTGGCCGGCGTACGCCCGGATCTGAGCGTTCAGGACGTGTTTCGCGGTGTCACCCCGTTCTTCATCGCCGACGGAGTGACCATCGCGCTGCTGGTGGCGTTTCCCGGGATCGTCCTCTATCTGCCGTCGCTGGCCGGCTGAGGCGCCGGGCCGGGCCGTTGCAAACACGTCTTTCAAACACATCTTGTTGATCGCGCCCGATTTTGCGACCTTCCGGGCGCGGGGCGGCGGCCCCGGGGACATGCGGGGTCGATCCATGCGGGCAGTTGACGGCACAGAGGCATCCGGGGCGCGCGGGCCGCTGCGCGGTGGCCTGCGGTGATCCGCTTCCTGCATGCCTCGGATCTGCACCTGGGAAAGCCGTTCGGCGGGTTTCCCGAGGATGTCCGCGCCCGGCTGCGCCAGTCGCGTCAGGAGGTGATCGCGCGCCTTGCCGGGGCGGCGCGCGAGGGCGGCGCCGCCCATGTGCTGCTGGCCGGTGATACCTTCGATCAGGAAACCCCGGCGCCGACCACGATCCGCCATGCGCTGAACGCCATGCAGGCCGCGAGCGACCTGACCTGGGTGTTGCTGCCGGGCAATCACGACAGCCTGGCCGCAAGCGAGCTCTGGCGCGTTCTGGCGGCGGACCGGCCGGGCAACGTGATCCTGGCGACGGACGCGGCGCCGGTCGATCTGGGCGGCGCCGTGCTGTTGCCGGCGCCATGCCCGGTGCGTCACCCCGGCCGCGACCTGACCGAATGGATGGACGATGCCGAAACCGGCGAGGCCATCCGCATCGGCCTGGCGCATGGCGGCGTGCATGATTTCCGCCCCGGCGAGGATGCCGGCCCCGGCCCCGCCGGCGTGATCGCGCCGGATCGCGCCGAGCGCGCGAACCTTGCGTATCTGGGCCTGGGCGACTGGCACGGGCGGCTTCGCATCGGCCCCGCGACCTGGTATTCCGGCACACCCGAAGCCGACAGCTTTAAGCCCCATGCCCCGGCCGGGGCGCTCCTCGTGGGGATCGCCGCGCCGGGGGCACGGGCCGAAATCGCCGAAGTCGAGACCGGCGCCTTGCGCTGGGCGCGCATCGGGCTGGATCTGGTGGCGGGCGAGGATGGCGTGGCGCGCCACGACGCGGCGCTGCCCCCGCTTGCGGAACGGGCCACGACGCTGGCCGATCTGGTGGTGACGGGCCGGGCCGGGCTGGCCGCGCGGGCCGCGCTGATGGCGGCGATACGGGCGGCCGCGCCCGATTTCCTGTGGCACCGCGCCGATCTGGGCGGGCTGGCCGTATCCCAGGAATTGGCCGATCTCGACCAGATCGCCACGAGCGGCGCGCTGCGCCGGGCCGCCGAAACGCTGGCGCAAGAGGCGGCCGAGGGCGCCGATGCGGCCGCGCGCCACGCCGCGCACGCTGCCCTGGCGCGGCTTTTCGAATACCGGATGGAGGAGTGATGAAGCTGCGCGCGCTGAGCCTGACCAATGTTCGCAAGTTCGCCGGCAAGACCGCCTCGCTGAGCGGAATCGGTGATGGCATCACCGTTGTTTCAGAGGCCAACGAGTTCGGCAAATCCACCTTCTTCGACGCGCTGCATGCCCTGTTCTTCGAAAGGTTCGGCGCCACCGGCAAGCCGGTCAAGGCATTGCAGCCGCGCTCGGGCGGGTCGGTCCGGGTGGCGGTCGAGGTTCAGACCGGCGCGGGCCGCTTCGTGATCGAAAAACGCTGGCTGGCGCAGAAGGGCGCCAGCGTGCGCGAGGCCGAAAGCGGCCGGCTGATCGCTTCGGACGGCGAGGCCGAAGCCTGGATCGCCGGGCTGATCGGCGATGATCGCGACGGCCCTGCCGGCCTGCTGTGGGTACGCCAGGGTCTTGTCGGGCTGGAACCCCCGGGCAGTTCGGCGGCCGACAAGGCCGAAAAGGCGCGGCTGGCGGAAACCCGGCGCGACCTGCTGTCCTCGGTGGCCGGCGAAATCGACGCGATGACCGGCGGCCAGCGGATGGACCGGGTGCTGCGGCGCTGCCGCGAGGAACTGGATGCGCTGACCACGCCCACCGGGCGGCCTTCGGGGGCCTGGAAGGCGGCGCAGGACGAGGTGAAGGATCTGGGCCAGGCGCATGACGCCCTCGCGGCGCAATGCGCGGCACTTGGCGATGCCTTGCGCGAACGCGGCGAGGTCATGGGCGAAATCGCGCGCCTTGACGCCCCGGGCGCGCGCGCCAGGCGCGAGCGCGATCTGGCGGCGGCGAGGCAGGAGGCGCGCCTTGCCGAGGATCATGCCGCCAAGGTGGGCCGGGCCGAACAGGCGCTCAAGATCGCCGTGCTGGAGCATGGCGAGACCGGGCGTGAACGCGACGCGCTGGCCGAGGCCGCCCGCGCCCGCACCGAGGCAGAGCACGCCCGCCGGGACGCCGCCGAACAGGCAGCCGGGACGGCGTGCGCCGCGACCCAGGCCGAGCGCGAACGCGATCTTGCCCGCGCCGCCCACGAGGAGGCCCGGGGCGCGCTGCGCGCCCTGCAAGACGCCCTTGGCGGCGCGCACCGGCGCGAGACGGCAGAGCGCGACGCGGCGCGCGCGCGCGATCTGGCGGACCGGCTGAAGGCGGCCGAGGGCCATCGCGCCGAAGCCGAGAAGGCCGCCGCGCTGGTGCAGGCCAACCCGGCCACGCCGGCCCGGCTCGCCGCCGCAGAGGCGGCGGATGGCGAAGTCGAACGCCTGCGCGCGGCGCTGGCGGCCCGGCGGCCCAGCCTGCGGATCGACTATTGCGGCGATCTGCGCGTGGCGCTGGGGGGGCGCGATCTGCCGCACGGGCGCGACGTACCCTTCGATGAGCGCGCGAGCCTCGAACTGCCGGGGATCGGATGTCTGCAAATCAGCGCCGGCACCGGCAGGGCCGCCGATCCGGCCGCGGATCTGGATGCGGCGACCGCACGACTCGCAGCCGCCTTGTCCGCCTGCGGCGCCGAGACCATCGAAACCGCGCGGCAATCGGCCGAGGCGCGCACCGCCGATGCCGCCCGCGAAAGGCTTGCCGCCGGTCGTCTGGATGCCGTGGCGCCGGACGGGCTCGAGGCGCTGCGACGCGCCGCCGCCGAAGCCGCCCGGGCGGCCACGCCCGCGGCCGAGCCGCCCGACAGCCGCAGCGCGGCGCAGATCGAAGCCGAGCTGGACGCCGCCGCCGCCCCGGCCGCGGCCGCCCGGGCGGCGTTCGAGACGGCAGAGCGCGACCTGGCCCGCGCCCGCGAGAATTCGGCCGCCGCCGCGGCCACGCTGGCGGCGGCGGAACGGGCCTGCGCCGGCGCGCTGACCGCCGCCGGTCCGTCCGAAACGATGGAGGCGCGCCAGCGCGAGGCCGCCGAACGCGAGAGGTCGGCGGCGCAGACCCGCGCGAAATGCCAGGCCGACCTTGACGAACTGATTGCCGCCGCGCCGGATCTGCTGAGCGCGCGGGCCAATCTGACCCGCGCCGAAGCGGCGGCGAAGGCGGCCGAAAAGCGGCGCAACCAACTGGGCGAACGCCGCTCTGCCCTGTCCGCCGAAATCGGCGCGCAGGCCAGCCAGGGGGTCGAGGAACAGCGCGACGAACTGGCCGGCCGCCTGGCCGCCGCCAGCGAGCGCGAGGCGCGGCTGGCCGGTGAGGTGGCGGCGCTGACCCGGCTGCGGCAGGTTCTGGACGAGGCGCGAAGCGCGGCGCGCGATGCCTATTTCGGCCCTGTCCAGGAAGAACTGACGCCGCTTCTGAACATCCTGCATGCCGATGCCGCGCTGAGTTTCGACAGCGACAGCATGTTGCCCCGGACCCTGTCGCGCGGACCCGAGGAAGAGGGGCTTGAAACGCTGTCCGGCGGCACCCAGGAGCAGATCGCGATCCTGACCCGGCTGGCCTTTGCCCGGCTGTTCGCGCGCCAGGGGCGGCAGATGCCGATCATCCTCGACGATGCGCTGGTCTATTCCGACGACAGCCGCATCGTGAAGATGTTCACTGCGCTGAACCGGGCGGCGATGGATCAGCAGATCATCGTGTTTTCCTGCCGCCAGCTGGCCTTTGAGAGCCTCGGCGGCCAACGCCCCGACATCAGCGTCACCGGCGCGCTGTAGGCGGATCGCCGCAAGACGAAGGCCCGGGCGCGATGCGCGCATCCGGCTTGCCGTCCGGTGCCGGTTGGGCCAGACTTGTCGCGCGCGAAACCGGGAGAATCTGGATGCCGATCAAGAACCGCATGGCCGAACTGCATGACGAAATCTCCGGTTGGCGCCGGCATATCCACGCCAACCCCGAACTGATGTTCGACGTGCATGAAACCGCCGGCTTCGTGGTCGAGCGCCTGCGCGAATTCGGCGTTGACGACATCGCCACCGGCATCGGGCGCAGCGGTGTCGTCGCGCTCATCAAGGGCCGGACCGACACGAGCGGGCGGGTGATCGGGCTGCGCGCCGACATGGACGCGCTGCCCATTCACGAGGCGACCGGGGCCGGTCATGCCTCGAAAACCGCCGGGGTCATGCATGCCTGCGGTCACGACGGCCATACCGCCATGCTGCTGGGGGCCGCGAAATACCTGGCCGAGACGCGCAATTTCGACGGTACGGTCGTGGTGATCTTCCAGCCCGCCGAGGAAGGCGGCGGCGGCGGCAAGGAGATGTGCGATGACGGGCTGATGGACCGCTGGGGCATCCAGGAGGTCTATGGCATGCACAACTGGCCCGGTCAGCCCGTGGGCAGCTTTGCCATCCGCCCCGGCGCCTTCTTCGCCGCAACCGACCAGTTCGACATCGAATTCGAGGGCCGGGGCGGGCATGCCGCCAAACCGCAGGACACCGTGGACACGACGGTGATGGCCGCTCAGGCGGTGCTGGCGTTGCAGACCATCGCCAGCCGCAACGCCGATCCGGTCGATCAGGTGGTGGTGTCGGTCACGTCCTTTGCAACCTCGACGAACGCGTTCAACGTGATCCCGCAGCTTGTGCGTCTGAAGGGCACCGTGCGCAGCATGAGCAACACCATGCGCGACCTGGCCGAAAAGCGCATCCGGGAGATTTGTGCAGGCGTCGCCGCGACCTTCGGCGGCAGCGCGCGGGTGAAGTATCACCGCGGCTATCCGGTGATGGCCAATCATCCCGACCAGACCGAATTCGCCGCCCAAGTGGCGCGAAAGGTGGCCGGAGACTGCGCCGACGCGCCGCTGGTGATGGGCGGCGAGGATTTCGCCTTCATGCTCGAGGAACGTCCCGGCGCCTATATCCTGGTGGGCAACGGCGACACCGCGCATGTGCATCACCCCGAATACGATTTCAACGACGAGGCGATTCCGGCGGGCTGTTCCTGGTGGGCCGAGATCGTCGAGCGCCGGATGCCGGCGGCCTGAACGGCCGTTTTCCCCGCCGCCTGCCGCCGGCCTGCGTGCAGGCGGCGGCCCGCCGGTCCGGCGCAGCGCCCCGGGCACAGGTCGCGGCGCAGTTGGCGGCATGCCCGATTTCCGCCTTGTCATGTGCGTGCGCGCCGTCCGACACTGGCGTTCGAGCGTCTCCACCCTTGGCCAAGGCCGGATTGTGACCCGCCGAACCGAAACGATACTGGCTTTCGTGCTGGTGCTGGCCGGCGCCGGCATGGCCCGGGCGTTCGAGGACTATACCGGCCATTGGGGCGGCACCTGGTCGCCCTACGGGCAGTTCTCGCCATCGGCGATCGGCGTCGGGGACGGAACGGGTTGGAAATTCAGGGCCGTCGACAACGCCAATTCCAACAGCCGTCTGGGGTTCGTGATGCGGCGCGCGCTGGGCCGGGGGGAGTTTCGCTTCCGCTTCGAAACCGGCCTTGGCATCCGCCAGTCCAGCGAGGTCAGCCAGGGGTTCACCGGCGATGCGATCGACTGGACCCGCTCGGACATCCGTTTCCTCGATCTGATCTGGGATCGCGGGGCGCTTGGTACGTTTTCCGTCGGTCACGGCAGCATGGCGACCGATCAGGTGGCGCTGGCGGATCTTTCGGGCACCGTCCTCGTCACGGGCGTTTCCGTGCCCGACATGGCCGGCAGTTTCCTGTTTCGCACCACCGGCGGCATCCTTTCGCCGATATCGGTCAAGTCGGCCTACAAGACCTATGACGGCATCCGCCGCGCGCGCCTGCGCTATGACCGGCCGGTGGCCAGGGTGGAAGGGCTGACGCTGTCGATATCGGCCGGGGCCGAGATCCTGAAGAAGAACAACACCGAAGCCAATGTCGATGTTGCCGCGACATACCAGAGGAAGACCGACAGGTTTCGCCTGGAAGGCGCGATCGGGGCCAGCCTGACGCGCCAGAACAACCGCGTCACGCGCAATGACGTGATCGGGTCGGTTTCGTTCCTGCATCGGCCTTCCGGCGTCAGCGTCACGGTCGCGGCCAGTACCAGCAACACCGGGGGTGCGATGTCCTATCTCAAGCTCGGCTATCTGGCCGACCTGATCCCGGCCGGACCGACCGCGCTGTCGGTCGATATCTACGACGGCGCCGATATCGCCGCGCCGGGGTCGCGGTCGCGGGCCTGGGGGATCGGCATCGTGCAACACCTGCCGCGCCCCGATGTCGAGGTCTATCTCGGGTTCCGCCGCTACAGCTATTCCGACAGTTCGCCGCTGTCCTACCACCCGCTGCGCGCGGTTCAGTTCGGAACCCGCTGGCAGTTCTGACGCCCGCTCCGGCGGGTTCGCGCGGATCGCGTGGAATCGCGCAGGCGCCATGCGGTTCACGCCGGCGCCGGGCGCAATCCCTCTTGCGCCGCCCTGCGCGGACCAATAGAAGGCCCCAAATTCGCATGGGCGCGCGGTCCGCGAGCGCCCCCGGAACTCATGGGGAAACTGAACATGCAGGTCACCGAGACTCTGAACGAAGGTCTGAAGCGCGGCTACGCGATCACCGTCACCGCCGACGAGCTTGAGGCGAAGGTCAACGAAAAGCTGACCGAGGCCCAGCCCGAGATCGAGATGAAGGGGTTCCGCAAGGGCAAGGTGCCGATGGCGCTGCTGAAAAAGCAGTTCGGCCAGCGCCTGCTGGGCGAGGCGATGCAGGAAACCATCGACGGGGCCGTGTCCAAGCATTTCGAGGACAGTGGCGACCGGCCCGCGTTGCGGCCCGATGTCAAGATGACCAACGAGGACTGGAAGCAGGGCGACGACGTCAATGTCGAAATGTCCTACGAGGCGCTGCCCGAGATTCCCGAGGTCGATCTGAAATCCATCGAACTGGAGCGGCTCGTGGTCGCGGCGGACGAGTCGGCCATCGACGAGGCGCTGAAGAACCTGGCCGAGACCGCGCAGAATTTCACGCCGCGCAAGAAAGGCGCCAAGGCCAGGGACGGCGACCAGGTGGTGTTCGATTTCGTGGGCCGCGTCGACGGCGAGCCCTTCGAGGGCGGTTCGGCCGAGGATTATCCGCTGGTGCTGGGCTCGGGTTCGTTCATCCCGGGTTTCGAGGAACAGCTGGTCGGCGTCAAGGCCGAGGAGGAGAAGGACGTCACCGTCACCTTCCCCGAGGAGTACCAGGCCGAGCATCTGGCCGGAAAGGAAGCGGTTTTTTCCTGCACCGTCAAGGAGGTGAAGGAACCGGTCGCGGCCACGATCGACGATGAACTGGCCAAGAAGTTCGGCGCCGAGGATCTGGCCGCGCTGAAGGCCCAGATCGGCGAGCGGCTGGAAGCCGAATATGCCGGTGCCGCCCGCGCGGTGATGAAGCGGGCGCTGCTGGACCGGCTTGACGAAATGGTGTCGTTCGAACTGCCGCCCAGCCTGGTCGATGCCGAGGCCGGCCAGATCGCGCATCAGCTCTGGCACGAGGAAAACCCCGACGTGGACGGCCACGACCATGACAAGGTCGAACCGACCGAAGAACACAGGAAGCTGGCCGAGCGCAGGGTGCGCCTGGGTCTGCTGCTGGCCGACCTGGGGCAGAAGGCCGAGGTCCAGATCAGCGACGCCGAGATGACGCAGGCGATCATGAACCAGGCGCGGCAGTATCCGGGCCAGGAGCGCCAGTTCTTCGAATTCGTGCAGCAGAACCCGCAGATGCAGCAGCAGATGCGCGCGCCGATCTTCGAGGACAAGGTCGTCGACTATGTGGTCGAACTGGCCCAGGTCACCGAGAGGAAGATCGGCAAGGACGAACTGAAACAGGCGGTCGAGGCGCTGGACGACGACTGACCCCCGCGGGCGGCAACGCCCGCCCCCCGCAAGTCTGGACCAGGACAAAACCCCGGTGCCGCGGCGCCGGGGTTCTTCATGGCGGATGAACGACCGTGACGGGCTTTCGCGCGCCACCGCCCGAAATTGTGCAGATTCACCGGCACACAATTCCCTAACCCGATAACAACATATTGTGGTATCCTTTTCCATCATGGCGAGGGAGAGGATCATGACCCGTAAACTCTTGGCGGAGTTCTTTGGAACCTTCTCGCTGGTCCTGGGGGGCTGCGGCAGCGCCGTTCTGGCCGCCGGCGTGGCCGATGTCGGGATCGGCTGGCTCGGCGTCAGCCTGGCCTTTGGCCTGACGGTGCTGACCATGGCCTTTGCGGTCGGGCACATCTCGGGCGGGCATTTCAACCCGGCGGTGACGCTGGGGCTGGTGATCGGCGGGCGGCACAGCGCCGCCGAACTGGTGCCCTACTGGGTGTCGCAGGTCGTGGGCGCGATCGCGGCGGCGGCGGTTCTTTACGTCATCGTTTCGGGCGGTGCGGGGTTCACCGGGCCGGGCAGCTTCGCGACCAACGGCTATGGCGAGGCGTCGCCGCAGGGCTATTCGATGCTCTCGGCGCTGGTGATCGAGATCGTGATGACCGCGTTCTTCCTGATCATCATCCTCGGGGCGACCTCGGCCGGCGCGCCCGTGGGATTTGGCCCTCTGGCCATCGGGCTGGGCCTGACGCTGATCCACCTGGTTACGATTCCGGTGACCAACACCTCGGTCAACCCGGCCCGTTCCACCGGCGTGGCCCTGTTCGCCGATGGTCCGGCGCTTGGGCAATTGTGGCTGTTCTGGGTGGCGCCGCTGATCGGCGGCGCGCTGGGCGCGATCATCTGGAAGGCGATGGCCGGCGCCGATGACGGGACGATGTCCGAAGCTGTCGAGGGCGGCGCCCCGCCCATCGACTGACGCCGGGACGAGCCGGCCAACAGGGGCGCGCGGCCGGATGGCGGCGCGCGCCCCGCTCAGCTCTTGAGGCCGGTTTCCACCAGCAGCCCGCGCCGCTTGGCCTCGTAGTAGTAGCCGCTCGCGTACCAGTGTACGGCCTTGTCATAGCTGCCATCCGAGACCATCCAGGCCCCGCGCAGGTACTTGACCGCGTATTGCAGGTTGGTATCGGCGTTCAGCAACCCGTTGGCCGGCCCGTTGTAGCCCATGCCGCGCGCCGTCCGCGGGTGGATCTGCATCAGCCCGAAATAGGGGCCGTTGCGGGCGCCGGGGCGATGCGTGCTCTCGCGGATCACCACCCGTTGCACGAGATCGCGGGGCACGTCGTAGTGATCGGCCCATTTGTTGATCTTGGCGCGCAGTTCCGGGGTTTCGTTAGGGTAAAGCGACGGTGCGTTGCGGGTACTGGTGCGGGTCCGGCTTTCACGTTGCGCACAGGCGGCGGCAAGGCTTGTGAACGCGAGTGAGGTTGCCAGAAACGCGCGGCGGGACATGGACGGCATCAGGGGTTCACCAGCTGTTTCGCTCGCGCGCCACCCTAACGGCGCGCGGCGGCGGATCAAGCCTGCGGTTTCGGCCTAGGCGGCGGATCGCCGATACGGGTCGCGGCACGAAAAAAAACCGCGCGGGACAGGCGCCCGCGCGGTTATCTGCTTGCGTCACAAAGACCGCTCAGCCGGGCTGTTCGTCGTCGGTGCCGCCGTGCTCGCCGCGGGTGGCGGCAATCAGCTGCTCGTCTTCGGAGGCTGCCGAGCCGATATCGTCGAACAGTTCGGCAATCTCGAAATCGGCGCGGGCCTCTTCCTCGGCCGCCAGTTCCTGGATCGACTTGCCGCGCGCCTGAAGTTCGGCCTCGTCCGTCGAACGGGCGACGTTCAGCGTGATCTCGACCGAAACTTCGGGGTGCAGCACGACGGTGACGCGGTGCAGCCCCAGTTCCTTGATCGGACCGGTCAGCACGACCTGCTTGCGGTCGACCGAAAAGCCCTCGGCGCCGGCCACCTCGGCGGCGTCGCGCGGCGTGACCGAACCGTAGAGCGAGCCGGCATCCGATGCCGAGCGAATCACCATGAACTGTTGCCCGTCGAGCCGGCCGGCCAGGGCCTCGGCTTCCTTGCGGGTTTCCAGGTTGCGCGCTTCCAGCTGCGCCTTCTGCGCCTCGAACCCGTCGATATTGGCCTGCGACGCCGACAGCGCCTTGCCCTGCGGCAGCAGGTAGTTGCGGGCGTATCCGGGCTTGACGGACACGACATCGCCCATCTGGCCCAGCTTGGCCACGCGTTCCAGAAGAATGACTTGCATGGGTGTCCCTCCTTACTTCACGGCGTAGGGCAGCAGCGCGAGAAAGCGGGCGCGCTTGATGGCGCGGGCCAGTTCACGCTGTTTCTTGGACGAAACCGCGGTGATGCGCGAGGGCACGATCTTGCCGCGCTCGGAGATGTAGCGCTGCAACAGGCGGGTATCCTTGTAGTCGATCGCGGGCGCGTTGTCCCCCGAGAAGGGGCAGACCTTGCGGCGGCGGAAAAACGGTTTTGCGGCCATGTGTTAGGCTCCTTTCCTCAGGCTTTGGATCAACGGCGGTCGCGGCGGTCGCCGCGGTCGTCGCGCTTTTGCATCTGCACCGACGGGCCTTCGGCGTGTTCATCGACCTTGATGGTCAGAACGCGCATCACGTCGTCATGCAGGCGCATCAGCCGCTCCATCTCCTGCACCGCTGCCGCCGGGGCGTCGGTGCGCAGGAAGGCGTAATGGCCCTTGCGGTTCTTGTTGATCTTGTAGGCCAGCGTCTTGATGCCCCAATACTCGCTGTCCACGAGTTTTCCGCCGTTGTCGGAAAGGACGCCGCCGAAATGTTCGACGAGGCCCTCGGCCTGGGTATTGGATAGATCCTGGCGTGCGATCATCACATGCTCGTAAAGCGGCATGTTCACTCCTGTTTCTGTCGAGGCGCATTTCAAAGGTGGGGCCAGTGATCCCTCCGCGGCCCCGCCACGAGAGACTGCGCGGTTCAAACGGTTGCGAAAGGATGGCCCCGTATACACGCTTTGCGCAGGCGGGCAAGGCCCGGCCCGGCCGAAATCGGCATCTGCCCGCCAAATTCCCCGCCCGCGCCGCATTCCTGACGATTTGTTTACCATTATCGAACGCGAAAGGACCGGGCCGCCCCCGGTTCGGGAGTGGATGGATGGGACGGATGGACATGACCGCTACGCAAGGGCGCGCGATGCAGACCTCGGTGGTGCTGCCCAATTACCGCGAGGCGGTTCCCCTGATGATCGCCTTCGCGCCGAACTGGCCGATCGTTGCGCTGCTGTCGCGCATCGCCGGGACCGCGCTGGTGATCGGCGCCGGGGCGATGTGGCTGATGCCGGGCTCGCAGATGGCAGCCGACCTGATGCTGATCAAGCTGGGCCTGTCCGTCATATTTCTGCTGATCGGGCTGGCGATGCTGATGATCCATCATGTCGACAACCGCCCCGATGCCTATTTCGACCCCATTCGCAACGAGGTGCGGGTGTTGCAGAAGGACAAGCGCGGGCGCCCGCAGTCGGTGCTTCGGCGCCGGTACGACACGCTGGGCTGCGCCCGCTTCAGCGACAGCATGGTCGAGATCTTCGACGTGGACGGATCGCTCCTGATGCGCCTGCCGGTGGGCGACCGGGACGTGCGCCAGTCGCTGCGGATGCAGCTGAGCGGCACGGTCAACATCACGGCCTGACCCCGCCGGCCGGACCGCCTCGCGCCCGGGCACGCAGCCTCACGGCCGGGCCCGGGCTGGTCACGTTACCAACTTTCGTCAATCCGGTCTTGGGCGAAGGCCAGTTGATTGCCCGCAAGTTGAAGGGCTTTGACACAATCGTGGCCGATGCGCATGTCAGTTTCTACTACGCTTCCGCAGCCGAAGCCGCAGAAGCTCCCGTTGTTGAATGAGCGCCGAAGCCGACATGGGGGCCATTCGGGATTGGCTGGACGCGTCGTCGCCCGCACGCGTTCGCGCCCCCATGGGCGGCGACTGGATTTGGCCCGCACCCTATGCCGCGCTGCTTCCGGTTCACGCTAACGCGCCCGCAGGGCCGCAGGTTGACTTGTCCACGCTGTCAGACGGCGGGTTGGTGTTCTTGGTGCCCACAGGCCAGCTAGCCGCGCCCTTCGCCGCTGGCAGGCTGGAACGCACCACAGACGGCTTGCCGTCGCCCGTAGAGCGCGTGCGGCACTTGTTCGGGCACCGGCTAGGGGTAGACTTGCCCGACGTGCTGACAATCGCCCTGGACGATCCCGGTGTGAGCATCATGGGCGTTCTGACGGGCGAAGGGCTGGGCGACCTTGACCTCGCCGCCGTGGCATTGATTGCCTGCCCGCTGTGGGCACTTCCTGCCGACCAACGGTCAACAATCGCCGGGCTGTGCGAACATCCCTGACGAACCCTACGACGAAGTGCCAACTAGCCCCGGTTCGCGTGCACCGACGCAGCCGGGGCGTTTTTATGCGGTATACCCCGACATCCTGGTCGTCGACAACGGCCCGGAACTGCGCGGGCGGGCGCTGGATGGATGGGCCGATGATCACGGCGTCCAGCTGTATTTCATCGATCCCGGCAAGCCGACCCAGAACGCCTA
>JAGRMG010000259.1 GCA_020441385.1 Paracoccaceae bacterium
CGGCGTGCAGGCAAAGAAATCCCGCCCGCCGCCTTCCCCTCGGACGCTTCCTTCGCTAGAGGAATGCCCCAACCGGAAGAGGGATTTCGACGATGCCGATGGAAAAGACATTCGACTCGGGCGCGGCCGAAAGCCGCTTGTACCAGGCGTGGGAACGGGCCGGATGTTTCATGGCCGGCGCGAATGCGTCGCGGCCCGAGACCTATTGCATCATGATCCCGCCGCCCAACGTCACCGGCAGCCTGCACATGGGGCATGCCTTCAACAACACGTTGCAGGATATCCTGATCCGCTGGCACCGGATGCGCGGGTTTGACACGCTGTGGCAGCCGGGCCAGGATCACGCCGGCATCGCCACCCAGATGGTTGTCGAACGCAAGCTGGCGGCTGACGGGCAACCCTCGCGCCGCGAGTTGGGGCGCCAGGCCTTTCTGGCCAAGGTCTGGGAATGGAAGGGTCAGTCCGGCGATACCATCGTCAACCAGCTCAAGCGCCTTGGCGCCTCCTGCGACTGGTCGCGCAACGCCTTCACCATGTCCGGCGCGCCCGGAGCCCCGGCGGGCGAGGAAGGCAATTTCCACGACGCGGTCATCAAGGTCTTTGTCGACATGCACGACAAGGGGCTGATCTATCGCGGCAAGCGGCTGGTCAACTGGGATCCGCATTTCGAGACCGCGATTTCCGACCTCGAGGTCGAGAACATCGAGGTCGACGGCCATATGTGGCATTTCAAGTATCCGCTGGCGGGCGGCGAAACCTACGAATATGTCGAAAAGGATGCAGACGGCAACGTCACCCTGCGCGAGATGCGGGACTATATCTCGATCGCCACCACCCGGCCCGAAACCATGCTGGGCGACGGTGCAGTCGCGGTTCACCCATCAGATGAACGATATGCGCCAATCGTCGGTAAACTCTGCGAAATACCGGTCGGGCCCAAGCGGCATCGCCGCCTGATTCCGATCATCACCGACAGCTATCCCGACCCCGGCTTCGGCTCGGGTGCGGTCAAGATCACCGGCGCCCATGATTTCAACGACTACGCGGTGGCCCGGCGCAACGACATCCCGCTCTACCGCCTGATGGATACCGGCGCGGCGATGCGCGAGGACGGCGCGCCCTACGCCGAATGCGCCGAGCGCGCCCGGGCGATCGCCGCCGGCGCCTCCTTCACCGAGGAAGAAGCCGACAGGCTGAACCTGGTGCCGGACGATCTTCGCGGGCTGGACAGGTTCGAGGCGCGCGCCCGCGTGGTGGAACAGATCACCGCCGAAGGGCTGGCGGTGACGATCACCGATGCGGATGGCGACGCGGTGCCGCTGGTCGAGGCCAGGCCGATCATGCAGCCCTTCGGCGACCGCTCGAAGGTCGTGATCGAACCGATGCTGACCGACCAGTGGTTCGTCGACACCGCGCGGATCGTGCAACCGGCGATCGACGCGGTGCGCAGCGGGCAGACCGTGATCCTGCCCGAACGCGATGCGAAGGTCTATTTCCACTGGCTGGAGAACATCGAGCCCTGGTGCATTTCGCGCCAGCTCTGGTGGGGGCACCGGATTCCGGTCTGGTACGGGCTCGACCTGTCGGCGCCCGATTTCCGCGACGACGAAGGCGACGGCGCGCTGGATCTGGTCGAGATGGGCCGGCTGCTGGGCGGGGGCATGGTGCTTATGGGCCATGTGCATCACTGTGCGGCGCAACTCGAGGACGTTCTGCCCGCCTTCCGCGCCGAGTTGGCCGACACCCCCCACCCCATCGCCGATGCGCGCATCGTCGAGGTGGCCGACCGCCAGGGCGCCATCGACCGGCTGGCCGAATCCCTGGCCGATTACGCCATCAACCAGGATCCGACGCGGCTGGTCTACCCGATCTGGCGCGATCCCGACGTGCTCGACACCTGGTTTTCCTCCGGTCTGTGGCCGATCGGCACGCTGGGCTGGCCCGAAGACACGCCCGAATTGCGAAAGTACTTTCCCACCAACACCCTGGTGACCGGCTTCGACATCATCTTCTTCTGGGTCGCGCGGATGATGATGATGCAATATGCCGTGGTCGGCCAACGCCCCTTCGATACGGTCTATGTGCATGCCCTGGTGCGCGACGAGAAGGGCAAGAAGATGTCCAAGTCGCTGGGCAACGTGCTGGATCCGCTGGAACTGATCGACGAATTCGGCGCCGACGCGGTGCGCTTCACGCTGACGGCGATGGCGGCGATGGGGCGCGACCTCAAGCTTTCGACGCAACG
>JAGRMG010000260.1 GCA_020441385.1 Paracoccaceae bacterium
ATCTGACCCAGGACCATCTGGATTATCACGACACGTTCGAGGACTACTTCGCCGCCAAGGCCCGGCTGTTTCGCGACGTGCTGCCCGAGGACGCAACCGCGGTGATCAACCTTGACGATCCGCGCGGGGCGGAAATGCGCGCCATTGCCGCCGCGCGCGGGCAGGAGGTGCTGACGGTCGGCCACGGCAAGACCGACCTGAGCCTGGTGGCGCAGCGGTTCGACGCCACCGGGCAGGATCTCCGCTTTGCCTGGCACGGCCGGGCGCACCAGACCCGGCTGCGCCTGATCGGCGGGTTTCAGGCCTCGAACGTCGCGCTGGCATGTGGCCTGGCCATCGGCAGCGGCGAAGACCCCGAAGAGGTGTTCGAAACGCTTCCGCGTCTGAGTACCGTGCGCGGGCGCATGCAACTGGCCGCGACGCGCGCCAACGGCGCGGCGGTATTCGTCGATTACGCCCATACCCCCGACGCGGTGGCGACCGCGCTGACGGCGTTGCGCCCGCATGTGATGGGCCGGCTGGTGGCGATCGTCGGCGCCGGTGGCGACCGTGACCGTACCAAGAGGCCGCTGATGGGGCAGGCGGCGGCGCGCAATGCCGATGTCGTACTTATCACCGACGACAATCCGCGCAGCGAGGAGCCGGGCGCGATCCGGAGCGCGGTCATGGCCGGTGCCCGGCAGGCCGGCGGTACCGACAGCATTACCGAGGTTGGCGACCGGGCCGAGGCGATCCTGCGCGGGGTCGATGCGCTGGGGCCGGGCGATGCGCTGCTGATCTGCGGCAAGGGGCACGAGACCGGCCAGATCGTCGGCGACGACATCCTGCCCTTCGACGATGCCGAACAGGCCAGCGTGGCTGTTTCGGCGCTCGACGGGGGCGGGGCGTGACGCTCTGGGGTGCCGCCGAAGCCGCCGCGGCGACCGGCGGGCGCGCCCGGGGCGCGTGGTCGGCCAAGGGCGTTTCCATCGACACCCGCAGCCTGCGCCCGGGCGATCTGTTCGTGGCGCTGAGCGCGGCGCGCGACGGGCATGACTTCGTCGCGCAGGCGCTGGAAAGGGGCGCGGCGGCGGCGATGGTCAGCCGCGTCCCAGAGGGGGTGGCGCCTGACGCGCCGCTGCTGATCGTCAGGGACGTTCAGAGCGCGCTGGAAGATCTCGGCCGTGCCGCCCGCGCACGCTGCGCTGCCCGTGTTGTCGCCGTCACCGGCAGCGTCGGAAAGACCTCGACCAAGGAGATGCTGGCGCTGATGCTGGGCGATCAGGGCGCCACCCATGCCAGCGTCGCCAGCTACAACAATCACTGGGGCGTGCCGCTGACCCTGGCACGCATGGACGCCGCCACCGACTTCGCGGTAATCGAGATCGGCATGAACCACCCCGGCGAGATCGCGCCGCTGGCACGGCTGGCGCGCCCGCATGTTGCGCTGGTCACGACCGTTGCGCCCGCGCATCTGGAAGCCTTCGACAGCGTCGATGCCATCGCCGCCGAGAAGGCTTCGATCGTGCAGGGGCTGGAACCGGGCGGTGTGGCGGTGCTGAACGCCGATATCGCCCAGGCCGCGATTCTGGCGCGGACCGCCCGCGATCTTGGTGTCGATACCGTCACGTTCGGGGCGCGCGGGGGCGACTATCGGCTGCTGTCGGCAGAGATACAGGACGGACGGCTTGCCGCGAGGGCCGCCACGGGCCGGGGCGAACTGGAATTCCTGCTGGCCACCGAGGGGCGGCATTTCGCCATGAACGCCATCGGCGCGCTGGCCGCGGTGGCGGCCCTGGGCGCC
>JAGRMG010000261.1 GCA_020441385.1 Paracoccaceae bacterium
ATCTGACCCAGGACCATCTGGATTATCACGACACGTTCGAGGACTACTTCGCCGCCAAGGCCCGGCTGTTTCGCGACGTGCTGCCCGAGGACGCAACCGCGGTGATCAACCTTGACGATCCGCGCGGCGCGGAAATGCGCGCCATCGCTGCGGCGCGCGGTCAGGAGGTGCTGACGGTCGGCCATGGCAAGGCCGATCTGAGCCTGCTGGCCCAGCGGTTCGACGCCACCGGCCAGGATCTGCGCTTTTCCTGGCACGGGCGGCCCCATCAGACCCGGCTGCGCCTGATCGGTGGGTTCCAGGCCGCCAACGTGGCGCTGGCCTGCGGTCTTGCCATCGCCAGCGGCGAAGGCCCCGAGGACGTGTTCGAGACGCTGCCGCGCCTGGTCACGGTGCGCGGGCGCATGCAACTGGCCGCGACGCGCGCCAACGGCGCGGCGGTGTTCGTCGATTACGCCCATACCCCCGATGCCGTGGCAACCGCGCTGAGTGCGCTGCGCCCGCATGTGATGGGCCGGCTGGTGGCGATCGTCGGCGCCGGCGGCGACCGCGACCGCGGCAAGCGGCCGCTGATGGGGCAGGCGGCGGCGCGCAATGCCGATATCGTGCTGATCACCGACGACAATCCGCGCAGCGAGGATCCGGCGGCGATCCGACGCGCGGTGATGGCGGGGGCCGGGCAGGCCGGGGGGACCGACAGCATCACCGAGGTCGGCGATCGCGCCGAGGCGATCCTGCGCGGCGTCGATGCGCTGGGTCCGGGCGATGCGCTGCTGATCTGCGGCAAGGGGCACGAGACCGGCCAGATCGTCGGCGACGACATCCTGCCCTTCGACGATGCCGAACAGGCCAGCGTCGCGGTTTCGGCACTGGACGGGGGCGGGGCGTGACGCTCTGGACCGCCGCCGGGGCCGCCGCCGCGACGCGCGGGCGCGCGCTGGGCGAATGGTCGGCCTCGGGCGTGTCCATCGACACCCGCAGCCTGCGCCCGGGCGATCTGTTCGTGGCGCTGAGCGCGGCGCGCGACGGGCATGAGTTCGTCGGCCAGGCGCTCGAAAGGGGCGCGGCGGCGGCGATGGTCAGCCGCATCCCCGAGGGCGTGGCGCCGCAGGCGCCGCTGCTGATCGTCGAGGACGTTCAGGCCGCGCTGGAAGATCTGGGCCGTGCTGCGCGCGCCCGCTCGGCCGCGCGCGTGATCGCCGTCACCGGCAGCGTCGGCAAGACCTCGACCAAGGAAATGCTGGCGCTGATGCTGGGCGATCAGGGCGCCACCCATGCCAGCGTCGCCAGCTACAACAATCACTGGGGCGTGCCGCTGACCCTGGCCCGGATGGAGGCTGCCACCGACTTCGCGGTGATCGAGATCGGCATGAACCATCCCGGCGAGATCGCGCCGCTGGCGCGGCTGGCGCGCCCGCATGTGGCCCTTGTCACGACGGTCGCGGCGGCGCATCTGGAAGCCTTCGACAGCATCGACGCCATCGCCGCCGAGAAGGCGTCGATCCTGCAAGGGCTGGAACCGGGCGGCGTGGCGGTGCTGAACGCCGATATCGCCCAGGCCGCGATTCTGGCGCGGACCGCCCGCGGCCTCGGTGCCGATATCGTCACCTTCGGGGCGCGGGGGGGCGACTATCGGTTGCTGTCGGCAGAGATACGGGACGGACGGCTTGCCGCGAGGGCCGCCACGGGCCGGGGCGAACTGGAATTCCTGCTGGCCACCGAGGGGCGGCATTTCGCCATGAACGCCATCGGCGCGCTGGCCGCGGTGGCGGCCCTGGGCGCC
>JAGRMG010000055.1 GCA_020441385.1 Paracoccaceae bacterium
AGGCCAGATCGACCGGCCCGCCAAGCAGTTCGCGCAGATTCCGGGTGGCGAAGAACTCGTCGCTGGTCTGGCAGAACAGCCGCGTCGGGCTGGACAGGCCGACCCGGATTTCGAACTCGGGGTCGATCGCCACCGCCGGACAGCGCGCCAGGCCGAGGCTCCTGCCTTCGCGGCAGCCGATCTCGACATAGGAGGCGGGCGCCAGCCGGTCGTGCAGCAGATCGAGGGCTTTCAGATAGTCCATGGGGCACCTCGATACTGCGCCTCGCGGCGGGGTTTCCTTGCGATCATTCGTGACGCCCTTTCACGAATCGCATCGCCTGCGGCGGAATGGAACCGAAATAGTAGGGCGCGGGAAAGCGCGGCTTGACGTAGGTCTCGCCATGGATGCTGCGATACTCCTCCTGGAATCCGCGCAAGGGATGGTCCTCGGGCGGGCAGTTGGTCGCGATGCCGCCATGCACCTGATGGAACGATCCTTCGCCAAGCAGGACGACGAAGCTGGTGTCGGGGTCGGCTACGACGCGTTTCAGGAAGTCATGATTGACCAGCCCTCCGCCCGGACTCCTGAACCTGGTGTCGAACCCGCCCATCGCCTTGAACGCCGCGCGCGGCATCGCCAGCCAGCTGCATTCGCTCGGCAGCCCTCCGAGAAAGCCGACATTGGACGATTGCGCCAGCGTCGATATCTCGAAAAGCCGGTATCCGCTGGTGCGCCAGTCGATCGACGCGAGCAACGCATCCTCGGCCGCTGCATCGTAGCCCTGAAAGACGGACCTGTTCTGAACATCCGGCCCCAGATGCCAGGCAAGGGCGCAGACGAATGGCGTTCCGACCCCTTTCAGCGCCGAAATGGTCGAACCTATCAACCCCGGTGTCACCATCCGGGCCCCGTCCACGATGATTGCGACAAACTCGCCCCGGGCCATGTCGACGCCCAGATTCACGGCATCGGCCGGCGAGACCGACTCCGTCGCCATGAAACGGTATCTGAAATTGGGACCCATGGCCGCCACACGGTCCGGCGCAAGCGGCCGGCTCGACCCGTTGTCGATGGCGATGATCTCGTAATCCGCCGCGCAAACGCCGGTCTGATAGGCCGCACCCAGCGTCGTCAATGTCCGTTCCGCCTCGCGCACCATGTTGTGGAAGATCACGACAACGGAAAGAACGGGCTGTTCGACTTCAGGTGCGGTCACGTCGGGTTTCCGGTGCTTTGATGAAATTTCATGGCATGATCTGGGCTAGGGCGCCGGGTCGGTTGCGCCCGTTTGAACAGTTTCGCATCGTTTCGCAAGCCGATTTCCCGCCGGACCGCGCCGGAGGTACGGGCTGGCGGGCAGACGGTGGCCGGATCGGAGCGCCGGTTCGGGGTTCATACATTGCCGGCAGAGCATTGCCGCAGGCGATGGTTCGCGCCCGGGCGCTGGCCGTTGATCCGTTCGGGAGGCATCACGGCACCGCCCGTCCCGGTTATGGAATGACGATCGTCATGGAGATGGCGCCGACCCCGTCAATGCAAGAGGATGGCTGCCCTGCCTTCATCGTCGGTAGTGCCCCGGGAAGTGGTGTAGGAGGCCGCGCGCGAAGCCATTGGCGTAGCGCAGCGCGCGGCCGGGCTGGCGGCCACCGCGTTTCTTCGTAGTTTAAGGTTGTTCAAAGACCGACGACAACGAAGGAGAACACGATGACCGATACCATGATCGACCTTCCGGGCGCGATCGCCAAGAGTGATGACGCGGATTTTCTGCGCGAGCTGATCCAGGA
>JAGRMG010000056.1 GCA_020441385.1 Paracoccaceae bacterium
CCTCGGCGCCCATCTGCGCCAGCGCCGCGCGCAGTTGCGGGCCGCAATCGCATTTCAGGCTGCCCATCAGGTCGCCGGTGAAACAGGCCGAGTGCAGCCGCGCCAGGACCGGCCGCGACCGGTCGGGGCGGCCGATCTCGATGGCGTAGTGCTCCTCGCTGCCGTCTTCGGGGCGAAACACATGCAGACGCCCGGCCTCGCTGGCCTGCATCGGCAGACGGGCGCTGACCACCTCGCGCAGGGGGCTGGAAGCGGTCAGGTGCGGCCCGGCCAGGCCGCTGTCGATCGCGGTCAGACCGAGGCTGGCGGCAAAGCCCGCGTCGTCGCCGACCGGCGATACCACCGCCGCCGGAAGCAGCCGCGCGGACTTGACGAGAGACAGGGCGAGGCGGTGCAGGCCGGCCTCTCCCTCGCGCTCGGCCAGCAAGGGCCCCTTCATCGGCACGGTCAGGTCGCCGGCGGGATCGGCCACCGCCCGCACCCAGTCGGCGCCGGCATCGTCGGGCAGGATCACCCGCGCCAGATCGCCGTCATAGGCGCGCGCGTGCAGGGTCTCGGCGCGCCGCGCGGTGATGGCGACCACCGGCCGCCCGCCCCCCAGCGCGCGCAGATCCGCCAGCCGCTCGGCGCCCAGCGTCTCCGCCGCCGCCGCGACGACCGAACCGGCGCCGCCGGTCAGCACGACCGGCAGGCCCATGCGCAGATCGGCCCGGGCGCGGGCCAGAAGTTCGTTGATGTCCGGTTGCAGGCTCATTGCGGGCGGTCCCGAAAGGTGTTCCCTCTCACCTAAGCCCTGATTGAAGGAATGTGAAACAATTCCCCGTCTGCGGACACGTCGGCGTGAGCGCGGGCAGGCAAGGCTTGCCGTTGCGCTGTGCCGCGCGCATCTGCGAAGGGGAAAGGGAGGGCAAGACCATGGCGCAACTCAGGAAAATCCTGCTGGTCGATGACGATGACGACCTGCGCGAGGCGCTGAGCGAACAGCTGATCATGACCGAGGATTTCGACGTGTTCGAGGCGGAGGACGGCCACCGTGCGATGGAGCGGGTCAAGGAATCGCTGTTCGATCTGGTGATTCTGGATGTCGGCCTGCCCGATACCGACGGGCGCGAACTGTGCCGGCTGATGCGCAAGCAGGGGGTCAAGGCGCCGATCCTGATGCTGACAGGCCATGACAGCGACGCCGATACCATCCTGGGTCTGGACGCCGGGGCCAACGATTACGTCACCAAGCCCTTCAAGTTTCCGGTGCTGCTGGCGCGTATCCGGGCGCAGCTGCGCCAGCACGAACAATCCGAGGATGCGGTGTTCCAGTTGGGTCCATACACGTTCAAGCCGGCGATGAAGATGCTGATCACCGGGGACGACCGCAAGATCCGGCTGACCGAGAAGGAAACCAACATCCTGAAATTCCTCTATCGCGCCACCGACGGGGTGGTCGCCCGCGACGTGCTGCTGCACGAGGTCTGGGGCTACAACGCCGGCGTCACCACGCACACGCTGGAAACCCATATCTACCGGCTGCGCCAGAAGATCGAACCCGACCCCTCCAACGCCCGTCTGCTGGTGACGGAATCGGGCGGCTACCGGCTGGTGGCGTGACGTGGCGTCGTTTGCGCAATCATTGACGCAGATCAATGCCGCGCGGCGGGCGCGACGCTAGCTTCAGGTCAACCCGTCGCGTATCCGGGCACCGATACGCACCTCCCTGTTGGACTTGGCCGGGCCTGGTGCCCGGCCTTTTTTCGTCCGATGCCGCGGGGTCGAGCCCATGCCCGGCCTGGAAGAATCGGCCTTGCACCGCGTCGCACCCGCGCTAGGGTCCGCCTGTCGAAACGCCGGAGCCGCCCATGCCCTTCACCCTCGCCACCTGGAACATCAACTCGATCCGCCTGCGCGAATCCATCGTCTGCAAGCTGCTGACCGAACAGGCGCCCGACATCCTGTGCTTGCAGGAATGCAAGTCGCCGGTCGAAAAAATCCCGACCGAAGGGTTCGCGGCGCTCGGCTATACCCACATGATCGCGCGCGGGCAGAAGGGCTACAACGGTGTCGCCATCCTGTCGAAACTTCCGCTTGAGGATGTCGGCGACAGGGATTTCGCCGGGCTGGGCCATGCCCGCCATGTCGCCGGGCGGCTGGAAAACGGCGTTGTCATCCACAATTTCTATGTTCCCGCCGGCGGCGACGTGCCCGACCGCGATGTGAACGAGAAATTCGGCCAGAAGCTCGACTACCTGACGCAGATGCGCGACTGGTTCCTTGACGAAACGCCGCGGCGCTCGATCCTGGTGGGCGATCTCAACATCGCCCCGCGCGAGGATGACGTCTGGTCGCACCAGCAGCTTCTGAAGGTGGTCAGCCATACGCCCGTCGAGGTGGAACACCTGGCGCAGGCCCAGGATGCCGGCGGCTGGGTGGACATCACGCGCAAGGACATTCCCGAGGGGGCGCTGTTCAGCTGGTGGTCTTACCGTGCGCGCGACTGGTCGGCCGCCGACAAGGGCCGCCGGCTGGATCATGTCTGGGCCACGCCCGACATCGCCGGTGCGGGCCATTCCAGCCGCATCCTTCGCGAGGCGCGCGGCTGGGCCAAACCCAGCGATCATGCCCCCGTCCTGGCCGAATTCGACCTGTAGGCGCGCGCCCCGGCGGGTTTGAAAAACCGCCTGCGTTCCTCTTGGTTTCCGGCCCGGCAGGCTTCATATAGGGGCCGACCCCGAAGCGGAGCGAACACATGAGCGATATTCTGAGCAATGCGGCCCCGGCCGCCGACCTGATCAAGGACTCGAGCGAGGCCGCCTTCATGGCCGACGTGATCGAAGCCTCGCGGGAGGTGCCGGTGATCGTCGATTTCTGGGCCCCCTGGTGCGGCCCCTGCAAGACCCTGGGCCCGGTGCTGGAAGATGCGGTAAAGGCGGCAAGGGGCGCAGTCCGCATGGTCAAGGTCAATGTCGACCAGGCCCAGAACATCGCCGGGCAATTGCGCATCCAGTCCATTCCGACCGTCTATGCCTTCTGGCAGGGCCAGCCGATCGACGGCTTCCAGGGCGCGCTGCCCGCATCCGAGGTCAAGGCGTTCGTCGACAAGGTCGTCCGGGCTGCCGGTGGCGGCGCCGAGGCCGACGGCCTGGCCGAAGCGGTCGAGGCCGGCGAAAGCATGCTGGCCGAGGGCGCGGCGGTGGATGCCGCCCAGACCTTCGCCGCGATTCTGGGCGAGGATCCAAACAATGCCGCCGCCTATGGCGGTCTGGTGCGCGCCCATATCGCGATGGACGATCTGGATCAGGCCGAGGCGATCCTGAACGGCGCGCCCGCGGAAATCTCGGGTGCGCCCGAACTGGATGCTGCCCATGCCCAGCTGGAATTGAAGAAACAGGCCGCCGATGCCGGCCCGGTCAGCGACCTGATGGCGGCGGTCGAGGCCGACCCGGACGACCGCCAGGCGCGGTTCGACCTGGCGCTTGCCCTGCATGCCAACGGCCGCGTGGAAGAGGCGGTCGATCAGCTGCTGGATCTGTTCCGCCGCGACCGCGACTGGAACGACGGCGCCGCCAAGGCGCAGCTGTTCAAGATCTTCGATGCGCTCAAGCCCAACGACCCGGTGGTTCTGAACGGCCGCCGCAAGCTGAGTTCGATGATATTTGCCTAACGGTCCTTCGAGACTACAATATGGCTCATGTTGAAAGCCGCCGACCTGCCGGACACGCTGCCCGTGTTTCCCCTGCCGGGGGCGCTGCTGCTGCCCCGTTCGCGGCTGCCGCTGCATGTGTTCGAACCGCGCTATCTGCAAATGCTGGAGGATGCGCTGAAGTCCCCCCAGCGCCTGATCGGCATGGTGCAGCCCCGGCCCCTGCCGGGGCAGGACGATGCGCTGCACAGGATCGGATGCGCCGGTCGCGTGACGCAGTTCTCCGAAACCGAGGACGGGCGCTATCTGGTCACGCTGACCGGCCAGTCGCGGTTCCGGGTGCTGCGCGAGATCGAGGGCTTTTCGCCCTACCGGCGCTGCGAAGTGGCCTGGGACGGGTTCGGCCGCGACCTGGGCAAGACCGAGATCGACCGCCACTTCGACCGGGCCAGGTTCCTGGAACTGCTGGAGCGTTTCTTTTCGGCGCGTCTGCTGTCCACCGACTGGGAAACCCTGAAAGAGGCCGAGGACGAGTTGCTGATCAACTCGCTGTCGATGCTGCTTGATTTCGAGCCCGAGGAGAAACAGGCCCTGCTGGAGGCGCCCTGTCTTTCGACGCGGCGCGAAACCCTGGTCACGCTGATCGAGTTTTCCATGCGGGGCGGATCGGACGAGGAGATTCTGCAATGACCGAGCCCCCGGCCTTCGACCGCCGCATGCTCGAGGCGCTGGTCTGTCCGCTGACCCAGACCCGGCTGGACTATGACGCGGGCCGTCAGGAACTGGTGTCGCAGGCGGCCGGGCTGGCCTTTCCGATCCGGAACGGCATTCCGGTGATGCTGGCCGACGAGGCGCGGACCCTGGACTGAGAGAGCGCCCCGGCGCACCACTTCCCCCCTTGTTCCGCCGCGGGCGGCGCATGAAACCGCTTTGTCCCCGCACGGCAGGCGGGTACAACTGCGCGCAACGGGGGGAGAAGGGGCATGACACCCAGCGGCACGATTGCCGGCAGGACCGGTTGTGATCGGCCATGCCGCCGGCGGGGCGCGGAGCCGGGCCGGTGAGCGGCTTGGTGATCTATGCGCTTCGGGTGGGCGGGGGCACGCTGGCGATCTGCCAGATGCCCGGCAGCGGCGGCGCCTACGGCGACGATCTGGACCTGATCCACGAATGGCGGCCGGGCCTGGTGATCAGCCTGACCACCGAGGCCGAGATGCTGGAGGCCGGCGCCCGGCATCTGGGCGCCGACATCCAGTGTATCGCGAGCCGCTGGGCGCATCTGCCGATACCCGACATGGGCGTTCCCGCGCCAGAAGTCGAGGCGCGCTGGCCCGCGGTCAGCCTGTCGGCGCGTCAGGCGCTGGCGGGCGGCGGGCGGGTACTGATCCATTGCAGGGGCGGCTGCGGCCGGTCGGGCATGGCGGCGCTTCGGCTGATGGTCGAATGCGGCGAACCGGCGGGACCGGCGCTGGCGCATCTGCGCGCGGTGCGGCCCTGCGCGGTGGAAACCGATGCGCAACTGGCATGGGCGACCCGGACCCCGCAATGACCAGACGTCATCGCACCGGCGCGCCCGGCCCCGACCCGGCGGAAGGTTTGCGCCGGGCCGGATGCCCCCGCGCGGTTCAGTAGAGCGCGAAGTATTCGGTCTGTTCCCATTCCGAGACGGTCATCAGATAGCGGTTCCATTCCGCCCGCTTGATCCGCACGAGGTAATCGACGACATCGGCGCCCAGCGCCTTACGATAGAACGCCGACGCCTCGAACCGCTCGATCGCGGCGATCAGGCTTTTGGGCAGTTCGACGGCATCGCTGTCATAGGGGGTTTCGACCGGCGGCGGCGCGGTCAGGCCGCGATCCATGCCGTCCAGCCCGCACAGGATTTGCGAGGCGAAGAAATAATAGGGATTGGCCGTCGTCTCGGCGACCCGGTTCTCGATCCGGCTGGCGCTGTCGTGCGGGGCCATCAGCCCGCGGATCATCGCGCCGCGATTGTCCCGGCCCCACTGGATGCGGTCGGGGGCCAGCTGATAGGGCTGATAGCGCTTGTAGCCGTTGACCGTCGGCGTGCTGAGCAGGCAGCTTGCGCCCGCATGTTCCAGCAACCCGGCGATCCACTGGCTGGCCCGCGGCGTCAGCGCCCCGTCCTCGCCGGGCATGAAGAGGTTGCGTCCGGTGGTGCCATCGACCAGCGACTGATGCAGATGCCAGCCGCTTGCCGCGCCGTTCTCGATGCGCGGCCGGCACATGAACGTCGCGTGCAGGCCCTGGTGCGCGGCGACCTCCTTCACCATGGTGCGAAACATCACCATGTTGTCGGCATGGGCCATCGGGCTGTCGGGTTCGAAGGTGAATTCGAACTGGCTGGGGCCCATCTCGACTTCCATCGACCGCACCGGCAGGCCCAGCGCCTCGCAGCAGCGGCGCAGCCGGTCCATGACCTCTTCGAGATCGCCATAGCGGGTTTCGGTCAGAAACTGCCAGCCCTGGGCCAGATTGCGGGTCTCGGGCGGGTGGTGAGGCATCGCCGCGCTGCGATGGTCGAGGCGGTCCTCGATCATCTGGTAGACGTGGAATTCGACCTCGAGCCCGACCACCAGCCGCGCGCCGCGTGCCGCAAGGCGCGCCTCTGCCGCGCGCAGCACGCCGCGCGGCGCGAACGGGATCGCACGGCCCGACCGGAACACCGCATCGCACAGAACCCAGGCCGAGTGCGGTGCCCAGGGCAGCACGCGGTAGGTCGCCGGATCGGGCACCAGCAGGATGTCGCCGGCCCCCCGCATCGGGCCGGCGGCGATGCCGACATCCTCGGACCAGACCGGAAAGACAGTGCGATGCGAGGTATCCTTCAGCAACAGGGTCGATGGCGCGGCAAGCCCGCCGGCAAGAACCGATGCCGCCGCCGAGGCGACCACCGTCTTGCCGCGCAAAATGCCGTGCTGGTCGGCGAACAGAACCCGCAGCGTCTCGATGCCGTCCCGCCCGATCCGCTCGAGCAGTTCGGCGGAGGCGGCTATGCCGGCATCGTCCAGAAGCCCCAGGCCCGCCAGCGACCCGGTTCGCAATCGTTGCGCGTCCGTCATCGGGTCACGATCCTTCCATCAGGCGGGTATGGCCGCGTCCCAGTCCTTGCAGGCGGCGCGGCGTTGTGCATCGCCGGCGGCGAAAGAGTCTTCCCAGTTGCCGGTATCGGTGATGGTGTCGTTCGAGATCGGGCCGTGGATGCGGGCAGGATCGACATCGCCATGCATCGGCAAGGCGGCGTCGTCGCCCTCCTTCACGGCGGCAATCGCGGCCCGCAACATTCGCCGATAGCGGATGATCGCGACATCGGTCTTGCCCAGATGCTCCTGGGTACGGTCCTGGATGCGGCCCATGCTCTCGCAGGCCCACTGGTCGTGCACGTTGATGTCGAGCCCCATGCCGGTATAGGTCAGCCGGCCCTGTTCCTCGGCGCTGTAGCCGTAGTTGTTGGCCTTGTTCTTGATCGGCGCATAGTCGGGCAGGCGGTGTTCCTTCAGGCGCTGCTGGCGCATCTTGTCCTTGTCCACAGGCCCCCCGAAGCTGGTGAACATCGAATACCAATAACAGGTCTCGTCATCGACGGGCACATGCCACTGGGTGATGATCATCTCGCGGCTCATCGGGATGCTGATCGCTTCGGGAAAGATCTGGTTGGTGACGCGCACATGGGTCCGTCCGTCCTCCATGTGGCGCAGTGCGATCAGGCGCATGCCGTAGTCGGTTTCCTCGACGGTGATCTCGGGGCGCGGGTATTCGCGCAGCAGCCGCGTCATCGGAATGTCGGTGCCGGCGGCGGCGTCGCGGAACTGCTTGCCATAGCTTTCCTTGGGATCCTCGTCCTGAAGGAAGCGGTGCAGGAACGAGGCGTGGGCCGGATCTATCCCCACCTCCATGGCCTGAAGCCAGTTGCATTCCCACAGCCCCTTGAAGGCAAAGACATGGCTGCGCGGGGCGCGAAAGCAGTCGAACCGGGGAAAGGCGGGCGGCTCTCCCGGCCCCATGTAGGCAAAGACGATGCCGTTGCGTTCCTCGACCGGGTAGGATATAGCCCTGATCTGCTCGTGCATCTTCGAGCCTTCGGGTTCGCCCGGCTGTTCGACGCACTGGCCGTCGCGGTTGAAATGCCAGCCATGGAACGGACAGCGCAGCCCGTTATCCTCGAGTCGGCCGAAACACAGATCGGCGCCGCGGTGCGGGCAATGGCGCCCGATGAGTCCGAGCTTGCCCTCGCTGTCGCGGAACAGCACCAGATCCTCGCCCATCAGGCGCACCGGCACCACCGGGCGGTTGCCTTCCAGTTCATCCAGCAGAGCGGCCGGCTGCCAGTAACGGCGCAGGACGGCGCCCGCTTCGCTGCCCGGGCCGACCCGCGTCAGGGTATCGTTGAGTTCCTGGCTCAGCATGGTGATCTCCTTTCCTGCATCGGCGACCGTGGCGGTGCTGTCCCCCGGTCTGCGCGTGCCCTGAATCTGGATGTGAGCCTAGCGGGAGGAACATGGTTGTCAAATTAACCTTTTTGCCCGTGGCGGCGGTTCGGGCGCGCGAATTCGAACCGGCCGTCCCTGTGCCCTCCTGCCCCCGGCATGGCTACGGCCGCACCCGGATTTGCGCCTCGCCCTCGTGCATCCGGCCGATGATCGCGGCGCCCTCGTATCCCTGCCGGTGAAACAGCCCGAGCACCCGATCCGCGTCCCCCGGGGCGACGCTGGCAAGGAGCCCGCCCGATGTCTGCGGGTCGAACAGCAGGCTGCACTGCCATTCGGCAAGCCCCGCCGGCAGATCGACCCTGTTGCCGACGGATTCGCGGTTGCGGCGGCCGGCCCCGGTTTGCAGCCCCTCGCGCGCCAGGGGCACCGCCGAGGCCAGCAGCGGGATCTGCGCCATGTCGATCTCGGCGCCCAGCCCGGATCCGGCGCAGATCTCCATCAGGTGGCCCAGCACGCCGAAGCCGGTAACATCGGTCATCGCGTGGACGCTGTCGAATTCGCCCAGATCGGCGCCGATCGAGTTGAGCCGCGTGGTGCTGGCGATCAGTTCGGCATAGCCCTCGGCCGGCAGCCGGTCGTTCTTGAACGCATTGCTGAGAATGCCGACCCCAAGCGGCTTGCCCAGGATCAGCACGTCGCCGGCGCGCGCGGTGCAGTTGCGCTTGACCCGGTCGGGATGGACGAGGCCGACGACCGCCAGCCCATAGATCGGTTCGGGGCTGTCGATGGAATGGCCGCCGCCGACCATGATGCCCGCCTGCGCCGCCATCTCGGCGCCGCCGGCCAGGATCTGCCCGATCACCTCGGTCGGCAGCTTGCCCGCCGGCATTCCGGCGACGGCAAGCGCGAACAGCGGTCTGCCACCCACGGCATAGACGTCCGACAGCGCGTTTGCCGCGGCGATGGCGCCGAATTCGCGGGGGTCGTCGACCACCGGCATGAAGAAATCGGTGGTCGCGACGATCGCCCGTTCAGCATCGAGGCGATAGACGATCGCGTCGTCCTTGGTTTCGAGACCCACCAGCATCGCCGGATCGGCGATCTGGCGCGGCAGGCCGGACAGGATGTCGTGCAGCAGGGCGGGATCGAGCTTGCAACCGCAACCGCCCCCATGGGCCATTGCGCTCAGACGGACGGGGCTGGTGGTCATGTCGGTTCCTTTTGGGGGGTGAGGATGCTTGCCGCCCTGTCGGTGCGCGCGGCGATCTCGGCGGTTCGCAGCCGCAGGATCTGGGCGATGATCCCGAACGAGATTTCGGCCGGCGTGTTGTCGCCGATCTTGTCGCCCATCGGACATACCAAAGAGTCGACGAAGCGCCGGGACGCGCCGGCCTCGATCAGGTCGCGCCGCAGCACCGCCGCCTTGGACTTGCTGCCGATCGCCCCCAGATAGGCCGGGCGAATCCCCGCGGTTTCGATCTCGCGCAGGATCGGAACGTCGAAGGCGTGGCCCTTGGTCATCACGATGACGGTCGCGCCGTCGGGAATCGCACCGACGCCGTCGGCATAGGTGTCGACCAGCCGCCGCGTCAGTTTGGCGCTCTCGGGCAGGCGGTCGAGCCAGTCCTGCCGGGTATCGACGCAGGTGACGCGGCAATCGAGTTCGACCAGCAGACGGCACAGGGTCTGGGAAACGTGGCCGGCGCCGAAAACGACGATCTGCCAGTCGAAATCGGGGCGGTTCACCTCGAAGAACACGGTCGCCTCGCCGGCGCAGGTCATGCCGATATCCTTGCGCAGATTCCACGTTCTGAGCCGCGTACGCTCGATCCGGCCGGTGCGCAAGAGTTCGTCGGCCGTGGTCTGGCAATGCAGTTCCAGCCGGCCGCCGCCGACCGTTCCGGCAATGCGCCCCTCGGCGGTGAAGACCGCCCGCGCGCCGACGACCTGGGGGATGCTGCCGCGCTTGTCCACGATCGTCGCGGTGCAGAACGCGGTGCCGCGTTCGCGAAGGTCGTACAGCAACTTGAACATATCGACCTGGGGCATCTGCGATGACCTCCGCCACGCTGTCGCCGCAGGCCCGTTGCCCGCCGGCAATGAAATAAAGTTGTGCATCAAAACCAATTTGCGGTCAACTGCTGCCCGTACATTCCAGAAAGAGAGAATGGCGAAGATATCCTACTATTATTGACTGGAATTGCCCTCCAGCGGAAAAGATGTACTGAAATACAAGATTGACGATACGTGATCGGCTTTACTAGAGTTTTATCAACCAACTGTCTGACGCGATTCGACCTGATGGAGAAAGCCGAATGATCCTGTACGATTTCGAACATGAACGCCCCGGATCGCTCCAGGATGTCGCCGCGCGGCTGGCGGAACTGGGGCCGACGGCCGGAATCCTGGCCGGCGGCACCGACCTGCTTCCGAACATGCGTCTGAAGATCCGCACGCCGGCGACGCTGGTCTCGCTCGGCGCCATCGCCGCACAGCCGCCGGGGACGGACACCGATGGCTGGCTGCGCATCGACGCGCTGACCCGGCTGAGCGAGATCGAGAATTCCGACACCGTCCGCGCCGCCTGCCCGATGTTCGCCCGGAGCGCGCATGTCGTCGGCAGCAACCAGATCCGGCAGGCCGGAACGCTGGGCGGGAACCTGTGCCAGGAAATCCGCTGTCTCTATCTGAACCAGGAGCACGATTTCCAGTTCGTCGCCCCCTGCTACAAGCGCGGCGGCGATTGCTGCTATCCCTATCCCAAGAACGAAAAGGACTTCTGCGCGTCGGTCTTCATGTCCGACATCGCGCCGGCGCTGATCGCCCTGGGGTCGGATATCGAACTGGTCGGCGCAAACGCCAGCCGCCGCATGGCGGTCGAGGATTTCTATACCGGCGTCGGCATGACGCCGACGGTTCTGCGGGCCGACGAGCTGGTCGGCGCCGTGATGGTGCCGCCGCCACCGCCGAATTCGGGCTGGGGCTATCACAAGTCCACCATTCGCGGCGGGCTCGAATTCGCGATGGTGGTGGTTGCGGCCCGGGTCGCGCTGGGCGAGGACGGCGAAACCTGTGCCGATGCGCGCATCGTGATCGGTGCCGTCAGCGAAGGTCCGTCACGCGCCCGCGGCGCCGAAAGCGCGCTGGTCGGCGCGGCGCCAACCCCCGAGGCGATCGCCGCCGCGGCATCGGCCGCCGTCGCCGAATGCCGGTTCCTGCCGCATCACAATTTCTCTGTCGAGTATCTGAAACAGAACGCCGAGGTCTATTTGCGCAGAATCCTGTCGGAGGCTTTCGGGCGTGCGAAGACCGGACCCGGAAAAGGAGGGCAAGACCAATGATCGAGGCCGTGAAATCGAGATCGCGCAAGCGGCTGATAACCCTGACCGTCAATGGCGAGGAACACGAGATCGCGATCAGGCCCAACGCCATGCTGGTCGATGTCGTGCGCGACCAGATCGGCCTCACGGGCACCAAGTCGGGCTGTTCCTCGGGATCCTGCGGCGCCTGCACGTTGCTGATCGACGGGCGCCCGATGCTGGCCTGTTCGACACTGGCGGTCGAATGCGACGGCAAGGCAATCCGCACGGTCGAGGATCTGGCCGACGGCGAAAGGCTGAGCCCGATCCAGGAGGCGTTTCTTGATCAGGGCGCGGTCCAGTGCGGGTTCTGCACGCCGGGAATGCTGATGTCGGTGACGGCGCTGATCGCGAGCAATCCCAAGCCCTCGCATCAGGAGATCAAGAAGGCGCTGGAAGGCAACCTGTGCCGCTGCACCGGGTACAACGCGATTTTCAACGCCGTCCTTCAGGCGACCGGGCAGGACGGCATCAAACCGATCATGTTCTGAGCGCGCGGCGCACGCAGGGCAGACAGAACCAACGCAAGGACCACCGCCATGAGCAATCTCAGCTTCGTCGGCAAGAGCCGCAAGCGCAAGGACGGACCCGACAAGGTGACCGGCAAGGCCGTGTACAGCCAGGACGTGAAACTGCCCGGCACCCTGACCGGAAGGATTCTGCGCAGCCCGCACGCGCATGCCCGGATCCTGCGCATCGACACCTCGCGCGCCAAGGCGCTGCCCGGGGTCAAGTGCGTGATCACGGTGGACGACACCAAGGGCATCAAGCACGGCTTTGTCGAAACCCCCCGCTACCCCCCCGATCAGGAGGTGTTCGCCCGCGACAAGGTCGTGCATATCGGCCAGGAGATCGCCGCAGTGGCGGCGATCAACGACATGGTGGCGGCCGAGGCGGTCGGTCTGATCGAGGTCGAATACGAGATCCTGCCGGCGCTTTTCCGGCCCCTCGCGTCGATGAAACCGGGCGCCGTCGAAATCCAGCCGACCCATCCCAAGGTCGATGAGCCGTACACGAATATCGCCGGCAAGACCGAAACCGAATGGGGCGATGTCGAACAGGGCTTTGCCGAGGCGCATCTGGTGCGCACCGACCGCTTTGAAAGCCATCTGCGCACCCATGGCTATCTTGAACCGCATGTGACGCTGGCGCATTGGGAAAACGACAAGCTGAACGTCTGGACCTCGTCGATGGGCACGTTCGTCAAGCGCTCGAAGCTGGCCAAGGTGCTGGACCTGCCGTTTTCCTCGGTGCGCATCCACAAGACCTATACGGGCGGCACCTTCGGCGGCAAGATCGACCTCTATACCCACGAATACGCCGCCTCGCGCCTGTCGATGCTGACCAACCGCCCGGTGCGCATCGTCGCCAGCCGCGAAGAGATATTCTCGGCCTACCGCCACGGCCAGCCGCTGACCGTCGAACTCAAGACCGGGGTGGACAGGAATGGCGTGCTGGTCGCCCAGCAGATCAAGATCATCAACAACGCCGGCGCCCATCGCGGCAGCGGGGTAGTGGTGATCTTTCTGTGCTGGGGGTTCACCATGGCGCCCTACCGCATCCCCAACTTCAAGTACGAGGGTTATTCGGTCTACACCAACTACACCACCCGTGCCCCGCAGCGCGGGCATGGCTGCCCGCAGGTGCGTTTCGCCATCGAATCGCAGATGGACATGATCGCCGAGGAACTGGGGATCGACCCGGTCACCATCCGCATGAACAACGCCCGCGACCCCGAAGAGGATCTGCCCAACAGCGACAACGTCCACCAGGCCGGGCTGAAGGACTGTCTGCGGCTGGCCGCCGAGAAAACCGATTTCCTGCGCAATTACGGCCAGACCCGCAAGGCGGCCGACCTTGCCGGCAGCAAGCGCCGCGGCTGGGGCATCGGCCTGAGTTCGTATTTCACCGGTTCGCTGATCTATCCCAACGGTTCCGGCGTCATGGTCAAGATGAACGATGACGGTTCGGCGGTGGTCCTGACCGGTGCGCTGGACGTCGGGCAGGGGGCCGAGACCGTCATCTCGCAGATCGTCGCCGAAGAGCTGAGCCTCGAGATGGAGGACATCAAGCTGGTGACGTCCGACACCGACACCACGCCGCAGGATATCGGCGCCTGGATCAGCGGCATGACCTATGTCACCGGCAACGCCTCGCGCGAGGCCGCCGGCAACGCCCGCGAAAAGCTGCTTGAGGTCGCGGCGGAGCAGATGAACACGCCGAAATCCGACCTGCGTCTGCAAGACAAGATGGTGATCAGCATCTCGAACCCCGACAACCGCCTCAGCTATCGCCAGGTCATCGCCGCCAGCGTCGCCACCCATCGCGGCGACACCATCATCGGCGAGGGCTTCTGGCGCACCATGCGCGATGAACCGATGCATCCCAGCCTGGCCACGACCAAGGGCCGCTGGAGCGAGAACTACGCCTTCAGCGTCCAGGTGGCCGAGGTCGAAGTCGATATCGAGACCGGCGAGGCCAGGCTGATCAAGGCGCTGACGGTCCACGATTGCGGCTTTCCGGTCAATCCCGGGCTGGTCAAGGGGCAGGTCGATGGCCAGGTGTCGATGGCGCTGGGTCACGCCTTCATGGAAGAGGTGGTGACGCGCAACGGCAGCACGCTCAACACCAACTGGCTCGACTACCGGATGCCGACGATTCACAACATGGCCATTTCCGAGGATGCCGACGTCATCACCGAACAGTACAAGGTCGGCCAGCCCTATCGCACCAAGGAAGTCGGCGAAGGTCTGGTTTCGGCCATTCTGGCGGCAATGGCCAACGCGGTCTACGATGCCACCGGCGTCCGCCTGCATTCGACCCCGTTCACGCCGGCAAAGATCCTGTCGGGTTTGCAGAAGCTGGAACAGAAAAAGGCAGGGTAGCGGGCAATGCACCTACTCGAAAGGACACCGCCCATGGCCAAACCGGCGAGCTATTGGCGCGAAGACCTCGAATGCATGAACCGCGACCTGCTGGGCCAGCACCAGATGGACAAGCTGCGCGGGCAGTTGCGCCACGTCTACGCCAACAGCCCGTTCTACCGGCGCAAGCTGGACGGTGCCGGGATCGCGCCCGACGATATCCGCACCATGCGCGATTTCGAGCGGATTCCGTTCACCGAGAAGGAGGAGCTGTGCCAGGCGCAGCGCGACTGCCCGCCCTGGGGCGATGTCGGATGCATCACGCGCGAACAGTCGGTACGGATCTTCCGGACCTCGGGCACGACCGGCGAGCCGGTCAAGGTGATGCTGAGCCACCGGGACTGGTTCGTGAACTATCCCGAGCAGTTCCAGCACTTTCGCTGCGGCTACGGCCTGACCCCCCGCGATGTGCTGTATGTGCCGTTCAACTACGGCATGTACATCGCATGGTGGGGGTTTCAGGCGGCGATGGAGCATGCCGGGCTGACGATCATTCCCGGCGGCGGTCTCAGAACCCCCGAACGGCTGAGCGAGATGCTGTACTGGGGGGCGACGGCGATCTGCGGCACGCCGTCCTACCTGCTGCACCTGGCCGAGATCGCGCGCCAGACCGGCGTCGATCTGGTGAACTCTCCGATCGTCAAGATGGTCGTCGCCGGCGAACCCGGCGCCAATGTTCCGGCAACGCGGCGCGCGCTCGAGAAAGGTTGGGGGGCGGAAGTCTTCGACGATATCGGATCGACGGAGATCGGCAATTTCGGCTTTGAATGCCAGGAACATGCCGGCACCCATGTGATCGAAAGCATGTACATCGCCGAGAGCCTGGACCGCGAGACACAGGAACCGGTGGCCGATGGCGAGATCGGTGAACTCGTGCTGACCAACCTGGTCTGCGAAAGCATGCCGCTGATCCGTTATCGCACGCACGATCTGGTGAGGTTCGACAGGTCGCGCTGCGCCTGCGGCCGCGCCGGCGTGCGCCTGATCGGCGGCGTCGTCGGCCGGTCGGACGACATGTTCCAGTATGCCGGCGTCAACGTGTTTCCCACCCAGATCGAGGAACAGCTGCGCTGCATCGACGAATTCTCGTGCGAATATCAGCTGGTGATTCCCAAGATCGGCAGCGGCCGGCACCTGATCATCCGGGTCGAGCCGGCCAGCAGCAAACCGAAGATGGCGCAGCTTGTCGAGGCACAGGAACGGCTGGTGCGGATGATCAGGGAACGCGTCACCATCACGCCGCAGATCGACATCGTCCAGCCCGGCGGCCTGCCCCGGTTCGAGGGCAAGGCCAAGCGGATCATCCGGGAGTGACCGCGATGCCCGGCAACCTTTGCATCGAGGCGCGCGCGGCCGGTGCGGCGGCCGGTGTGCCGTTGTCGCCGTTCGTTCTGATCCGCGGCGCCGGGGAAATGGCCAGCGCCGTCGCGGTCCGTCTCTATCGCGCCAACTTCCGCCGGATCTGCATGCTCGACCTTGAAAATCCGCTTTGCGTGCGCCGCCAGGTGTCGTTCTGTCCGGCATTGCGGGCCGGCACCGCGTCGGTCCAGGGCGTCACCGCAGGGCGGGCGTGCGATGCGCGGCAGATGCAGGGCCAATGGGCGGCCGGCCGGATCGCCGTGATGCTGGTGCCCGATTGGGACCGGGCGAATGCCGCGCGCCCCGATGTCGTCGTCGATGCGATCCTGGCCAAGCGCAATATCGGCACTGCGATCGGCGATGCCGGCCTCGTGATCGCGCTTGGCCCCGGATTCACCGCCGGCGCCGATTGCCACCGCGTCATCGAAACCAACCGCGGTCACGATCTGGGGCGGATCATCGACAGCGGCACCGCCGCAGCCGATACCGGGATTCCCGGCGCCATCGCCGGCGAAACCGGCCGGCGGATCCTGCGTGCCCCCTGCGACGGCGTCTTTCGCGGGCGTACCGAGATCGGCGCATTCCTTCGCCGGGGCGATATAGCCGGCGAGGTCGCCGGACGGCCGGTCACGGTCGAGATCGACGGCATGATCCGCGGGCTGATCCGTACCGGCACGCATGTGACGGCGGGGCTCAAGCTTGGCGATATCGACCCCCGCGGGCAGCAGGACTATTGCGCCACCATCTCCGAAAAGGCGCGCACGATCTCCGGATCGGTCCTTGAATGCGTGGTTGCCCACGTCAACCGCGCCCCGGCCTGAGGATGCTGGTGCAAGGGCTGAACCTTGCCCGGAAACGGATGATCTGCGTCTGCGGCGCGGGCGGCAAGACCAGCCTGATATTCGCGCTGGCCCGCGAATTCGCAGCCATGGGCGAGAACGTTCTCATCACCGCCACGACCAGGCTGGGGCGGCATGAATGCCAGGGGCGGTTCCGCGTCGCGAAGGCACAGGGGGCTGGCGCGCTTGTCGCTCTAGCGTCGACTCTCGTCCCCGGCGGCGATGTCGTGATCGCCTGTTCGGGGCCAGACCCGGGCGGCGAAAAGCTCGTGGGATTTCCGCCCGAAACGCTTGATGCGGTGTTTCGCGCCGGTGTCTTCGACC
>JAGRMG010000262.1 GCA_020441385.1 Paracoccaceae bacterium
CGTTCGGCACGTTCGTGGCGCCCAACATCTCGCCCTCCGATCAGGGTATCGGCGGCTGGTCGTCCGGCGATCTGGCCAATGCGCTGATCGCCGGTGTCGGAACCGGGGGGCAGCATCTCTATCCGGCCCTGCCCTACACCACCTATCAGCGGATGAGCCTTCAGGACGTGGCCGACCTAAAGGCGTTCATGGACACCCTGCCCGCCTCGGACGCGGCAAGCCTGCCCCATGAGCTCGGCTTTCCCTTCACCATCCGGCGCGGTCTGGGCCTTTGGAAACGTCTGAACATGTCGCCCGGCTGGGTGCTGGATGCCGGCGGCGATGCAGAACTGGAACGCGGCCGCTATCTTGTCGAGGCGTTGGGCCATTGCGCCGAATGCCACACGCCGCGCGACCTGACCGGCGGTCTGGACCGGTCGCGCTGGATGCAGGGCGCGCCCAACCCCTCGGGCAAGGGCACGATACCGGCCCTGACCCCGGACAAGCTGAAATGGAGCGCCGCCGACATCGCCTATTACCTCGAAACCGGGTTCACGCCCGATTACGACAGCGCCGGCGGCGAGATGGTCGCGGTCATCGCCAATCTCGCGCATCTGAGCAAGGCCGACCGGGAGGCGATCGCCGCCTATGTCAAGGCCCTGCCCTGACCGACCAGCCGCGACCGAACCCGCGCAAACCGCCGCAAACGGCTTCTTCTGACCCAAAATATCCCCGCCGGAGGCATCGCGCCGCCGCAGGCGGCGCGACCGCGGTCAGCATGTCCCGGCCGCTCGCGCGGATCAGGCCCGTGCCAGCCGCGCCGCGCGCAGCCGGGCGAAATCGTCGCCCGCATGATATGAAGACCGGGTCAGCGGCGTGGCCGACACCATGAGGAACCCCTTGCCGTAGGCCGCCCGTTCATAGCCGGCGAATTCCTCGGGCGTCACGAACCGGTGCACGGCATGGTGTTTCGGGGTCGGCTGCAAATACTGGCCGATGGTCAGGAAATCCACGTCCGCCGCCCGCATGTCGTCCATCACCTGGCGCACCGCCTGCGCGTCCTCGCCCAAGCCCACCATGATGCCGGACTTGGTGAACATGGTCGCATCCATTTCCTTGACCCGCTGCAACAGGCGCAGGCTGTGGAAATAGCGCGCGCCGGGGCGCACCTCGGGGTAAAGCCCCGGCACGGTTTCAAGGTTGTGGTTGAACACGTCGGGACGGGCCGCGACCACCGTCTCCAGCGCCTCGGGGGCGCATTTCAGGAAATCCGGGGTCAGGATCTCGATCGTGGTGGCGGGGCTGCGGTGGCGCACGGCGCGGATGGTCTGGGCGAAATGCTCGGCGCCGCCGTCTTCCAGGTCGTCGCGGTCGACACTGGTGATCACCACATGTTTCAGCCCCAGTTTCTCCACCGCCTGCGCCACCCGGCCCGGTTCGAACGCATCCAGACCCTCGGGCCGGCCGGTGGCGATGTTGCAGAAGGTGCAGCCGCGCGTGCAGATGTCGCCCATGATCATCATCGTGGCGTGGCGCTGGGACCAGCACTCGCCGACATTGGGGCAGCCCGCCTCTTCGCAGACCGTCACCAGGCCGTTGTCGCGCATGATCTTGTGGGTTTCGGCATAGGTCTTGCCGCCCGGCGCCCGGACCCTGATCCAGTCCGGTTTCCTGGGCTGGGCATTGTCGGGGCGGTGCGCCTTTTCGGGGTGGCGCTGCTCGGGGATCTTCAGGTCTCGCATGTCGGGGGCCCTCGGCTTGGCATTCGGCCCGCGCGACTTAGCACAGGTGCCCGCGCAATGCATCAATTGCCATGCATCGCGGCCCTGCATCGAGCGCATGGCAAGGCGCGCATCGGTCCGCCGGACAGGGGCGCGGCAATTCGCGGCAACGACAGCCATTGAACCCGTTTTAGAATCGTTTTAAATCTCGCTCGCAACAACAAACCGACAGGAGCATCAGATGCAAGCCGGAGTCAAACTTCCCGACGTCACCTTCCACACCCGCGTGCGCGACGAAAGCGTCGGGGGCGACAACCCCTATCGCTGGCAGGACATGACCACGGACGACTATTTCAAGGGCAAGCGCGTCGTGCTGTTCTCGCTTCCCGGCGCCTTCACGCCGACCTGTTCTACCTACCAGCTGCCCGGCTACGAAAAGGGCTTTCCCGAATTCAAGAAGCTGGGGATCGACGAGATCTACTGCATGTCGGTCAATGACAGCTTTGTCATGAACGCCTGGGCGCGCGGCCAGAAGCTTGAGAACGTCAAGGTCATCCCGGACGGGTCCGGCAACTTCACCCGCCGCATGGGCATGCTGGTGGACAAGCACAATCTCGGCTTTGGCCCCCGGTCCTGGCGCTATGCCGCCGTCGTCGATGACGGCGTCGTCGAAGCCTGGTTCGAAGAGCCGGGATGCGAGGACAATTGCGGCTCCGACCCCTATGGAGTCTCCTCGCCCGAAACCGTTCTGGACTACCTCAAGTCCAAGGCGTAACCAACTGAAAACATTCCGGACGGGCCCGCCGCAGCGCGGGCCCGTCGTCATTTGCCACGCGCCTCAGCCGATCATCCGGCCGGCGGCGTGCGTCTCGTCGTAGTGGCGGCGCAGCCGTTGCAGCGCGATACGCAGCACGATCTTGCCCGAACGCGCCGACCAGCCCATGCGGCGCTCGGCCTGTTCCAGCCCCTCCAGATGGCAACAGCAGCGCAGCGCGACGTCGCTGAGTCCCGGGCCGAGATCGGCCAGCGCCCGCGCCACGCGATCGCGCGCCGCCGCCGCGCCGCAG
>JAGRMG010000263.1 GCA_020441385.1 Paracoccaceae bacterium
GCAACGCCCCCCGGCCGGTCGGATCGCGCCAGCGATCCGAAACGCTCATTCATACCGCAGCCCCCTTTCGGCCAGCCGCCCGCGCATGTCGTATATGTCAAGCCCCAGTTCGCCCGAAGCCAGCCGGCGCCGCTTGGCCTCCTCGGCCTCGAGCCGCACCCGCGCGGCTTCGGCCACCGCCGCCGCGTCCGTGCGCGCCACCACGCAGACGCCATCGTCATCGGCAACGATGACGTCGCCGGGATTGACCAGGGCACCGGCGCAGACCACCGGAACATTGACCGACCCCACGGTTTCCTTCACCGTACCCTGCGCCGACACCGCGCTCGACCAGACCCCGAACCCCATCGCCCGCAGGTCGCGCGTGTCGCGCACCCCGGCGTCGATCACCAGCGCCCGGCAGCCCCGCGCCATGGCGCTGGTCGCCAGCAGGTCGCCGAAATACCCCATGTCGCAGGGCGCGGTGGGCGCCAGCACCATGATGTCGCCCTCGCGCAACTGCTCGATGGCCACATGGATCATCCAGTTGTCGCCCGGCGGCGCCGAGATCGTCAGCGCCGACCCGGCGATGCCCAGATCCTGCTGAATCGGGCGCATGCGCGCGGCCATCAGCCCGCGCCGCCCCTGCGCCTCGTGTACCGTCGCGACGCCGGCCGCGCCCAGCCGCGCGATCAGCGCCGGATCCGCGCGCTCGACGGATTGGCGTACAATCCCCGTGTCGGCCCCCATGTCGATCCCTCCATTCGCACTCGCCGCCCTACAATTCGTCCACCGTGCGCGGGAAAACCGACTGGAACCCCTCGGCGTATCGGCAGTCGCGCCCGCCGGCCTGGCCACCGGAATTGCGGCGGAAATGGTTGCCGCGGTTCTCGGCCACGTTGGTATAGTAGCTCCACAGGTGTTCCTGCCCGGCCATGCACTCGATGGCGGCGCGCTTCTTCTCCCAGACCGGCGTGATGTCGAGAAACACGTCCGGCTTCCAGCCCATCTGCTCGGTCTGGTGCGGCTCGAACAGGTAGAGCTGCGGCGCGCCCAGCACCTTCTGCCCCGGATTGTGGCCCCAGGCCTGCGCGATCATCCGGCATTCCAGCGCGAATTGCGTCGTGTTCATGTGATCGGTGTTGTACGGATCCCAGCGCGAATGGCTCATCATCCATGCGGGCTGCACCTCGCGGATGATATCGACCATCCGCGCCTTCGCGTCCGCACCCAGATCCAGCGGATAGTCGCCCAGATCGAGAAACCGGATATCGTGCACCCCCAGCGCGGCCGCCGCGGCCGCGGCCTCGGCGCGGCGCGCATCCTTGACCCGCTCCAGCGTCATGCCCTCCTGCTTCCACAGCTTGGCGCTTTCGCCGCGCTCGCCGAAGGACAGGCAGGCGATCGTCACCTCGTAGCCGGCCTGCTGGTGCAGCGCGATCGCACCGCCGCAGCGCCAGACGAAATCGGCGGCATGGGCACTGATCACCAGTGCGGTCTTGTTGCGGGTCATGAACTGTCTCCACAGGGGCCAGGGCGGGATTGCACAAGGGCCTCGTCAAAGCCTATTGCGCGAGAGCGCGGCAAGCCATTTCAAATCGGATGCCCGACCATAAGAATTGGCTATAGACCAGCAATGTAGCGCCCGGTCGGCCCACCCCGCCGGCGCGCGGCGCGCAGGCCGCATCGCCCGCCGCCGTCGCCGGGGCGATGGTCGGGCCGCAAACAGCACCTACCGCGGCATGATTCGCGCCCGGTGCGGCAACCAGCCGGCCAGGAGAGCCGGCCCGCATACTAACCATGGCCACAATCCCCAATCTGCTTGCAACAGCCGCGCGTGCAAGAAAATCCGCATATTTTCGGCATATTTTTCCCCATCGCACAAAGCCTCAGGGAGAGATCAACAAATTGATATAAAACGGTTTTTCTCTACTCTGCCCGATCCGGATTGACAGTGGCGTCCGATGCGCATCTTTCGCCTTCAGTCGTCCGAAGGTCACGGTTGCGCCTCTTTCTCGGCGGATTCGGCAATTATTGGTTAATCCTGAGAATACTGAATGAAGGCCACTCAACCATGTCGATTCCTGTCGAACGGACAAGTCGCGCAACGCTCGGCGAATCGGAGCGCGCGCCGCGCAAGACGCCCAAGATGCGCGTCATGGTCGTCGACGACGAACCCAGCATCCTGGAACTGCTCAAGACCGCGCTGAACGCGCTGGGCACCTACGAGGTGTCGATCGCCTCGTCGGGGATCGACGCGCTGCGGCTGATCGACAAGGCCGAGAAGCCCTTCGACTGCCTGCTGCTCGACATCCAGATGCCCAAGATGAACGGCATCACGCTGTGCCGCGAGGTGCGCCAGATACCCGAGTACCGCGATACGCCGATCATCATGCTGACCGCGATGTCGGAAAAGAAATACGTCGATCAGGCCTTCACCTCGGGCGCGACCGACTATCTGACCAAACCGTTCGACTTCCTGGAACTGCGCAGCCGGCTGGGCACCGCGCGCAAGCTGATCGAGGAACATTCGCGCGCCAGCGACAGCATCGAGGTCGCCAAGAAGCTCAAGCAGGAACTGGACACGACCTTGCAGTTCAGCATCGAGGATCCGATCGCCATCGAAGGCGTCGACCGGGTTCTCGGCTATGCCCAGTTCGAGAA